>JBJTOA010000036.1:0-3657 GCA_046074285.1 Micrococcales bacterium
GGGGTGACGAAATTTTTATCCCCCATATATAGGCGTTCTCACCCACTGCTTTAGACTTGAGCACAGATGAGCACTCAAAATAGCAACCAGTGGATGGCGCCAACGCGCAACCTGCCAATTAACGCGACTGTCGAGTTGCCTGGTTCAAAATCGCTCATGAACCGTGAACTGGTGCTTTCTGCTCTTGCTACCACCCCTTCTGTGCTTCACGCACCGCTAGATTCGCGCGATTCTCGCCTCATGATTCAGGCTCTTGAACAGCTCGGCGCCAAGATCGAAAAGCACGCAGATTACTTAACAATTCAGCCGGTATCTGGGGGTATGCAGTTTGAGCAAAACTCCGCGATAGATTGCGGGTTAGCGGGCACCGTAATGCGTTTTTTACCACCCCTTTCTGGGCTGGTTTCGGGTGACGTTATTTTCGATGGCGATGAAGCTGCCAGAAGACGCCCGATGGATGTCACGATTGACTCGCTTCGCAAGCTGGGAATTGAAGTGGATGATGAGGGGCGCAAAGCCCTGCCGTTCACCGTGCACGCTTCGGGAAAGATTCAAGGCGGCGAAATCACCATCGATGCCAGCGCGTCTAGCCAGTTTGTTTCAGGTCTGCTGCTAAGTGCCGCACGCTTCGAAACCGGTTTGACCCTGCGTCACGAAGGCGAGCACTTGCCCTCGATGCCGCACATCGAAATGACCTTAGATACTTTGCGCAAGCGCGGAGTAAAAGTTAGCACTCCTGAACCTGCGGTTTGGCGAGTAGAACCGGGGCCGATTGCCGGTGGCGAATTCACGATTGAGCCTGACCTTTCAAATGCAGGGCCCTTCCTGGCGGCAGCCATGGTTGCTGGCGGTTCGGTCACCATTCCCCGCTGGCCAACCGAAACCACACAGGTCGGCGATGAGTTTGACGGAATCCTTCAGCGCATGGGTGCCACCATTACTCGCAGTGAAAGCGGCCTGACTATTACCGACACCGGAAACATCCACGGAATTGATATTGATCTTTCAATCGGCGGTGAACTAACCCCGGTAATCGCGGCTCTCGCTGCGTTGGCTGATAGCCCGACCAGAATCAGCGGAGTTGCTCACCTGCGCGGTCACGAAACCGACAGACTCGCAGCACTCAGCACCGAGATCAATCGCATCGGCGGAATCTGCCGAGAAACCTCTGATGGCCTAGAAATCGAACCGAGCGAAAACCTGCACGGTTCCCTCTGGCACACCTACGAAGATCACCGCATGGCAACAGCCGCAGCAATCATCGGTCTTCGCGTGCCGGGCATTGAGGTCGAAGACATCACAACCACTTCGAAAACCATGCCGAAGTTCGCAGAACTGTGGGCGGGAATGCTCGCTTGAGTTGGCTCTATGAACCCGAGGATGCTCGCCACGATTTCGACGAGTCAGATTTCAGAGCCCGCCCAAACCCAAAGGGCAACAAACCAAGAACCAAAAATCGCCCAGAGCACAAAAATGCTCCGCTCGGTTTCGTAACCGGGGTAGATCTTGGGCGCTATCGAGTTTTGCTCGATGACCGAACCATCAATGCAACCCTCGCAAAAGAACTTCGCAAAGAGGGCGTTGCGGTTGGTGATCGGGTTGCTCTTGCAGGCGACACCAGTGAAACCGTTGGGGCACTCGCGCGAATCGTGCGGGTTGAACCGCGCACCACCCTGCTTCGCCGCAGCGCTGACGATACCGATTTGGTCGAGCGAGTAATCGTTGCAAATGCAACGCAGATGCTGATCGTGGTTGCTGCAGCAAACCCAGAACCACGCGCTCGATTGATTGACCGCTACCTAGCTGCAGCCTACGATGCCGGGCTACACCCGATTCTTTGCATCACCAAGACCGATCTTGCTGACCCGAGCGAATTCTTGAGCAACTTTGACGGTCTTGAGCTCGAGGTTATTGAGACCCGCAGTGATGCTCCGAAAATTGCCGAGCTGAATGCTCTGCTCAAAGGTGAGATCACTGTCACCGTCGGCCACTCGGGAGTCGGTAAATCAACCCTGGTAAATACTTTGGTTCCGGCAGCAGATCGTGCCACCGGTCACGTGAATGATGTGACCGGCCGAGGTCGTCACACCTCGAGCAGTGCTCGAGCAATCGCGCTTGAAGACGGCTGGATTATCGACACCCCCGGAGTTCGATCATTTGGTCTTGGTCACGTGAATCTCGCAAACCTGCTTCGGTCATTCAAAGACCTCTATCAAGTGATTCAGGATTGCCCGCGCGATTGCAGTCACCAAGCTGATTCGCCAGACTGCGCACTCGATGAAGCAATCGAAGCGAAGACTATTTCTGCGGCCCGAGTCGATTCACTAAGACGCTTGATGGCCTCTTCGAAATCAAGCGCAGACTAATATTTCAAACATGACCGATGATCTCGAGCTCGCCCTTCGTTTGGCTGAAGCAGCTGATGAAATTACGCTGGCAAGATTTCAATCACTCGATTTAAAAGTCGAGTCAAAGCCAGACCGCACACCTGTCACAGATGCCGATCGAGCTGCCGAAGTTGCTATCAAGGCGATTCTCAAGGCGCAGCGCCCAGAAGATGGAATCATCGGTGAAGAGTTCGGCGCTGAGGGTCAGACTAAACGCAAGTGGATTATCGACCCAATCGACGGAACCGCCAACTATATGCGCGGTGTGCCAGTCTGGGCAACGCTGATTGCTCTTTCGGTTGATGGTAAGCCAGTGCTGAGTGTAGTCTCGGCTCCCGCTCTGGGTCGTCGCTGGTGGGCAGCGCCTGGGCTAGCAGAAACTTCAGATATCGATGGCTCAGTCAGAAGCCTTAGGGTTTCAAACATCTCAGAGCTTGAGAACGCCTCGCTAAGTTACAACAATCTGCAACTTTGGGACTCAGAAGGTTACCTCGACCAACTCATCCAGTTCTCTAGAAAAATTTGGCGAACCCGAGCCTACGGCGATTTTTACTCATACATGCTGCTGGCTGAGGGTTCGGTTGATATCGTTGCCGAGCACGATTTGAAGATCTACGACATCGCCGCTCTGGTGCCGATTGTTGAGCAAGCAGGTGGCGAATTCAGTGCCATCGATGGCGAACTAACCGAGCAAACCTCAAGCGTTCTCGCTACCAACTCAAAGTTGCATCGAGCCAGCCTAGAAGCGTTCGCTAAGTAAGCTTCGCAAGTTTGCTTGGGCGAACCACTGCGAACAAAATCAAAATACCTATTGTCATGCTCACCGCCATGCCGGTTCCGACGCCGGCACCACTGGTGTGATCAAGCAAGAGGTATACGCCAGCCAGTGCGGTGGTGAAGACAAAACCTGCCACTCCTAGAACGCCAGCTGCTGTTCCGGCTTCATTCGGGTGTGCGGCCATCGCTAGCGCAAAAACCGGGGTAACCGTGGCACCGAAACCAAAGGTGAAGAGCATAAGCATGCTTTGGAATATCCAGATTGAACCTAGATTCAGTTCTCCCACGGTCATTACTACTCCGGCGAGCAAGCAGACGATCAAACAACCAAGCAACACCCACTGCGGCTGAAACCGGTTCGACAGTCTCGCACCAATTTGCGAACCGATGTATGCCAGTGCTGAGTTTGCGGCGAAATATATTCCGACCAGGTTCGCCGGAATTGCGTAAACCTGACCATAAATGAATGGGCTGATGTTGAGATAGCTAAAGA
>JBJTOA010000037.1:0-5770 GCA_046074285.1 Micrococcales bacterium
AAGCCGTCGTACCCGTCGTCTGAATGTCGACCAGGTTGTTTCGGCAGCAGACTTCAAGACCATCAAGAAGCAGCTCGGACACTAGGGATTTAGGGAGTAAAAACTCATGGCAAGAATTAAGAACGCCGTAAACGCTCAGAAGAAGCGTCGTACCGTACTAGACCGCGCGTCAGGTTACCGCGGTCAGCGCTCACGTCTATACCGCATGGCTAAGCAGCAGATGCTGCACTCATTGGTCTACGCATACAACGACCGTCGTACTCGTAAGGGTGACTTCCGTCGTCTTTGGATTCAGCGCATCAACGCAGCTGCACGTGCTAACGGAATCACCTACAACCGTTTCATCCAGGGTCTTGCTCTGGCTGGCGTTGGTGTTGACCGTCGCATCTTGGCTGACCTTGCAGTGAACGAGCCAAGCACTTTCGCTTCGCTTGTTGCAACTGCTAAGGCTGCCCTGCCAAAAGACACCTCGGCTCCAAAGGTTAAGTAGCCTGTGCTGATCGACCCGAAAGCCGCTGAGGTTCGCCGGGTCGCTCAGCTAGCCAAGAAAGACGCCCGGTCAGAGACCGGGCTCTTTCTGCTTGAGGGGGTTCAGGGTCTGCGTGAAATTGAACCTTCGCTGGTCAAGGCACTGTATGCGACCGAGGAATGCGTAGAGAAGTATTCGGATTTATTTACCGGGCTTAGCTATGTCTTGGTTTCGGATCGTGTTTTAGAGGCGATGTGTGACACCAAGACCCCTCAGGGAGTGGTTGCGGTTTGCAAGCAATTCGATGTTTCTCTTTCGTCGGTAATTGCTTCGGGTCCACGTTTGGTGGCTGTTTTGTCGCAGGTTCGTGATCCGGGTAATGCTGGAACCGTGCTTCGTGCTGCTGATGCTGCTGGGGCAGACGCCGTGATTTTCAGTTCATCTTCGGTTGATGTTTATAACCCGAAGACTGTGCGTTCAACTGCAGGGTCTTTGTTTCACGTGCCATTCGTGGTTGATGTCGATGTATTGGATGCTATTTCTTCACTTCAGGCTGCGGGCATCCAAGTGTTTGCAGCTGATGGCGGGGGAGATTCGATTTTGGATGTCTCTTTGGATGCACCGACCGCTTGGGTTTTCGGTAACGAAGCTTGGGGTTTTGAGAGTGACGTGCTGGCTGCTGTTGATCGGGTTGTCGGTTTGCCAATTTACGGTGAGGCAGAGTCTTTGAATTTGGCTACGGCTGCATCGGTTTGTCTTTATGAAAGTGCTTTTGCCCAGCGCAAATAGCCTTATGTTTTTAGGTCGAAGGTAGACTGAAACTCTTATGTCGATTACTCAATCAGCCGTTGATGCCGCTCAGGCAGAGGCTCTTGCCGCCATTGCTGGCGCTAGTGATTTAGCCTCTCTGAAGGCAATTCGTAACTCTGTGGTTGGTGAAAGTTCACCGATTGCCGCTCTCAACGCTGCTTTGAAAGATGCTGATGCTTCTGAGAAGGCTGCTCTTGGCAAAATGGTCGGTCAAGCACGCGCTGCCTTGTCTCAGGCTTACGCTTTGCGTGAGGAGTCTTTTGCTGCTGCTGAGGCATTGGCGAAGTTGGCTGCTGAGGCTGTTGATGTTACTGCGTCACCTCTTTTGACTCGCATTGGTTCGCGTCATCCTTTGGCTTTGCTGATGGATCAAATCTCTGACATCTTCGTTGGAATGGGTTGGGAAGTTGCCGAGGGGCCTGAACTTGAAAATGAGTGGTTCAACTTCGATGCTTTGAACTTTGATGCTGATCACCCAGCGCGTGCCATGCAAGACACTTTCTTTGTTGCGCCGGTTGACTCGCACTTGTTACTTCGCACGCACACTTCTCCGGTGCAGGTGCGGTCAATGCTTGAGCGTGATTTGCCGGTTTATGTGCTTTGCCCTGGTCGCGTTTTTAGAACTGATGAACTTGATGCCACTCACACCCCGGTTTTCCACCAGGTTGAGGGTCTTGCGGTTGACAAGGGTTTGACCATGGCTGACCTCAAAGGAACCCTCGAGCACTTCGCTCGTTCGATGTTTGGCCCTGAAGCCAAGATTCGTCTTCGCCCGTCGTTCTTCCCGTTCACTGAGCCTTCTGCTGAGTTGGATGTTTGGCACCCGGGTGCTAAGGGCGGCCCACGCTGGGTCGAATGGGGTGGCTGCGGAATGGTCAACCCGAATGTGCTTCGCGCTGCGGGAATTGACCCTGAGGTTTACACCGGTTTCGCATTCGGCATGGGTATTGAGCGCACGCTGATGTTTAGAAACGATGTCAAAGACATGCACGACATGGTTGAAGCAGACGTTCGCTTCAGCAACCAGTTTGGGTTGGTGATCTAATGCGCGTTCCACTTTCATGGTTAGCCGAATACACCGATCTTCCTGGTGGTGCAACAGCAGAATCAGTGATGGATGCTCTGGTTCGCGTTGGACTCGAAGACGAAGGTAGCCACAAATTTGATGTCACCGGGCCTTTGGTCGTAGGTGAAGTTCTTGAGTTCGTTGAGGAGCCGCAGCAAAATGGCAAGACCATTCGCTGGTGTCAGGTTCGAGTTGCACCCGGTTCTGAGAAGGCCGCCGATGGTGGCGAATCGGTTCGCGGAATCGTCTGCGGCGCTTCAAACTTTGAAGCCGGCGACAAGGTAATTGTTTGCCTGCCTGGTGCGGTTTTGCCTGGCAACTTCGAGATCGCTGCGCGTAAGACTTACGGTCACGTTTCAGATGGAATGCTAGCCTCGGCTCGCGAACTCGGTTTGAGCGATGACCACGCGGGAATCTTGCTGTTCAAGAACTTGGGGCTAGACCCGAAGGTTGGTTCTTCGGCAATCGAACTTTTGGCTTTGGACGACCAAGCCATCGACATCAACGTTTTGCCAGACCGCGGTTACTGCTTGTCGGTTCGCGGCGTGGCTCGGGAATACTCGCACGCTACCGGGGCTGCTTTCAGAGACCCGGCTGGCAACGTTGAACCTGCGCACGTGTCTGGTTTCGAACTCAAGATTGATGACCAGGCGCCAATTCGCGATCGTGCTGGCGTTAGTCGATTCGTGCTTCGTCACGTCAAGAACATCGATGCCTCAAAGCCGACTCCGGCCTGGATGGTCTCGCGTTTGAAGCTTGCCGGAATGCGCTCAATTTCGCTTGTGGTTGACATCACTAACTATGTGATGCTTGAACTCGGCAACCCAATTCACGCTTATGACGCTGACAAGCTTCAGGGCGGAATCACAGTTCGTCGAGCCAAGAAGAACGAGACTCTCGTAACTCTTGATGGTCAGACTCGCAAGCTGCATCCAGAAGATTTAGTAATCGCAGACGCTTCTGGTGCTATCGGTCTTGCCGGTGTTATGGGTGGCGCTTCAACTGAGGTTTCGTCTTCTACCAAGAATGTGTTGATCGAGGCTGCCAACTTTGACCCGATCTCGATCGCTCGCACTGCACGTCGTCACAAGCTGCATTCAGAGGCATCCAAGCGTTTTGAACGCGGGGTTGACTGGGCGGTTGCAGAGCGCTCTGCGGCGCGAGTTGTGCAATTGCTCGAGGTTCACACCTGGGGTGAGAGCGACGGGCTCGGGGCAGACTACAAGGCTGCAGAAGTTCACGCGCCTATTTGGTTGCCAGAGACTTTTGCCTTTGAACTGACCGGTGTTGAATACACCGCAGCGCAGATCACCGAAACCCTCACTCAGATTGGCTGCGTTGTTGCGCACGTTTCTGGTGGTTTCGAAGTGGTGCCACCTTCGTGGCGTATTGACCTCAAGCACAAGACCGACCTGATTGAAGAAATCGCTCGAATAAACGGTTACGACCAGATTCCGATTCGCCTTCCGGTTGCTCCTCCGGGTCGCGGTCTAACCCGCGCTCAGAAGCAGCGTCGATCAGCGGCAAATGCGCTGGCTGCCGCAGGTCTAACCGAAGTCTTGAACTACCCGTTCAACGCCGAGGCTCAGTTGGCCTGGTTCGACGTGGTCGATGCAAACGTTTCGCACCCGGTTGAACTTGCCAACCCGCTGCAGGGTCAAAACTCTTTCATGCGAGTTTCGATGCTGCCAGGTTTGATCGAGGCTGCAGCCCGAAACCTGTCTCGTGGTCTTACCGACCTTGCGCTATTTGAGCTCGGTTCGGTGTTCCACGCTGCTGCTGATATCAAGGCAACCGCTGATCTTCCTAGTGGCACATCACTGCCAACAGATAAAGAATTGGCCAAGTTGCAGGGCACTATTCCGGCGCAACCGAAGTATCTCGCGGCCCTGTTCACCGGTGACCGAATTCACCAGCAGGCAGGCATTAAGTCAGTTGGTGCTAGTTATCAGGATGCCATCCAGGCCGCCAGAGTGATCGCCAACGCAATCGGCGTAACTTTGCAGCTGGTGCAGGCTTCGCCGAAGGGTTATCACCCAGGTCGAACCGCAGCGCTTTATGCGGTATCGGGTGCTACCAAGGTGCTGCTCGGTTACGCAGGTGAGCTAGACCCAGCGCTCGCAAGTGAAGCAAATCTGAACCGCCGCACGGCCATCCTTGAAATTGATTTTGACCGTTTCGGCGAGGCAGCACCTCAGGTAATTGCCGCTGGAGCAATCGATGTTTTGCCGGCAGCAACTCAAGATGTTTCGCTCGTGGTAGACATTTCAACGCCTGCAGCTTCAGTGCTGCACGCGATTCAGCGAGGCGCAGGGGAGTTGCTCGAGCACATTGAACTCACCGACGACTATCGTGGGCAGAACTTGCCTGAGGGTAAAAAGTCGCTGACTTTTGCACTTCGTTTTAGAGCTTCAGATCGAACTCTGACTCAGGCTGAGGCAACCGAGGCTAAAGAGGCTGGTGTGGCAATCGCTCACAAGCTCTTCGGCGCTGAAATTCGAGCCTAGTAAGGTTTTGTCATGGCCTATTCAGTAGCTATCGCAGGTGCCAGCGGTTACGTTGGTGGCGAATTGTTGCGCCTGGTTTCGCAGCATCCTGAATTGGTTTTGAAAACTGTCACTGCGAATTCAAACGTTGGTGAAAAGGTATCGGCGCTTCACCCGCACCTAGTTTCATATGCTGACTTGGTCTTTGTTGAAACCGACGAGGCTCACCTTGCCGGTCACGACATTGTTTTTCTAGCGCTGCCTCACGCGAAGAGCGCTGAAGTTGCTGCTTACTTGAGCGAAGACACTCTGGTGCTCGACTGCGGTGCTGACTTCAGACTTGATTCTGAAGTTGACTGGACTAAGTTTTACGGCGGCGACCATGCGGGCACCTGGCCTTATGGAATGCCAGAGCTTTTAGTTGGCGATGAAAAGCAGCGTTCTGCTCTGGCAGGTGTTAAGCGAGTCGCAGTTCCCGGCTGCAACGTAACCGCAATCACACTCGGTCTAGCACCTGCGCTGGCAGACGGCTTGGTAGAGGTTGACGACATCGTCAGCACTCTCTCGGTTGGCACCTCAGGTGCTGGCAGAACTCTCAAGGCAAACCTGTTGGCTAGCGAAATCCTGGGTGGCGCTTCGGCATACGGCGTTGGAGGAATTCACCGTCACACCCCTGAGATTGAGCAGAATCTTTCCAAGTCTGCCGGTCAAAAAGTTCAGGTCCACTTCACGCCGGTTTTGGTTCCGATGAGTAGGGGCATTCTCGCTGTGAACACCGCAAAGCTTAAGCCTGGAGTTACCGAAGCTCAGCTTCGTGCAGCCTACGACAAGGCTTACGGAGATGAAAACTTTGTTAACCTGTTGCCTGCAGGCCAGTTCCCGAACACTTCGTCAACCCTTGGGGTGAACACCTGCCTGATCGGCATAGCAGTTGATGCT
>JBJTOA010000038.1:0-10643 GCA_046074285.1 Micrococcales bacterium
ACATTCACACTTACCGAATCACCCGATTAGGGCTCTGGAATGCTCGGGCGGCTGGCCACGACAGCCACTTCGTGCTGGGCATTCTTGATCGCTACTCTACGTTCCCCATCCCGGCATCGGTTCGTTCTGATATCACCGACACCATGAGTCGCTATGGTCGACTAACGATTCGCCGAACCGAAACTGGTGAGCTCGAACTCGTGAGCGATAGCCCAGCGATTTTGCTCGAGGTTTCAAGGCAAAAGAAAATCGTTGAGCTGCTTACTGGCCAACTTTCACCCAATGCCTGGGGCATCGCAGCATTTGCCAGAGGTCAGGTAAAGCAAGAACTTTTGAAACTTGGATGGCCAGCCGAAGACCTAGCTGGGTACACACCAGGAACCCCGCATGAAATTGCTCTGCAGCAAAACGGATGGAGCATTCGCGATTACCAAAACCAGGCTGTTGATCGCTTTTGGGATGGCGGAAGCGGTGTGGTTGTGCTGCCCTGTGGTGCCGGTAAAACCATCGTTGGCGCGGGTGCAATGGCAGTCGCCAAGACGAACACCTTGATTCTGGTAACCAACACCGTCTCAGCAAGGCAGTGGAAGGCAGAACTGCTCAAGCGCACCAGCCTGACCGAAGATGAAATCGGTGAATATTCTGGATCGATCAAAGAGCTGAAGCCGGTGACCATTGCCACCTATCAGATTCTGACCACCAAGAAGAAGAGCGAGTACGCGCACCTTTCACTGCTTGATGCCAATGACTGGGGTCTGGTGATTTACGACGAGGTGCATTTGTTACCAGCACCGATTTTCAAAATGACCGCTGACTTGCAAGCTCGACGTCGCCTTGGGCTCACCGCTACCCTGGTTCGCGAAGATGGCAAAGAAGGCGATGTCTTTTCGCTAATTGGTCCAAAACGTTACGACGCCCCTTGGAAAGACATCGAGGCTCAGGGCTATATCGCCCCGGCGAACTGCTTCGAAGTCAGAGTCGATCTCACCGATGACGAGCGCATGACTTATGCGATGGCAAACCTTGATGAGCGCTACCGAATGGCAGCCACCTCACCGGTGAAGTTTGACGTGATTAAGAAACTGCTTGCCAAGCATCCTAAAGAACCGACTTTGATCATTGGCCAGTATCTTGACCAGATTGCGGCGATTTCAGCTGAACTCAACATCGAGCAAATCACAGGTGAAACCCCGGTTGACGAACGCGAGCGACTCTTTGAAGCTTTCAGGCAGCAGCAAATTGGCGCCCTGGTGGTTTCAAAGGTTGCCAATTTCTCAGTCGACCTGCCCGAGGCCAGCGTAGCTATTCAGGTTTCTGGCTCATACGGTTCGAGACAAGAAGAAGCCCAGCGATTGGGGCGCTTGCTTCGGCCGAAGGCAGACGGGCGCTCAGCGAGCTTCTACACGCTAATCACGCGTGACACGGTCGACCAGGATTTCGCACAGAATCGTCAGCGTTTTCTCGCCGAACAGGGATACAGCTATCAGATACTGGATGCCCACGACCTCTAAGCTGGGAATTCTCTCAAAAGACACCCAAGTTATTCTCAGAAATCTCCCAGCAATTCGGGTGAAACTCTAAGCATGGAACAACCAATCAAAGTACTTATTGTTGATGACGAACCAAACATTCGAGACCTGCTTTCTGCTTCACTGCGTTTCGCCGGTTTTTCGACCCACGCAGTTTCAAACGGGCATGATGCGGTTCAAGCCGCTGAAAAAGGCGAACCAGACATTATTTTGCTTGACGTCATGTTGCCTGACATGAACGGTTTCAGCGTTACCAAGAAAATTCGCAGCATGGGGATTCAAGCCCCAGTGTTGTTCCTTACCGCCAGGGATGAAACCGAAGACAAGATCACGGGCTTGACCGTGGGCGGCGACGACTACGTCACCAAGCCTTTCAGCCTCGATGAAATCGTGGCTCGCATCAATGCGATCATGCGCCGCACAAAAGCAGCTGAGGTTGAAGAAGCCATCCTCGAGGTTGGTGAAGTGAGAATTAATCAGGATGCTCACGAAGTATTCGTGAACGGTGAAGCAGTAGACCTCAGCCCGACCGAGTACCAGCTGCTGCGCTACCTGATGGGCAACCCAAACCGCGTGCTCACCAAAGCTCAGATTCTCGACCACGTCTGGGAGTACGACTTCAACGGCGAAATGGGAATCGTAGAATCATACGTTTCTTACCTTCGAAAGAAGCTTGACCCGCTAACCAGCGAGCCGGTAATCATCACCAAACGTGGAGTAGGTTACATGTATCGCTCATCCAAGAGCTCTAAATAGAAAGTCGACCGTGGCTTCGAAGTTGTCGACTGCTTGGCAGTCAATCTCGTTACGCGCGAAGCTAACCACGCTCTCGCTGGCGCTGATTGGTCTGCTCGTAGCGGTTTCAAGTTACGGAACAATTTCGCTGCTAAAGACCTACCTTCAGCAGAGCACTGACACCCTGTTGAATGCCACGGCATCGACTCTGAGCCATGAAGATCCGCTGACCCTAGAAAACCGACTGGCGCTTCACGAGGTTGAACTTCCAAGGCTTCCGAGCGACTACTACATCGGCTATTTGACACCGAATGGCAATCTCATGATTGCGCTGGTTTCGTCTACCAGAAGCAAGCCGGCGGTGCCAAACCTATCTGGCTTCACGGTCGCACAGGCTCTCGAGACCAAGGGGCGACCATTTGAGGTAACTAGCAAGTTAGCAGCCGGAGGCACGATTACCTGGCGCATGGTGGCGGTGCCACTGACTGAACAACCGGGAACCCTGGTAGTTGCACTTCCGACCACTTCGAACGACGCTCTATTGCGTCAGTACCAAGCCATCGGAACCGGCTTCGGCATGCTGCTACTAGTCTTTAGCGGTCTTGCCACCTGGCTGATTATCACGGGCGCTCTCAGACCATTGAAAAACGTTGAGCGCACTGCCAATGCGGTGGCTCAGGGAGACATTCACAAGCGTATTTTTGAGTCGAACAGCAACACCGAAGTAGCGCGTATTAGTCGAGCCATGAACACCATGCTCAACAGCATCGAGGGTGCGCTTGATTCACGAAACAAGACCCTGCAGCAAATGCGACGCTTCGTTTCAGATGCCAGCCACGAGCTTCGCACTCCCCTGGTCTCGGTGCGCGGTTACGCCGAGCTTTACCGCATGGGTGCGCTCAAGAAGCCAGAGGATGTTGCCCAAGCCATGGAACGCATCGAAAGCGAAGCAGTGCGAATGAGTGAGCTGGTCGAATCGCTGCTCACCCTCGCAAGGCTTGATGAAAACGCCAAGTTAGAAACCAACGCCACCGACCTTGTAGCACTGGCGAGAGTTGCTGCTCAGGATGCCTCGGTTGCCGACAACCACCGCCAAATCAGGGTGAACTCTGAAAGTGAAACCTTGACCATCCAGGCAGACGCAGGTCAGCTGCGCCAGGTCTTCACCAACCTCTTGGCCAACGCCTGTCGTTTTTCTCCCGCGGGTGCTTCAGTTGAGGTCAACCTGCGTTATGAAAATGGCGAGGCTGTAGCCGAGGTTGTCGATCATGGCGAAGGAATTCCTAACGAGCTTCGCGATCGAGTGTTTGAGCGTTTCTTCAGGGCAGACAACAGTAGAAACCGTGAAACCGGTGGCTCAGGTTTGGGGTTGGCAATCGTGAGGACCATTTTGGATCAACACAAAGCCAAGATTGCGGTGCATGAAACCCCTGGTGGCGGAGCCACTTTCAAAATCACCTTCCACAGCAAATAAGGCCTGCGGTTTTCCACCGAAAGTTCTTCGAAACCTCGTAACACTGCTTGCCCTTGCCATGCTTTTCAAAAGCAGAAAGGCAAGAAATGAGCAGATTTTCAGTAGATAGCGAACTGGTACTGGCGGCCAACGGAGTGATCCAGACCACAATTTCCAAAATCCAAGGTGATGTCAGCGCTCTTCACGGGCAGCTAACAGGTTTGCAAGACAGTTGGCAAGGGCAAGCGGCAGCAAGCTTTCAAGAACTTGTGATTCGCTGGCGCACCACGGCAACCCTTGTAGACCAGCAGCTTGCCGAATTGGGCAAAGCACTAGCTTTTGCAGCTCAGCAATACAACGAAATAGAAATGGCTAACCAACGGCTATTTCTCAACTAGGTTTCGCGGGCGCTCCCCCTCCGTTCGCGAAAATAAAAAAAGGGCACTCCATTACGGAGTGCCCTTTTTCATTTGACTTTAGAAGTCCATTCCGCCGGCACCAGCTGCTGGTGCTGCTGAAGCAGGCTCTGGCTTGTCAGCCACAACTGCCTCGGTGGTTAGGAATAGGCCAGCGATAGACGCTGCGTTCTGCAGTGCCGAGCGGGTTACCTTCACTGGGTCGTTGATACCTGCTGCCAGCATGTCTACGTACTCGCCAGTAGCTGCGTTTAGACCGTGACCCGAAGGAAGGTGAGCAACCTTTTCGGCAACTACGCCTGGCTCAAGACCAGCGTTGATCGCAATCTGCTTTAGCGGTGCAGAAATAGCTACCTGCACGATGTTCGCACCGGTTGCTTCGTCGCCCTTGAGCTCTAGCTTCTCGAAGGCCTGCTTACCAGCCTGAAGCAAAGCAACGCCACCACCGGCAACGATACCTTCTTCAACTGCGGCTTTAGCGTTACGCACTGCGTCTTCAATGCGGTGCTTGCGCTCTTTAAGTTCAACTTCGGTAGCGGCACCAGCCTTGATAACTGCAACACCGCCGGCAAGCTTTGCCAAGCGCTCCTGCAACTTCTCACGGTCGTAGTCTGAGTCGGTCGCAGCGATTTCGCGGCGAATCTGCTCAACGCGGCCAGTGATCTGGGCTGAATCGCCAGCACCTTCAACAATGGTGGTCTCATCCTTGGTGACAACTACCTTGCGGGCGCGACCCAATAGATCTAGCGTGGTGCTTTCGAGCTTCAAACCAACTTCTTCACTGATGACCTGGCCACCGGTGAGAATAGCGATGTCTTGAAGCATTGCCTTGCGACGGTCACCAAAGCCAGGAGCCTTTACCGCGACTGACTTGAAGATACCGCGCATCTTGTTAACGATGAGGGTTGCAAGTGCTTCACCTTCAATGTCTTCGGCAATGATCAGCAACGGCTTGTTTGCCTGCATAACCTTGTCGATTACGCCAACGATGTCTTTGATGCTAGAGATCTTTGAGTTGACGATTAGTACGTATGGGTCTTCAAGAACTGCCTCTAGGCGCTCAGGGTCAGTAACCATGTAAGCAGAGATGTAACCCTTGTCGAAGCGCATACCCTCGGTGAGCTGAAGTTCGATACCGAAGGTGTTTGACTCTTCGACGGTTACAACGCCTTCTTTACCGACCTTGTCGATGGCTTCTGCGATTAGCTCACCAATCTGGGTGTCGCCAGCTGAAATAGATGCGGTAGCGGCAACTTCTTCTTTGCCTTCAACTTCTTTAGCGTTGATGAAAAGTTGCTCGATTACGGCGGCTACAGCCTTGTCGATGCCGCGCTTGAGGCTGATCGGGTCTGCACCGGCAGCCACGTTGCGAAGACCCTCGCGAACGAGTGCCTGGGCTAGTACGGTTGCGGTGGTGGTGCCATCACCGGCAACATCGTCAGTCTTCTTGGCAACTTCCTTTACCAATTCGGCGCCGATGCGCTCGAATGGGTCTTCCAGTTCAATTTCCTTAGCAATCGAAACACCATCGTTAGTGATGGTTGGGGCTCCCCACTTCTTTTCGAGTACAACGTTTCGACCGCGTGGGCCAAGGGTTACCTTTACGGTGTCAGCGAGGATGTTGAGACCACGCTCTAGACCGCGACGTGCTTCTTCGTCAAAAGTAATGATTTTTGCCATTTGAGAGTTTCTCCAAATAAAGATTTTTAGCACTCGACACTTGCGAGTGCTAATACTTTTTTAGCACTCTCTGGCCAAGAGTGCAAATAAAAAAAGCGCCTCGAAATTCGAGGCACTTTTACTTATCGACGATTAAGCGATAACGGTTACGTTGTCTGCTTGAGGACCCTTGTCTCCGGTCTTAACCTCAAACTCAACGCGCTGGTTCTCTTTGAGCTCACGGTAGCCATCAGACTTGATTGCACTGAAGTGTACGAATACATCTGCGCCGCCATCTTCGGTAATGAACCCAAAACCCTTTTCAGAGTTGAACCACTTAACAGTTCCCTGTGCCATGTTTGTTGCTTTCTGTTGCTTAGTTGCCTCGATCAAGCGTTTCTCAATCGAATCGCGTGGCAATCATCTCAAGCCTGCAACGGGTCTCTCTTCCCCGAACTGACATTGTTAAAACTGGTGCGACATCACCAACTTTATGGCAAAAAAGTTGCGAATCTGAAAGCGATTGCAAACGGCTTTATCATTCCGTTACATTTTTTTCACAGTAAGTTCGGGCAACCGAACTATTTGTAATCTTTTGCCAAAACCACAGTGATGGGATCGATGAATGAACTCGACTGTTTAAGCTCGTAATTTCCCAGCGCTTTGAGAACATCAGTGGCTGCGGCTTTGCTCGATTCAGTGCTGTAAAAGACTGTCGTTTTGCTAAGCACGAGTGAACCAGTGGCTTTTCCGTTATTGGCGGCACCGTAAACATTCCATCCAGCATCAAGCAAATTCTGAGCAACCTTCTTGGCAAGCCCAGCTTCGGCAGTGGTATCAATGATGGTTACCCCAAGCCCATCGCCGTTAAAAGTCTCAGTCACCTGGGTAGTTACCGGGTTCACGTCTACGGTAACCATTTCAGCAGATTTGCTAAATGCGTTGAGCGTTATGATTCCGGAGCCCGAAATCAGAACTACCGCAACAGCGTATTTTGCCAAGCCAATCAGCTTGTCGCCAAAGCGAACCACAGCACGGTGTTGACCGCCAGCACGAGTTACAAAATCAAACTCGTCTTGAGAGAACTTTTTTGCCATGATTCCTACTTAGTAATTACTTGTAATTGTAAGTGTTCGAAAGGATGCAACCATGGAGTATCCGGTTAATAAAACCGATGAACAGTGGCGCGACCAACTTGATGACTTCGAGTTTTTCGTGCTTCGCCAAGCTGGCACTGAGAGACCGCACACTGGCGAACTGCTCAATGAAAACCGAGTGGGCATTTTCAGCTGCAAAGGTTGTGGCGCGGAGCTCTTCAGAAGTGAGACTAAATTTGACGCTCACTGCGGGTGGCCAAGTTTTTACGAACCAAAGACTGGGGATGCTGTCGAACTAATCGAAGACCGAAGTCACGGCATGATTCGCACCGAGGTTCGTTGCAAGAACTGTGGCAGCCACCTTGGGCACGTTTTCGAAGATGCACCGCAAACCCCCACCGGCGACCGCTACTGCATCAACTCGGTCAGTTTGACGTTCGAAGCCGAAGACTAGATCACTTCGTCTAGACGAACCAGATTTAACCGACGCTTTCGCAGGATGTCATAAATCTGCGGGAATGCCTTTGGTGTTTCCATATGGTTCGCGTGCGACAGCACGATTCGGGTGTCTTTCATAGCCTGCTTAGCGTGACGCAAAATGCGTTGGCTATTCGGGTGGGCTGCGGTATCAACCACCGAGCCACTCCAAATCACCGCTTTGGTGTAGCCGAGGTCAGCAGCGGCTGCCAAGACAGTCGGGTTGTATGCGCCAAATGGCGGCCGGTAATAAGGTCTGGCATCAACCCCAAAGGCATCCTCGATGTACTTGTGGCAATTCGAAAGTTCGTTTTTAACCTGCTGCGCGCTGATCTCGGTCAGATTCTTGTGGTGCGTAGTGTGATTAGCGATTTGCAGTAAGCCCTTTGAAATCAGATCTCGAATGCGCGGCTCATTGGTCTTCCAACCTGGATAACCAGAAGTAACGAAGAAAGTCATTTTTACGTAGTGGCCGGCGGCAAAGGCCAGATAGGCCTTAATCGAGTCTGCGCTGATGCCATCATCAACAGTCCAAGCGATTCGCTTGGTTTTAGACTCTGGAAGTTTGCTGATTACCGAACTTCTCGCGGCGCTTGCCGGCAAGCTGTTTGCCATCGCCGCTGGCACCAAAAGGCCACTCGCGAGTTTTACGAAATCTCTGCGATCCACGAGCCGACTATGGGACTCGAACCCACAACCCCCGCTTTACAAGAGCGGTGCGCTACCAATTGCGCCAAGTCGGCAAGGCTATGTGCAACAGCGCTCAAAGCCATAGATAAGTCTAGACGACCTAGGATTGAACTGTGCCAGAGAGCAAAGATGCCCCGAAAGTAGCGCGCGAACCTAAGTTGCGCCACTTGAGCCTCTGGATATGGGCTTTCCTCATCAACCTAGGCCTGCAAGTCTTTCGCGGTTCGGTTGGTGACACGGTGATCTTTTCGATTTTTAGCATCCTTTTGATTTTCGCTTCACGAAGCAGAAAAAATACCGAGTGGTTGAATCGGCTTCGCTTCAAATACGTCATCGAACTGAGTCTGGTGATTGGTGCCCTAATCATCGTCACGCCTTGGCACACGGGCCTGATTGCTGGGCTGTTTATTGTGCTACTACTTTTGGTGCTGGTTTTGATCTGGACTCGCGAGCACACCGAGCGAGCACCGAGAGATAGGCGCATCAAACGAGCCGAACTGCTCTGGATTAGTTGGGCGGTTGGGCTCGCGCTATGGGAATTCGCGGCCAACCTGCTCGGAATTTTTAATGACAATCTTTACGAGTTCCCGACCATCTCAGTGCTGGTTGACCCAATGCTGGATTCCTGGGGTGGCCAAGCTGCTTTCGTGAGCCTTTGGATGGCTCTCGGAATTGGTTTGCTGCGATTGGTAAGACAGCGATGAACACTTATCTGATCACTGTTGCCGGGTATCTCTTCTTTGTGCTCTCAGCGCTGGCTATTTGGTGGTTCACGCGCGATGGGCGCAGTTTGAAAATCGCAAGCCTAGAACAGTTGCTAACCAGAGTAATTAGATATCGAGTGACCAGGATGGCTATCTTCTTCGCATGGTGGTGGTTAGGCTGGCATTTCATCGTCAACGTAATCACGAGGTCATCTTGAAATTCAGACAGGTAGCGCAACGAATCACAGAGCTTGATCGTGCGGTGAATTTCTATAACCGCATTCTCAACCAGCAACCGATTGCGGTATTCGACCCACCCGGCTTTGCATTCTACAATCTCGAAGGGGTTCGGCTTTTTCTCGACGTCAATGCGCCAAGCTCACTGCTTTATCTTGAGGTAGCCGATGTTCGCGAAACTATCGAAGAGTTGCGGGCCGAGGGCTTTGAAATCAGCACCGAACCGCACGTGGTCTTCCCTGATGAAGGTGGAGTCTTTGATGTGCCCGGCGACGAATGGCTGGCTTTTGTCACCGATAGTGAAGGCAATCAGCTCGGACTCATGTCCCGAAACTAAAAAACCGGCAGCCAGTGCGGCTGCCGGTTTTTCTTTGAGCTATTACTGACCCATAGCCTGCTGCACAAACTGTGCAAAGCGCGCTGGGCTGGTTAGTTCTTCACCGCTGTTCCAGGTGTACTTGATGCCATTGACGATTACGGTCGGGGTGCCCTTGACAGGCTCCTCGGTTCCAGGGATGTTGGTGGTCATGGCCGCGGTCGTTGCCTTCTCTAACCAGTTACCGAAGTACTTGTTGGTGATACAGCTTTCTACAGCTTTGTCGGTAACACCGCTTGACTGCGCTGCCTGAACTAGAGTCGAGTCTTTCGGACCAGCGCTGCCTTCGGCCGGCTGGTTGTCAAACAGGTAAGCGCTGAAGTCAAAGTACTTGTCTGGTTCGTAGCTACCAACGCAGATAGCCGCGTTAGCTGCTCTTGATGAGTAAGCGTTAAGCGAGTTGCTGTCTAGGAATGAAATTGGGTGGATTTCTACGGTTGCTGCACCGGTGTCAACCCATGAGCGAATCTGCTGGGCGTTTGCGACCTCGAATGCCTGACAAACCGGGCACTGGTAGTCAACATACATGATGATGTTAGGCACTGCTGCCGGGTCGATCGAGGCACTTGGTTCTGGGGTTGGAGTGAAGTCGTTGGTGAAACCCTTCAGGCCAGCACCGACTTTGATGCCATCGTCAAACGAGAAGTTTGCTGGAGTGCCGCCGTTTGGAATCTGTGCTTGATTCTGGATTCCTGAAACGATTGCATACGCCCCGAAACCCAGGATGGCTGCGGTGACTGCAACGATGCTGGTAACGCTGATTAGTTTTCTGGTCTTGTTACGACGCTTATTCTGCTCACGAATTTGACGTGCCTTTTCACGGGCCGATTCGCGCTGCTCTGAACGAGTAAGTTTTGGTTCTGGTGTCATGAGTTGCCTATGTCCTAGATCTTGTGATTTGTAACAAATAAGTTACCGAAGTTCTAATGATAAACCACTTGCCGATTGCAATAATGGGAGTTACCTGTGACAACCGTCTCAGGCTCATTTCACTACGGATCGTTCGGCACGTACCTGCCGATGAAAGAGAAAACTAAAAATGGCAACAGTCAAATTCCAAAACGCTACGCGTTTGTACCCGGGTGGTACTCGCCCAGCAGTTGACGCAATCAACCTAGACATCAAGGATGGCGAGTTCCTCGTTCTCGTTGGCCCTTCTGGTTGCGGTAAGTCAACAACCCTCCGCATGCTAGCCGGACTTGAAGAAGTCAACAGCGGCCACATCTTCATCGGCGACCGCGATGTCACCGATGTACCACCGAAAGATCGC
>JBJTOA010000039.1:0-6342 GCA_046074285.1 Micrococcales bacterium
TTGATTCGCTGCGCTAATTCGGCGATGGCTTGCGGCTGGTCTCCGGCTGGCTGATATTCACTGACCACCTCGAAAGGTGCAAAAGATCTAGTGGCTTCCATTTGCCAACTTTTGCTGGGCTAGCAGCTCAAACTTGAACCAGAGCGCTCCGGCATCTTTGAGCAATAATTCAATAGCTTGGTTTGAATTCAGGATGAAATCCGCTGCATTTGCCCGCTGAGCCGGAGTGGCCTGATTTCGGATGCGAGCCATCGCCTGTTCGGCAGAGAGCCCACGAGTTGCCACAATGCGCTTGACCTGCTCTTCGATCGGCGCCTCAACCGTGACGACCTGATCAAAAGGCAGCGAAACTTTCGCTTCAACCAGAAGCGGAACGTTATAAATCGCAATGCCATCGCGAGGTACTTTGGCAAATTCAAGAGCTGCGAGTTCTTGCACTAGCGGGTGAATGATGGCTTCGAGTTCGGCGCGTAGGCTGGCATCCTTGAAAACTACATCGCCAAGTTTTGCGCGGTCTAATTTGCCGTCGGTGAAAACCTCATCGCCAAAAATCTCATGCACTTCGCGTTCGCCTTTTGAACCTGGTTCTACGGCTTGTCGCGCTAGCAAATCGGCATCAATCTCATGACCACCTAGGCTAACCCAGTGTTTCGCAACGGTTGATTTGCCCGATGCGATTCCGCCAGTTAGTCCGATGAGGTACACAACTCAAGCCTAAAAGAAAAGCGCCCGCACTTTCGCACGGGCGCTTTCAAACTAGAGACTATTAAGCCTTCTTGTTTAGCTTGTCGCGCAGGGCCGCAAGGCTCTCGTCGTCAGCTAGGGTGCCTGCGCTAGCAGACTCTGAGCTGAATGAGCTTGCTGACTCTGAAGCTGCAGGAGCATCTGGAAGGGTTGCCTCGAGTGCACGAGCGGCAGAAACCTGCTTCTTGTGTGACTCCCAGCGGGCGTGAGCCTCGGTCCATTCCTTTTCCCACTTGGTGCGAGCTTCTTCGAAGCCTGGCTTCCACTCGTTCTTAGCAACATCGAAGCCTTCAGGGTACTTGTAGTTACCCTTCTCGTCGAAGTCTGCAGCCATGCCGTAAAGAGCTGGGTTGAAGTCGGTGCCTTCTGGGTCAACTTCTTCAGTAGCTTGCTTTAGCGATAGCGAGATACGACGACGCTCTAGGTCGATGTCGATTACCTTGACGAATACGTCTTGGTTCACAACAACAACCTGCTCAGCAAGTTCAATGTGCTTGCCTGAGAGCTCTGAGATGTGTACGAGACCTTCGATGCCGTCTGCAACGCGAACAAATGCACCGAATGGAACAAGCTTGGTGACCTTACCTGGTGCGTATTGTCCAATCGCGTGAGTTCGAGCGAATACCTGCCATGGGTCTTCCTGGGTTGCCTTCAATGAAAGCGATACGCGCTCACGGTCTTGGTCAACTTCAAGAACCTCAACGGTAACTTCCTGACCAATCTCAACAACTTCGCTGGCGTGCTCAATGTGCTTCCATGAAAGTTCTGAAACGTGAACTAGACCGTCTACGCCACCGAGGTCGATGAATGCACCGAAGTTTACGATCGATGAAACAACACCGGTACGGATCTGGCCCTTTGCAAGGTCAGCCAAGAAGGTGGTGCGGTTAGCCGACTGGCTCTCTTCGAGCAGTGCGCGGCGAGAAAGAACTACGTTGTTGCGGTTCTTGTCGAGCTCAAGAATCTTGGCTTCAACTTTCTGACCAAGGTATGGGCCTAGGTCGCGAACTCGGCGAAGTTCGATAAGCGAAGCAGGAAGGAAGCCGCGAAGACCGATGTCTACGATCAGACCACCCTTAACAACTTCGATAACCACACCATTGACGGTGCCGTCTGCTTCTTTGATTTTCTCAACGTCGCCCCAAGCGCGTTCGTACTGGGCACGCTTCTTAGAAAGGATGAGGCGGCCTTCTTTGTCTTCTTTCTGAAGAACAAGGGCCTCGATTGAGTCGCCTACTGAAACGATCTCTGAAGGATCTGCATCGTGGCGGATTGAAAGTTCACGTGAAGGTATAACACCTTCGGTCTTGTAACCGACGTCGAGAAGAACTTCGTCGCGGTCAATTTTTACAACGGTACCTTCGATGAGGTCGCCATCGTTGAAGAACTTTAGAGTCTTTTCAACTGCTGCGAGGAAATCCTCTGCTGAACCGATGTCGTTTACGGCTACCGACTTGGTTGCCTTTGAGCTGGTCATGTAATAGAGCCTTATTGGGTTTTACTCGGGCCATGGCGCAGGGTTGCACCAGGGCAATGGATAGGGTTTTGATGCGCAAAAGCGCAACCTCTCAAGTTTAGTGGCGAAAGCGCCTAAAACTCAATGATTTAGTGACCTGCTGCGTCCCAATTTTGACCGATTCCGACATGAACTTCGAGTGGTACTGAAAGCACGGCAGCGGTTGACATAGCTTCAACCACGAGGGTCTTTAGCTGTTCTAGTTCGCCAGGTGCAACCTCGAATACCAACTCGTCGTGAACTTGCAACAGCATGCGACTCTTGAGCTGTGCTTCGCGCATGCGATTTGCAACACTGATCATCGCCAACTTCATAATGTCTGCGGCGGTTCCTTGAATTGGAGCATTGAGAGCTGCTCGCCTTGCGTTCTCGCGAATCTGGAAGATTTTGCTGTTCAGATCATCGAATGGGCGCCTGCGACCGTAGCTTGTGACGGTGAAACCCTCTTGCTTTGCAGTGTCAACAACTGAGGCAAGATAGCGCTTGACTCCCCCGAATCTCGCAAAATAGTCGCTCATTAGCTGTTTAGCCTCACCGTTTGAGATGCGCAGCTGCTTGGCGAGACCGTATTCGCTTAGGCCGTAAACCAGACCATAGCTCATGGCCTTTACCTTGCTGCGCATGGCTGAGGTAACCTCGGCAGGGCTTACCCCGAACAATCTTGAACCTACAAAGCGGTGCAGATCTTCGCCGGTGTTGAAAGCTTCAATAAGCCCCGGATCTTCGCTTAGGTGAGCCATGATTCGCATTTCAATCTGCGAATAGTCAGCTGTCAGCAGGGTTTCGAATCCCTCGCTTGCGATGAACGCTTCTCGCATCTGACGACCGCGCTCAGACTTAATTGGAATGTTTTGCAGGTTCGGGTTTTCACTCGATAGTCGGCCGGTTGACGTGCCGGTCTGCGTATAGCTGGTGTGAATTCGCTCGTCGCTCGAAACCGCCTTAAGCAGAGTCTCAACCATCTGCTTGATTTTGGTTGCCTCGCGGTGTGCAAGCAACCTCTCGAGGAATGGCTCATTGGTTTGCTCGTAAAGTTCGGTGAGAGCAGCCGCATTCGTTGAGAAGCCGGTTTTTACAGCTTTGGTCCCAGTGAGCCCGAGCTCTTCAAAAATCACGGTTTGCAACTGCTTCGGAGACGCCAGATTCACTTCGTGACCGATTAGTTCATAGCACTGCTGAGCAATCGAGTTAGCTTCTGCCCCAGTTTCAGCGAACAGGTTTTCAAGAAGTTTGCGATTCACCCGCACGCCGTCGAATTCCATTTGCGCGAGAACCTCGCTGGCAGGCATTTCAATCTCGGTATAAACCCTTAGCTGACCTTCATCTTTCACTCGGTCGTGCAGGTCGGCACTGAGCGAAAGAGCCAGCCAGGCTTGCAGGCCGGCATCCGGTTTCTCAATTTGCACATCGAGATATTCATCGGCCAATTCAACCAGCGAGTATTTCGACTTGACCGGGTTCAACAGGTAGGCCAAAACCAGCACGTCATAATCAAAACCAGCAACCTTGATTTCTTCAGCGAGCATTAGGCGAGTCAGCGCTTTCGCATCGAACACAGCCTTTTTGACGGATGCATCACTCAGCCATGCAGCCAGTTCACTGCTACTGACCAGAGTGGTGCTGAAGGCTTCAATTTCACTGGCAACACCAACCTCTAAGCCGGCGCCCTCGGGGCTAAGGCTCAGGCCGATAGTTTGCTTTTGCTGGCGAAGCCAATTGAGCAGTTCGGCTGCGGTCACTGTTTTGGTTTCTGGAACTTGAACATCACGTCTAGGTTTAGCCGGCTCTTCAGCCGAAATCAGATCTAGTACCGAACCGATAGCTGTTGCTGCCGCAGTTCCAGCGCCGAGTTCTTTGCTACGCAAAACTTTTTCGGTGATTGACCTAAAACCAAGTTCACCGAAAACCGCTTTGACTTTTTCAACGTCGATGCCATCGAGTTTCAGTTCTTTAAAATCAAAGTCAAATTGCAAGTCACGAATCAGGTGATTCAGTCGGCGGTTTCGAACCGCTAGCTGCATATGCTCGCGAAGGCTCTCGCCCACTTTGCCTGAGATTTCGTTTGCTGAATCAAAAATTGCTTGCAGGGTTCCGTACTGTTGCAACCACTTCGCAGCAGTTTTCGGCCCAACACCAGGAATACCAGGCAAGTTGTCGCTGGTCTCACCAACTAGCGCGGCCAAATCTGGATACTGTTTGGCATGTACACCGTACTTTTCGTACACCGCGGCGTCATCCATGTTTGCTAGATTCAACACGCCTTTAACCGGGTAGAGAATGGTGGTTTCTTCGCGGATCAACTGAAAAGTGTCGCGGTCGCCCGAGACCAAAAGTACTCGGTAACCGGCATCAGCCCCCTGATCTGCGAGGCTTGCAAGAACGTCGTCTGCCTCATAGTTTTCACGGGTTAGAGTGCGAATATTCATCGCCTCAAGAACCTGGTAGAGCACCTCGGTTTGACCAATGAATTCCGGCGGGGTTTCTCCTCGAGTTCCCTTATATTCTGGATACTCTTCGGTTCGGAATGAACTTCGAGAAAGGTCAAAAGCCACCGCAATGTGACTCGGTTTGTGAGTCTGCAAAATAGTCAAGAGCATTGAGATGAAGCCGTGCACTGCGTTGGTGTGTTGACCACTCGGGGCTCTAAAGCTATCTGGGCTAAGGGCGTAAAAAGCTCTAAACGCCAGCGAGTGCCCGTCGATAAGGAGCAGAGTAGGCTTTTCACTAGCGTTCATGTCTAGAAGCCTAAAGGATGTCTCCCATGTCAGAGCCTAAACTCTCGGCCGCAGCTGCAGAACTTTGGCAAAATCGTCAACTCGGGGCCCTCGCAGAACGCATGGGAATCGAACTTTTAGAACTGTCAGCTGAACACTCTGTTGCAAAAATGCCGGTCGAGGGAAACACCCAGCCGCTGGGCTTGGTTCACGGCGGAGCTTATGTGGTTATCGCTGAGAGCCTTGGCTCGTTCGCGGCAAATGTTCACGCTCATCCAAACGGGTTTGCAGTCGGTGTTGACGTGAATGCTACCCACACGGGATCAGCAACCTCTGGTTGGGTTACGGCGGTCTGTGATGCCATTCACCTTGGCAAGACCTTAACCGTGCATGAAATTGTTTGCAGTGATGACAGCGGCAAGCGCCTGAGCACTATTCGAATCACCAATCTGATTCGTCAACGCTAGAACCTAGGGCTTAGTTGCTCCCAATTGTTCGATGATGGTGCGCGCCACTTCTTGCATGGTCAGGCGACGATCCATCGAAGCTTTCTGAATCCATCTGAATGCCTCTGGTTCAGTGAGGTTCATCTTCTCGTTGAGTAAACCTTTGGCACGATCAATAAGTTTTCGAGTTTCAAGACGCTCATTGATGTCGGCGATGTCCATTTCAAGAGCCTGAATCTGCTGGTGGCGACTAAAAGCGATTTCGATTGTCGGCAGCAATTCGTTAGGTGTGAATGGCTTCACCAGGTAGGCCATAACTCCAGCGTCTCTCGCCTGCTCAACCAGTTCTTTTTGACTGAATGCGGTAAGCAAAATAACCGGAATGTGGAGTTCACGAATTTTCGCAGCTGCTGAAATACCATCCAATTTCGGCATCTTGACATCCATGATGCAAATGTCTGGTTTGGTTGCTGCGGCTAACTCGACGGCCTCTTCGCCATCTGCGGCCTGGGCTACAACTTCGTAGCCGAGTTCTTCGAGCGATTCAACTACGTCAATGCGAATAAGTGCTTCGTCTTCAGCGACAAGCACACGACGTTTTGAGTCATCAGCCATTGACTAACTTTATAAGACAAAAAGCGCAAATAGCCTGATTTTTCGATGCTGGTTTTTTGGGCTAAACTCAGTAAGTTACTTCTCAAGCCGAAGTGGCGAAATGGCAGACGCGGAGCACTCAAAATGCTTTGCCGAAAGGCGTGTGGGTTCGACTCCCACCTTCGGCACCAAATGAAAAAAGCCACCCGATTCGGGTGGCTTTTTCTTTTAGTAAATCTGAGTGACTGTACAGCGTTTACCTTGTTTGCGCTTTCGGTCTATGTTCTTCGGACTGTCGGCGTAAATACCGATCTGAGCTGAGTTGTAC
>JBJTOA010000040.1:0-2640 GCA_046074285.1 Micrococcales bacterium
CACAAGGCTGCACTTATCGGCGGCATCTGGGTCTACTTGATTCTTGTTCCCGAGTTCGCCATGGGTCTTTCGCTCTTTGCGGGCGTATTTTTAGTCTCGACCGGCGCTATGGATGTCGGACAACTGGTGGCCTTTTTTGCAACCGCTACCGTGCTTCGTTGGCCAACCGAATCAGTGGGCTTCTTGCTTTCGATGACCCTAGATGCCAAGACCGCGGTGCAACGCTTCTTCGAAGTTATCGATGAGCCAGTAACCATTTCAGATGCCGAAAACCCACTTTCGATTTCTGCACCAAAGGGCCGACTCGAGTTCAAAAACGTCGAGTTTCGATACCCAGATGCAAAGCACGGATCATCCAATCTGCTTGATGGTGTGAACCTGGTTATCGAACCGGGGGAATCCGTTGCGCTTATTGGCGTTACCGGATGCGGGAAGAGCACCATGACCGCGCTGACAACCAGACTGTATGACGTGACCGGTGGCCAAGTCTTGCTTGATGGAGTGGACGTGCGTGACCTAACGCGGCTCGAGTTGAGAGAGCATATTGCAATGGCCTTCGAGGATGCCACTTTGTTCTCGGCTAGCGTTCGCGAAAATGTTCTGATGGGTCGCCCAGATGCGAGCGAAGCAGATCTTGAGCAGGCTCTTCAAATCGCGCAAGCTGGTTTCGCCTATGAGTTGCCAGAAGGTTTAGAAACTCGAATCGGTGAAGAGGGCATGAGCCTCAGCGGCGGGCAGCGTCAGCGACTTGCGCTCGCTCGTGCGGTGGCGGCTAAACCGGCAGTGCTGGTTCTAGATGACCCGCTTTCTGCACTCGACGTAGACACTGAGGCATTGGTTGAGCATGCTCTCAGAGATGTTTTGAGCACCACCACCGCGCTTATAGTTGCTCACCGCCCATCTACCGTTCAATTGGCTGACAAAGTTGCCCTGCTAGAAAACGGCAAGATCACCGCTTTCGGCAAGCACAGCGAATTACTCGCTAGCAGCGAGCACTATCGCTATGTGATTTCGAGCCTCGACAGCGAGGTGAACTCGTGAGCATCGCCGGTGTGCAAGAAGAAGAGCGCACAGACCTAACCAAGCAAGAGTCAAAACTAGTCAGAGCCAGATCGACTCGCTTGCTACTCTCGCTCATCAAGCCGGTGAAGAATCGGTTACTTCTCGGTCTGCTCATGGTTACTCTGAGCACCGCACTTCGCGTAAGCGGGCCAGCTTTGATTGCCTACGGTATTGACAAGGCTCTGCCGGCAGCCATCAAACAAGACTGGATTCCGCTATTTGGAGTGGTTGCTATTTACCTAGCTGCTGCGATTTTGACGGCGCTCACCATGGCTTTCTTTATTCGCTATGCGCAGCGCACCAACCAGGATGTTCTGCTCGATTTGCGCCAGCGAATTTATCGTCACACTCAGCGCCTGAGCATTGAATTCCACGAGAAGTACACTTCAGGCCGTGTAATTTCGCGCCAAAGCAGCGACCTAGACAGCATCAAAGAATTACTCGACAACGGTGGCAACGAAATGGTCGCCGGAGTTCTCGGAATGATTTTTACGGCAATTGCATTGCTACTGCTTGACGTCAACTCATTCTTGATTTTGCTCTGCAGCTTGCTTCCACTTTTCTTTTTGACGCGCTGGTTCCAAGTGCGAACCAAGCTCATGTTTCGTAAAACCAGAGTTGCATCAGCGAGACTCATCGTGCATTTTGTTGAAACCATGACCGGCATTCGTGCTGTCAAGGCCTTCAGAAAAGAAGAAGCAAACAACGAAACCTACGCCGAGCTCACTGAGGATTATCGAAAGGTGAATGCCAAGGTCATTCAACTCTTCGGCATTTATGACCCGGGCTTGGTCATGATCGGCAACCTCACGGTGGGCGCAGTGCTATGGCTCGGCGGGCTTCGAGCGCTAGATGGTCAACTTGAGTTAGGTGTGCTGACGGCCGCGATTCTCTACGCCAGACGTTTCTTCGACCCGATGGAAGAAATCGCGATGTTCTACAACGCGTATCAATCGGCGAGCTCTGCCCTCGAAAAAATCTCTGGTGTGCTCGAAGAGTTGCCTTCGGTTGCACCAGCTGAGAACCCACAAACTCTTTCTCAACCGCACGGTCACGTGAGTTTGAAGAATGTCGAATTCCACTACTCAAACGGAAAAACTGTTCTGCCGAAATTTGATCTAGATATTCCAGCCGGACAAATTGTCGCGATGGTGGGAACCACGGGTGCTGGTAAATCTACCCTCGCAAAGCTCATCTCTCGTTTCTATGACCCGAGCGCAGGAAGCGTTGCACTCGATGGTCTCGACCTGCGAAACCTGAGTGACGAAGAATTGCGTTCAAACGTGGTCATGGTCACCCAAGAGGCTTACCTTTTCGGAGGTTCAGTTGCTGAAAATATCGCACTTGGAAAACCGGATGCCAGCGAACTTGAAATTGAGCAAGCCGCCAAAGCCGTTGGCGCACACGATTTCATTCTGGATTTGCCAGATGGATACAACACCGATGTCAACAAGCGCGGTGGTCGAGTTAGCGCGGGTCAGCGCCAGCTGATTTCTTTTGCAAGAGCATTCATCGCTAACCCGACCGTGCTGATTCTCGATGAAGCGACCAGCTCGCTCGACATTCCGAGCGAACGCT
>JBJTOA010000041.1:0-10394 GCA_046074285.1 Micrococcales bacterium
GTGTTCCTTGGCGCTTCTCCGTTCGATACTCCTTCGATGTATCACTTGATGACTCACATCGACATGAACGTCGGGGTTTTCTACCCGCAGGGCGGGCTATACACAATCATCGAAGCCATTGAACGCCTTGCGAAAAAGCACGGTGTTGAAATCCATACCAATGCGCCGGTGAGTAAAATCGAAGTTGGCGAAGGCGACTGGGTAAAGGGTGTCGTGGTTGGCGGGGTTTTGCACGAAGCCGATGTTGTGGTTGCCAACGCAGATTTGCATCACGTCGAAACTCAACTGCTAGACCTGCCTCACCAATCGCTTCCGCAAAAATGGTGGGACAAACGTGTGCCTGGGCCGAGCGCCCTGCTGCTTTACTTAGGCGTCAAAGGCGAGCTAAACATGCTCGACCACCACACTCTCTTGAACACTGATAACTGGGACGAAAACTTTAAGAAGGTTTTCAAAAAAGCAGATGGCAAGAGCGTTATTCCAAACCCGGCATCTTTGTATATTTGCAAACCTTCAGCGACCGATCCGAGCGTTGCGCCGAAGGGTTACGAAAATGTATTTGTGCTCGTGCCGATCGCTGCCGACCCGTCACTTGGCCGTGGCGGAATCGATCGCTCGGGCGATGAAACCTTCGAAGCTGCAGCTGACAAGGTGATTCAGCAGATCGCAGACTGGTGTGATATTCCAGACCTGGCAGATCGAATTGTGGTGCGCAGAACCATGGGTCCGCAAGACTTCGTTGACGAACTGAACGCATGGTCTGGCACCGCCCTCGGCATGGCTCACACACTAAAGCAAAGCGCCTTTTTCAGACCGAAGAATGTTAGTGACAAAGTCAAAGGTCTTTACTACGCCGGTCACCACAGCGTTCCGGGAATCGGTTTGCCGATGTGCCTGATCGGTGCCGAGCTGGTCTACAAGCGTCTTGTTGATGACCGCAGCTCGGGTCCAATCCCTGAAGAGATCCATCCGGTACCGAACTTCAAGGGCTTGAAGCGCTAGTGCCTGGTTTATACCTGGCAATCATCATCGGGGGCATCCTTGGGATGCTCGCAATTGACTTTCGGCTCAAACTTGCAATCACTCAAAATCGAAGAGCGACCTTGCTAACTTTGCTTGCGAGCGTAGCTTTTTTCAGCCTGTGGGATTCAGCCGGAATCTACCTAGGCATATTTTTTAAGGGGCAAACCAGTTGGCTGGTTGGTCTAGATTTCGGCCCGCAGTATCCGATTGAAGAATTCTTTTTTCTACTGCTTTTCAGCTACACGACTCTCGTGGTGTACAAGCTAATTGAGAGAACTCGCGGGTCTCGATGAACTACCTATTACTCAACTTCGTCTTCACACTAATCGCAATCGCCATTGCTTGGCCAATGCGAAAAAGAATTAGCCGCAAAATCGCCATCCCGACCGGTCTAGCCCTGGCAATCATTACCGCTATTTTTGACAACATCATTGTCGGTGCGGGAATCGTCGCTTATGACGAAAGCAAAATCCTCGGATGGCGACTGCTCACCGCACCAATTGAAGACTTCGGTTATGTAATTGTGGGAGTCTGGTTGATACCTGCTCTGTACCGATACTTTGAAGGGAAATCGAATGCCTAGGGGGCTATTCAAACAACTCTTCATGGCTAGCCGCCCGGTTAGCTGGGTCAACACCGCATACCCGTTTGCCTTCACCTACTTCGTGCTGGCACAGCGCATCGACCTGAACCTCATCGTAGGTACACTTTTTTTTCTGATTCCTTACAACCTTTTGATGTACGGAGTGAATGACGTTTTTGATTACGAAAGCGACCTTCGCAACCCGCGCAAAGGTTCGATCGAAGGCGCGATTCTCGACAAGAAATGGCATCGACCAACCTTGCTCTGGGCCTTCTTGCTGCCGCTGCCATTTGTGGTTTACCTGTTTGTGCAGGGCAACCTCTTCGCCAATTTTTGGCTGATTGTTTTTCTGTTCGCGGTTGTCGCCTACAGCGCAAAATACCTGCGCTTCAAAGAGATCCCATTTCTCGACTCAATTACCTCGGCCAGCCACTTCGTTGGCCCCGCAGTATTCGCTATCGCGCTGGTCGATGTCTCGCTAATAGTTGACCCAGCAATCGTTAAAGCGATTTTTGCATTCATGCTCTGGGGCATGGCATCTCATGCCTTCGGAGCAGTACAGGACATCAAAGCTGATCGTGAGGGCGGGCTAAAGTCGATCGCCACTTCACTCGGTGCTGCCAACACAACCAGATTTGCTTTCTTCTGCTATGCACTCGCGGCAGTTTTACTTCTGCTGGCGGGTTTGCCATACGCAGTGGCGGCAATCGCTGCGCTGCCGTATCTGCTAATTACTGCGCCTTACTTGAAGCTACGCGATGCCGACTGCGAAAAAGCAAACCGCGGCTGGCGAAAGTTCATCTGGCTGAACTTCTTCGCAGGCTGGCTAGTGACGATGCTGCCGTTTTGGTTCTAGCGCTGCTGCCAAGTAATCAGAGCCAAGCGACTAAAACTTCTAGAGCACTTCCCGCAACTCATTTGTCTGGTGGGTTTGCGATAGCGATAGTGCATGTGCCCCTTCGGGCAGGTTCCTGACCATGGGGCAGTGTTCTCAGCGATAGTTTCGCCGGTGAACTTTTCAGCCTTGTAGCCCATCCCCTTGGCAGTCGCCAGCCACTCTTTGCCGTGGCCAGCATCCTTGCCGCAGATCGCATGGGCAATCTCATGCCACATGACCTGCCTGGCATCCTCTACCGAGTGCAAGTTCACCAGGTGCTTAGAAAGTCGAATTTGCTTGTCGGTGTAAACACAGATTCCGGCTCGGCGCTTGCCACTATCGAAAGCAAATTGCCACTCTGCTGCCAAAAACCTAGCCATGCTGCGTTTTGCAATCGCCTGAACGAACTGCAACTTGTCAATGCTCATTCGCTGGTATCGCAATTTGCCCTCGCTAAATTGCCTACCGTCTACGAAGCCAACCTTTGAGTAAGCCGCGTGAGCCCGAGGGTTAGTAGTCAAAACTTCGAGAGTCACCTTTGAAAGTTGAAGCTGGTCAAAAGCGTAAGTCAGCACAAGTTCGATTGCCTCTGAGCCGATGCCTTGACCAGTGAGTGACAAGGATGCCAGCGAGATTCTTAGATTCATCGAATTCTTAGCTTCGTCGAGTTCGTTGAGAACTACCTCGCCTAAAAAGTCACCTGATTCACGGTCGAGGATGGCCCAGTCGCAACGATTCGACTGAGAAGGTCGGCTAGCTAACCAGTCGGTCAAAACCTCTCGGCTAAAACGTTTTTTAGTTCCGGTCAGCGCGGACAGTTCGGGATTATTGACGAATTCTTCTACTTCATCTAGCCAAGTCAAACCCAACTGGCGAAGGCTGATTCGCTCGGAATCTATAGAAACCGCGGGAGGCATCGAAAACATTGGCACATACCTATTAAAACTTCTAAGTTTCAGGCAGGTAAAAGGCACGGCGATGAGTTTCTGACATCTGTTAAACCAATAGAGTTTGCACATGGCACAAAACAAAACCGGGTCTGCACCCGCAACTGCAATCGAAACCAACGACGTACAGCCAATTCCAGCGGCTGAACGTCACGGCAAACCGTGGCATTTGTTCACCGTTTGGTCGTCCCCTAACCTCGAATTCGCTACCGTTTTCGTAGGCGCCCTAGCTATCGGCTTTGGCTTGAACATCTGGCAAGGCATCCTTGCAATCGTGGTCGGTAATGCGCTTGCCGGTATCACCCACGGCATCTTGAGCACCTGGGGACCAGAAGCTGGTCTGCCACAGATGGTGCTCAGCCGCAATGCCTTCGGCAAGTGGGGAAACCTGATTCCTTCAGGTCTCTCAACGCTCGTTGCCGGTATCGGATGGTTCGCTGTTAACACGATTTCTGGCACCTTCGCGCTTGCCGCACTTTGGCCGCAAATTGGAATCTGGGGCGCGCTAGCCATCATCATTCTTTTCCAGGTAGGTATCGCATTTATCGGTCACAACCTAATTCAGGTTTGGGAACGCTACATGTCATACTTCCTAGCCGTAGTTTGGCTGATCGTGGTTTACATCGTGTTCACCATGGATGGCGCTTTCGCTAGCGCTGCAGCCGCAAGCGCAGACTTCCCATGGGCAGGTTTCACCTTGACCGCAGGAGCTGCCTACGGTTACACCGCCGGTTGGACTGCCTTTGCTTCTGACTACACTCGCTACCTACCCGCTAACACCAGCAAGAAGGCTCTTGGCTGGTTTGCCGGTCTAGGTAACTTCACCAGCACAACCCTGATCATGATTGTTGGTGCAGCTGCATTCAACGTTCTTGCACAGGGAAACTTCTGGGGAATCGAAAACCCAACTGCAACCTTCACCGGGATCTTCCACCCAGTGTTCGCAGCAATCGTGCTTTTGGCAATCGTCATCGGTTCGGTATCAGCAAACATCCTGAACGTGTACTCAGGTGCAATGTCATTCCTAGCTATGGGATTCAACCTGGGATTCAAGACTCGTCGCGCAATCATGGTGGCACTTGCTGGTCTCGTGGGTGGATTGATTTCATACCTCGGAGTGGTCAACGGTGACGTTGCACACCAGCTAGACAGCTTCTTGCTAGTGGTTTCTTACTGGGTATCACCATGGATCGCAGTTGTTCTGACCGAGCGTATTCTCAGCAAGGGCAAGAACGCTGGCGAGCGTGCACTCAACCCCAAGAACTCTTGGGCTGGCGCTGCCGCATTCGTTATCGCAACTGCGTTCTCAATCTGGGGCTTTGCTAGCCAGGTTCTATACACCGGACCACTTGGCATTGCAATCCACCACATTGAACTCGACGGTGGAGTCATTGTCGATGTTCCTGACCTAACCGCTCTCGTGGGCTTTGTTGTCGCTTCGGTGCTATTCGTAGTGTTCTCGAAGGTCGACAAGAAGAGCCGCGACTAAGTAACTAATCGAGAGGCCTCGGCAATGGAATTCAAAGTTGGTCAAATCTTCGCTACTGATGAAGAGAAGCTCAGCGTTGCTATTGCCGAGGCTCACCTCGGTTTGTCAGAGGGCGGCATCCCGATTGGGGCTGCACTCTTTGACGAAGAAGGGCGACTGCTCGGCAGTGGCCACAACCTGCGCGTGCAAGAAGGCGATGCCTCAATGCACGGCGAGACCAGTGCATTCAGAAATGCCGGTCGCCAGCGCAGCTACAAGAAAGTCACCTTGGCTACCAGCCTTTCGCCTTGCTGGTACTGCAGCGGATTGATTCGTCAGTTTGGCATCGGGCGTGTGCTCGTGGGTGACGACAAAAACTTTATGGGCGGTCAAGACTGGGTGGCCGAGCACGGTGCTGAAGTGCACGTGATGAATGACCCAGGGCTAATAAAACTTATGGCTGACTTCATCGAGGCGAATCCAACGCTTTGGAATGAAGACATCGGTGAAGACTAAAACAGCAGCGCGATCCAAGCGCCGAGCAGCATAAAAGGCCCGAAAGCTAGGCTGCCTTTCATGGTTAGCTTGCGAGCAAGCAGACCACCAATCGCGAAGATTGCAGCAGCAATGAAGCCGAAGAATATTCCGTTAAGCAGCTGCATCCATCCCAGGTAACCGAGCATTAGACCAATGGCAATACTGAGTTTCACATCGCCAAAACCCATTGATTTTGGGCTGAAGAAACGCAAAGCGAAGAACACTACGAAGCAAGCAGCCCCAGCAAGTATGGCTCTGAGATAAGAGTCGAGGGTATTAGCTAGTAATCCGTGAATGCCGAGCATGATTGCTAAAAATGCGTTCAACGGCCAAACAACTTTATTTGGCAAACGCTTCTCGCGCATGTCTGTGATTGTCAGCCACAAGCTGGCTACGGCGAAACCGGCGAGAGCGATTAGGTAGATGAAATCTGGCATTAGCCGATTGAAGCGAAACTCTGCATTAGGCCAACAATTGCTGGCCCGATGATCACGATAAAAACCGCAGGCAAGAAGCAGAACATCAGCGGCATCAAGATTTTTACGGTGACTTTCTGGGCTTGCTCACGAGCATTGTCTTTGCGAGTTGCTCGCATCTCGCGAGCCTGCTCTTGAAGAACTGATGACATCGGAATACCTAGGCGATCAACCTGCAAAAGTGCAGACAAGAACCGAATGAAACCCGGGCTCTTGCTTCGTTTCATAAGCAAAGCCACCGCTTCGGTTCTCGAGTTACCAAGTTGCATTTCACCTAGCAACGCACCAAACTCTTGAGCCACGGGGCCATCAAGCCCGATGCTCACGCGACCAGCAGCCTGCTCGAAAGTGAGACCAGACTCAACGCATAGAGCGAGCAAGTCGATGGCATCTGGCAACCCCTGCTCGATTTCTAGCTGACGCTTTTGAGCCGTGTTGATGAGCAGAATGTCAGGCACAAAATACCCGAGCAGTGTGAAACCTAACGTGTAAGTGAAGCCATCGCTTAGACCTTTGGTGAAGAACAAAACGCCAACCACGATTCCAGCAGATGCAAATAGCGCCTTCTGATTGAGAGTGTGGTCTAGCGCGTCACGCGAGTGATTGCCGGCAGCCCGAACTCGACCAAGCAACCATTCGCGATAGCCCTTGGGCAAGAAACGTTTCACTGCGCCGTAAAGAATCGTGTAAGACTGCGGTTCGAGCACGACCTCTTGAGAACGCTTTCGTGAGTCATACTTTCTCAGGTTTGCAAGGGTGCGTTGCTTCTGCTCGCGTTCACGGCGAGCAAAGATAGGCGCTGCGATGAAAAACACGCAGGCACTGATGACAACTGCGAAAAGGTAAGGCGCCCAGTTTTGCATCTAGACCTCAATCTTTACTAGTTGCTTCATCCATACCCAGCCCACAATCATCAAAATCGCGAACAAGACCAGCAAGAAAACACCCGGTCCGCTGGTGAAGAAAAACTCCATGTATCCAGGTCGAACCATAGACAAAATCAGCATCATCGCAAATGGCATAGAAACCAGAATGTAAGCGCTGAAGCGACCTTCTGCAGAAAGCACTTGAATCTCACGACGAATTTCTGCACGGGTGCGAATTGTGGTCGCCACATTTTCAAGGATGCCTGAGAGTGAGCCACCCACCTCACGCTGAATCTGCAGAGCTGCCACCAACCAGCGAAGGTCAATGCTCTTCATTCGATCAGCAACCCGGTAAAGCGCTTCTTCAATCTCGCCACCGATTTTTACTTCGGCTAGAGCCTGTCGAATTTGAGCCCCTACTTCGCCGCGGTCATTAGCCGCAGCAGATTCGAGAGCCTGCTGAAAACTCAAGCCGGCACGAAGGCTGCTGGCTAGCACGTGAAGCAGGCCAGGCAACTCTTCACCAAATTTTCTGACTCGCATATTTATGCGTGCACGCAGATAAACGCCTGGCAAGAAGATGCCTCCGACAATTCCCAAGATGAGTGCGGCGGCCATGTTCGCTGTGGCAATCGCAACGAAAGCCATGGCCAGGATTCCAACCGCTGCAGAAACCAGCATCCAAGATTGAATGTTGGTTTTGACACCTGCTGCTACGAGCTGGTTGGCAAGTTTACGTTGGGTCTTATCGAATAAACCGCCGAATGCCTTGAGCTCTGACTGACCAAGAACTTCTGCCATTTCTCCAGCGCCGCGGTTTGGCCCATAAGTCGAGAGAAACTGCGCTAGGTTCTGACCGCTGCGGCCAGTAGCTACCTTGGTTACCGAGCGAACCAGAAAGAAAGCTACGCTGGCTGCCAGCAGAGCTAGTGCCCAAGCGATGATGAGTTGCATGCTCACTTCTTGAACACCGCCGCATCAACTTTCACACCGTGATCGGCTAGACGTTGCAAAAAGTGCGGTTTGTTTCCAGTGGCAACGAGCTCACCAAGATTGCCGTCTTTGCCGTCTTCGAAATACTTGAACGCGAAAATCTCAGAGGTTTCAATCTCACCTTTGTTGTTAGCGCCAACTGCAGTGATAGAAGTGATACGTCTAGTTCCGTCACGCAAGCGAGTCTGCTGAACCACCAGGTCTATCGCACGTGCAACCTGCTCACGCACCACGGTCACGGGCAGTTCGACGCCTGACATTAGAGCCATGGTTTCAAGACGGCTTAGTGCGTCTGAAGGTGTATTGGCGTGAACCGTTGTGATCGAACCATCATGGCCGGTGTTCATCGCCTGAAGCATGTCTAGTGCTGCTCCGTCACGAACCTCACCAACCAGAATGCGGTCAGGTCTCATACGAAGTGAGTTACGAACCAAGTCGCGAATCGAAACTTCGCCTTGGCCTTCAATGTTGGTGGGTCGAGTTTCGAGCCTCACCACGTGCTGCTGGTTCAGCTGAAGTTCAGCAGAGTCTTCGATTGTGACGATTCGCTCGTCATCCGGAATGAAGGTTGATAACACGTTCAGAGTCGTAGTCTTACCCGAACCGGTTCCACCAGAGACGACAACATTCAAGGCGCCCTTGATGCAGGCAGCCACAAAATCTAAACCAGCCTGAGAGATTGTTTTGGTGACAACCATGTCTCTAGCAGTGAATACATCTCTGAAGAATTTACGGATGTTCAAGGTGGCACCATCAAGCGCAATCGGTGGGACCACCGCATTAACACGGCTGCCATCAAGCAAGCGGGCATCAACCAGTGGCGATGACTCATCAATTCGCCGGCCAACCTTGCCAACGATTCGTTCGATAGTTTTGCGCAGGTGATCTTCGCTGTTGAAACGCAGTTCGGTGTGAACCAGTTTTCCGGCCCGCTCAACATAAATCTGGTCAAATCGAGCAACCATAACTTCAGAAATCTCAGTGTCGCGAAGCAACTGCTCAAGCGGCCCGTTACCCAAAATATCATCGACGATTTCTTGAACGAGCGTAGCTCGATCGGTCACGGTCAAAGGGGTTTGAGTTTTATCAAGCACAACACCGATAGCGGCATAGACAGCTGTGATTAGACGGTCTTGGCTCAGCTCGCCAGAGTAGAGTTGCGCTCCGACCTGGCTCTTGAGTTCCTCGTGAACTTCACTTCGAAACTCCATGCTGCTGACGGTTGCAACATCGGTTTGCAGTTCGCGAAGAACGCCAGTCGAAGGGTAGGCGGTAGCCCCAATGTCTTCTTGGCGATTTAAGCGATCTGCAAGACCCATTACTTAGCCTTTCGGCCGAACAGAGATCTTCTCTGCTTTGTCTTCTTAGGTTTTTTGCCCTTGCCCTTGCCGAGGGATGCGATAGTTTCAGTCTCACCCATGACATAACGTGTGATGCTTCTGATTGCTTGAGCAACTTCGTGCTTAGGGCTGCCGTCAACCACAGTCTTACCCTGGTTCACCATGGTCGGAACAATTTCGCTGTTAGGAATCTGGCCTGCTACCTCAAGACCAATGGCGTCTTCAACATCTTTGACATTCAAACCGGTGTCGGTTGTGCTGCGGTTCACAATGACGTTCCACTTTGACTTCGGCATGCCCAGAGCATCAAGTGTTCCCAGAGTCACCTTAAGGTTCTTGATTGAAGGCAGGTCTAGGGTGGTGAGCAAAAGGTACTCATCTGCTAGGTCAAATGCCTTCAAAATAACTTCGGTGAATGCCGGTGGCGAATCAATCACGATGTAGTCATAGCTTGACTGCAAGCCGCGAAGAATCTTGTCTGCCAATTGCGGTGTGATGAACTCGACATCTGCAGGGTCAACTGGTGCAAGCAGCGCCTGCAGGTTAGTGCGATCGGTTGAGGTCATCAAACCTTTGATGGCAGCAAGGTCGATGCTCTCTTGCATGCGAATTGCATTCGAGATTGTCTTTGCAGGCTCAAGTTGAAGTGCCACCGCGACATCACCGAACTGAAGGTCGAAATCAACCAGCGCGACAGAGGCATCCTCATTTTCAGAAATTGCACGAGCCAGGTTGGTCGAAAGTGTGGTCTTGCCGCAACCACCCTTGGCACTGAAAACCAAAATCACCTTGCCAGCTGGCTTGCCATCAGCGGTCAAACTTGAAGACTCGGCTAGGTGAGCAGAAACATCGTTCGATCTGCGAGCAGCAGCCACAAGTGCAGCGGCATCATCTGACCCGATAACCTCGCGAATACCCGCCTGCATTGCACGACTTAGGATGCTCACTTCGAGACGGTAACGAATCAACAAGAAACCTAGTGAAGGGCGGGCCAGGCGATACTGCTCAGCGATGTCTGTCGCGACCTCGAGAGGCACTTCTGGGTTGATGACAACAAGCTGCTCGTTCTCGTGCTTGTTCAAGTAATCGCGAAGTTCACGCGCGCTGGTTACCGTTTCGGCTTCTTGGCCAAGCGAGAGCCTAAAGCGCTCAGTGCTTGCTGAGCTCTCTGCTAGAAATACGGTCACGAGCTTACTTTCTACTTATCGAAGAGGTTGCCTGGCGAAACGATCGAAGTGTTTGAAGCATCGACATTCGCACCGAGGATTGAGAAGTAAATCTTGC
>JBJTOA010000042.1:0-2011 GCA_046074285.1 Micrococcales bacterium
TTTCTCGTCTTGACCCAGACCTTTTCGATCACCTGTGGGAAAACCCACTCACCCGAGTGCTGGTGCTTTTCGAAGGCAAAACCCTGCTTCAGGGTTCGGTTGGCGGGTTTGCGCCAGTGCTTCGCTTGCTCGAGGTTGAGCAGGTGCCTTCGGCTCAGTTGCGGGTTTATCTCGGCAAGACTCTTGCCGATGAGGCCGGGGTTGCAGTCGATTCGCCGGTGGTGCTCGCCGTGCTTTCAAAAAACAGCGCAGATCAAATAGAGCCAGACGCTAATGCCTGGGTTGGTTTGCGCAACACCGGCGTCGGGCTTTCAGATCGTGACTCAGGTCTCTATGCTCAGGCACTCGCTCTCGCAAACTGGCACGAGTCTCACGCCTATTGCCCTCGCTGTGGTTTGCCAACGGTGATTCAAGAAGGCGGATGGAGCCGACGCTGTTTTAGCGATAACTCGCAGGTCTTCCCACGCACCGACCCGGCTGTAATCATGAGCGTGATTGATCAAGAAGACCGCATCTTGCTTGGCTCGCAGGGCAGCTGGGAAGAAAACCGCTTCTCACTTTTGGCTGGTTTTGTTGAACCCGGTGAGTCGCTCGCCGCGGCGGTAATCCGTGAAGTTTTTGAAGAAGCCGGAATCGTGGTTGAAGAGCCAGAGTATTTGGCGAGTCAATCATGGCCTTTCCCGTATTCGCTGATGTGCGGGTTCACCGCGAAAGTTCGTGACTCGCACGCGCAAGCGCTGCAACCTGACGGCATCGAAATTGTGAAGTTGCGCTGGTTCAGCAGAACGCAGTTGGCTCAAGCCGTGGCGAATCGCGAGATCACGCTGCCAGGCCGCCTCGCAATTGCGCGAGCCATTATTGAGCACTGGTACGGCGAAGAAATCATTGAGCCCAATGAGGGCAATCAGTGAACCCAGAAGACCTGCTCGAAAATCTAGATGAAGAGCAAGCGGTAGCCGCAACTTCGCTTCGCGGGCCGACCTGCATTCTCGCCGGCGCTGGCACCGGCAAAACTCGAACCATCACGCACCGCATCGCCTACGGAATCGCGACGGGTTATTTTTCGGCCAACCGAGTTTTGGCACTGACCTACACAAACAAAGCAGCGGCCGAATTGCGTGCTCGCCTGAGAGCTCTTGGCCAAGGTCAAGTGACCGCGAAAACTTTTCACGCGGCAGCACTGAGTCAGCTCGAGTTTTTCTGGCCGCAGTATGCCGTCAAGCAGGTTCCCAAAGTATTAGAGTCAAAGGCCAACTTGCTGACCTCGCTTGCGAAAGACCGCAAGATAAAGGTTGACGCGGCAACACTTCGCGATTTGGCTGCTGAGATCGAGTGGCGCAAGTATTCGCTGTCATCGCTCGAACAGTATCGCGAACTGCAGCGCACCCCTCCTTCAGGTTTGACCAAGACACAAACTTTTGAGCTGATGAGCGCATACGAAGACGCAAAAATCGATGCCAACCAAATCGACTGTGAAGACGTTTTGGTGCTGTGTCTTGGCATGCTTCGAGCAGAACCCAGAGCTCTTGCACACGTTCAACAGCAGTACCGATTTTTCACGGTTGATGAGTACCAAGACATTTCACCGCTGCAGCATGCGCTGCTAGACACCTGGCTTGGCGACCGCAATGACCTCTGCGTGGTGGGTGACCCGAACCAGACGATCTACTCATTCACTGGCGCTAGCAGCACCTTCTTGCAGACCTTCGAATCGCGATATGAAAATGCCACTGTTGTTGAACTAACCAGCAACTACCGCTCGACGAAACAGATCGTGAATTTTGCCAATCGCCTTTCGCAAAATCTAGACCCGCTCGTGAGCCAGCAAGAACTTGGTCTTGCACCTCAGGTGCTTGATTTTGCAACTCGCGCCGATGAAGCTGCCTATGTTGCGAAGCAGCTGAAAGCAGCGATTGAAAAAGGCGCTAAGCCCGCGCAGCTCGCGGTGCTCTATCGAGTCAACGGGCAGAGTGAGTTGCTCGAAAATGCTCTCGCGCAAGTCGGCATCGAT
>JBJTOA010000043.1:0-5795 GCA_046074285.1 Micrococcales bacterium
CTGGCCAACCTCTGGGCTTCGAGTTCAAAAAACTATCCATCGAAAATGCACCTGAGGGTTTCAAAGCCGAGCCAGAAAAACCGCTGCTCGACCAAATGCTAAAGCTAGCTAAGCTCGCTTAGAAAAAAGCCCTGCCCAGAAACCAGCACCCCAGAAGTAGTGCATGGTTGGCAGCACCAAAATCAAACTCGCACGAGCGGCCAAACTCAGGTGGCTAGCTGTAGCGGCAATCAGAACCACAGCACCGAAGTACATCGCCACCGGAATAAGCACCCAGGTCGGCAACCAGAAGGCGGCAACAACGCAAGCCAGCGAACCGAGCGTCAAAACCGGCGGAATGAAGTAGCGCAGGTTCGCAGTCTTTGGCGAGCGTCGAGTCAGAGTTCCGCGCCAAATACCGGTCTCGAAAAACTGCTTAGCAAGTTTGCTCCAGCGCGAACGCGGGTGATACTCAACCTGCAGGCGAGGGTCGAACCAAACCACGAGCCCAGCCTGACGAAGTCGCAGGTTGAGCTCCCAGTCTTGCCCGCGAATAACTCTTTCATCGAAGCCGCCAACCTGCAGCAGCGCACTTCGGCGAAAGACACCGAGGTAAACGCTGTCTGATGGCCCAGCCTGCCCACCAACGTGAAAGGTTCCGCCGCCGAGACCAAAGCGTGAGTTGTAGGCCCAAGCGACGGCCTCTTGAAACCGATGTTGCCCGACCGCGCGCATGACTCCGCCAACATTGGAAGCCCCGGTCTCATTCAAGATCTGAACCGCTAGGTCGGTGTAGTGAGCCTCTAGAACGCTGTGCGCATCAACCCGAATCACCACGTCATACTCAGCGCGATTGATCGCAGCATTCAAACCGGCGGATGTACCACCCGTCGGATTCTCAACCAGAATCACAGGGAATTCATTGGCGAGTTCGCGAGCGATTTGATTGGTGTTATCGGTCGATGGGCCGAGGGCAAGAATGACTTCGACTTTGCCTTTGAATTCTTGAGCCAGAATGCTGGTCACAGCTTTGCGAAGATACTTCTCTTCGTTCAGCACCGGCATCACATAAGACACCGATTTGAGTTCTTTAGTCATCTAGTGGTGAACCTGTGAACTCGGCATAGGCAGCGACCACTTCGCGAACATCGCCATCGAGTCGCACTTCGCCCTGTTCAATCCAGATTGCGCGGTTGCAGGTATCCAAAATCGACTTCATCGAGTGGCTAACCAAAAACACGATTCCCGCACCGGCGGCCAGTTCGCGCATTTTGGCTTCTGACTTCTTGCGAAACTCTTGGTCACCAACGGCAAGGGCTTCGTCGATGATCAGAATGTCGTGATTCTTGGCGGCTGCGATTGAGAACTTTAGGCGCTCGAGCATGCCGTAAGAGTAGGTTGCCATTGGCAGGTCGATGAATTCACCGATGCCAGAGAAGTCAACGATCTCGTCGTATTTTTCTTTGATCTCTTGCTTGGTGAAACCAAGAGCCAAACCACCGAGGGTGATGTTCTTGCCACCCGAGAGGTCGCGAATCATCGCGGCACCTACACCCAAGAAGGCAGCCTTGCTGCGAGCAAAAACCGAGCCTTGATCGGCTGGCACAAGACCAGCGATTGCGCGCATCAAAGTTGATTTACCAGCGCCATTGCCGCCGATGATACCAATCGAGTCACCTTCGTAGGCAACCAGCGAAACTCCACGAATGGCGGTTACTTCGCTCAAACGACCCTTATTGCGAACCCGACTGGTGGTGCCGGCTACGCGCTTGCCGCTTGCGAAAACCTTGTATTTCACAACCAGGTTTTCAACCACGACTGCGGGAGTTTTGCCAGGTACTACCCTGATCTGACCTGAAGCTTGACTAGCCATTTTGCGCGTATTTCTCCTCAGCTAGCCAGAAGAAAATCAAACCGAAGATGAAAACCGCAAAGGCCCAGGCGGTCGCGAGAATCCACTCGAGTGAAGTGGCATCGTAACCACCCACGGTCACCGAACGAGCCAGGCTAATCAGCAACTGCATCGGGTTAGCCCAGAGAATCGTGACCAACCACTGGTTGCCTTCGCCAAGCTTGTTGATGCTCCAGAAAATACCCGAGATATAAAAGAACACTCTTGAGAAGAATGGCAGCAGCAGCTTGAAGTCTGGCCAGAACACAGCCATGCGCGCAGATATAAACGTGAGCCCGGCACCGAACATCACGATGATCGCGAAAATCGGTATCAGCAGCAACCACTCAACTGTGACCGGCTGACCGAGAAATGGCAGAGCAACCAGGGTGAGCAGCAGAATCGGCAGCGACTCTAAGAAGTTTGCAACCACAACCGCAGCTGGCAGCAGCGCACGCGGAAAGTCGAGTGAGTTAACCAGTGCCTGGTTTGAAACGATAGCTTGAGCACCATCGGTGATTCCGTTGCTGAGAGTCTGAAAGAACGCAACGCCAACGATCAGGTAGGGAATGTAGTTGTCTGGCTTATTGCTGCCGAGCACGAAACCGAAAATCAAACCGTAAATCAGAATTTGCAGCGAAGGCACGATTACGATCCAGGCGACACCCAGCGAAGAACGCGCGGTCTGGGCATTCATCTGGAACCAAGCGAAGGTGGCGGCAAAAGAGCGGCGCTGCCAAACCTCTTTTAGGTAGGCAAAAAAGTTGGCGCGGGTTCCAACGCGACCGAGCTTTGCTTCAGCAGCTAAAGCCAGACCGTCGAAGTTCTCGCGCGCAACCCATTCGGTCATTAGGCGGTGGCCTCAACGTTTCTGCCGAGTGCGATTACGCGCCAACCAGCTTGCTGCCAGTTCGAAACTGAAAGCGAGTTACGACCCTCAACCAAAAGCTTGTTGCCAACCACAGCGGCAACCTCTTTAGGGTCGAGCGCCTTGTAGTCGTTCCATTCGGTAGCCAGCACGATTGCCTCGGCACCCACGGCAGCCTTCATCAGGTCTTGCTCGGTGTTGACATTCGGGTACTGCAGGTTGACCTGGTGAAGCGCGATCGGGTCGTGAACCACCACGTTTGCACCGGCTTCATTGATCAGCTTCACAACGCCCATAGCAGGTGAGTCACGAAGGTCGTCGCTGTCTGGCTTGAAAGCCGCACCGAGAACCAAAATCTTCTTGCCACCGAGTGAGCCCAGTTCACGCTGCAGAACCTCAACCACGCGCACTCTACGACGCTTGTTGATGTCATCGATGTCGTCTAAGAATGAAACCGCAGAACCAACGCCGAGCTCTTCAGCGCGAGCCATAAATGCCCGGATGTCCTTCGGCAAGCAACCGCCACCGAAACCGATGCCGGTGCGCAAGAACTTCTTGCCGATGCGCTCGTCATAACCGATTGCTTCGGCTAGCTGAACCGCGTCAGCCCCTGAAACCTCGGCGATCTCAGCCATGGCGTTTATAAACGAAATCTTGGTTGCCAAGAATGAGTTTGCTGCCACCTTCACCAACTCAGCGGTTGGAATATCGGTGACGATAAAAGGAGTGCCGTGATCGGTGATCGGCTTATAAACCTTGCGAAGAACCTCTTCAGAACGCTCATCGTTCACACCGATGACAATGCGGTCTGGGCGAAGCGAGTCTTCGAGGGCAGTGCCTTCGCGAAGAAACTCTGGGTTCCAAGCGAGGTGAGCCTTGCGACCGGTTTCTTTTTCGAGCAGGGCGGTCAATTCGGCTGCGGTTCCCACCGGAACCGTTGATTTACCAGCGACCACAGCGTCTGCTCGCAAGAATGGGGCAAGCGCCGCGCAGGCATCCTTTAGGTATTGAGTATTTGCTGCGTAAGAACCAGGCAGCTGCGGGGTGCCAACGCACAAGAAGTGAAGGTCTGCCTCTAGAGATTCAGCGGTGTGCTCGGCCTGAAACTTCACGTTTCCCTTGGCAATTACGGCCTCAAGGGCATCGTCTAGCCCAGGTTCGAAGAAGGGAACTTTGCCATTTTGCAGATCACTTAGACGCTGCGGGCTAGCTTCGATACCGATTACATCGTGGCCAAGCTCTGCCATTGCAACAGCGTGAGTCGCGCCAAGATAACCGAGACCGATAACTGTGATTTTCATAGTCTCAAGTTTAGTCGCCAGCCTAAGAGCAATCCCGAAGGGCTAGGCGTTACCTTTGAACTATGGCTAAACCATTCGTTTATGAAACGCACCCGAACGCTGAAGCCCGTCGCAAGCGTGGCCCAGCCGTTGCGAAAGGCCAAAAACTTTCATTCAACGAGAAATTCGGCCTGCTAATCACCAATCGAGTCGGCACGATGTGGGCAGCCTACGCCTTTGCCCTGCTTTCGCTAGTTAGCCTGCCGGCAGCACTAGCCAGCCAAGACCCGCTGATCATCGTGGCCTGGATTGCCCAGACTTTCTTGCAACTCGTGCTGCTGCCAATCATCATCGTTGGCCAGAACATTCAGGCGAAAGCCGCAGACGAGCGTGCGATTGCAACCTACGAAGATGCCGATGCGATTTTGCACGATGCCAAACAGATTCAGGTTCACTTAGAAGCACAGGATGAAGCGCTCGCCGAACTGCTCGATAAGGTCAGAAAACTCGAAACCAAGCTAGAGAAGTCAACTAAGCGTTAGCCGCTTCGCTGAGCACTTTAGCCCGAGCCGCAAACGAGTGCTCGCGAGCCACCTGAGCAGCAATTTTCTTGCGCTGAGCATCGCTTGGCCAAGCTGAAATATCGCCCACCAGCTTTTTGAATTCGTCAAAGCTTTGATAGGTCTGAACCAAACCCGAGAACAGCAAATCTAGCCCGTCGATGTGATCTGAAAGCACCCTCGTGCCACAGGCAGCCGCATCGAACAGACGGTTAGAAACAAAACCCTGCTCACGCATGTCTTGCCAGTGGTCGTTCAAGAGCAGTTCGCAACTGGCATAGGCAGCCGGCACTTGCTCGTTCGGCAAGAAATCACCCTTGATGTATTTGCTGTCGATGAACTCTGCCCAGCCACCACCGTAAACCGAGAGCTTGGCCTTAGCTCGAACAGCAAACTCAACCACCTGTCTGAAAACATCGCGAGTTCGCCCAACGAAAAGCACCTGTGATTTTAACTTCGAACTAACCGCAGCCGGCTTGAACCTGGCAGGGTTTGTGGCCTGATAGAGCACCTCAACCTTGCGACCAGCTCGCGAACTCATCTCAGCAGCCCAACTAGCCGAAGCCGCGAACACCAAATCGTAAGACCGAACCTCTTCGACGGTCACTAGCTCTGGGTGGCTAATCACCCAGAGAATCGACTTAGCCTTGCCGCTCGGTTGATAAGCGCTCTTGCCACGAATCACCAGTTCGACATCATCAAACTTTCGAGACGGGCGATTCCAGTTCTGAAGTCGATCTTCAACAACGTGATGCCCGAGTGCGCGAAGCGCGAACACCAAATCGTTCACAAAAAACGTGTCACCCCAGTTATCACCGCGAGCATTGGCCCAAGCTGGGTTTTTGATTGCCCAGCGCTGTGCTTTGCTGCCAACTAAAAGCGAATCGGTCGAAGTGCCAATCGGCACGGCCCAGGTCTTTAGGTGACGAACCCGAAGGTCATAGCCAACCTTGAGCTGCTGCCAGTCAAAACCCGCACCCGCCAAAACTATTTCGCCAGGCAAATCAGAAGTTTCGCCAAACCCGGCGGGCAGGTCAGCAACATTGAAACCGCCGAGCACAAACTTGCCATCGCCGGTAACCCCAGCCGAAACGATCAAACCGTTCGCATTCAAAATCACAGGCGCAGTGCCAACCGGCGCTGCCTCGAATTCGCGAACCAAATCAAGACTCAGGTCGAACTGTTGCCCTACCACCAGCAACTTTCGAGCACGAACC
>JBJTOA010000044.1:0-5811 GCA_046074285.1 Micrococcales bacterium
GAGCAAAGCAACATCTGCGCTTGACTCAGTTTCAGCTGCAACCTTTGAGTTGTCAGAGTCAGAATTCGAGGCTATTCAAGCTTCACTCGGTGAGAGCGATGACCTAGATCACGAGCTTATTGATTTGCCAGGTTTACGCTAGTAGCCAACAGTGAAGCGCTGATTTTTGTGGCGCTTCATGTCAATCTCGTCAATGAACGCAATGGCGTAATCTTCACCTGAGATGTAAGACTTACCGTGTTCATCGATCACCAAGCTGTCTTTACCTAGGCGGTAGTCACCGGTGCGAGTTCCCGGATTGAAGCCACCATAGTGACCAGCCGGGCTAATGTAAAACCAATCGAGATCGTGCTCTTTTTGCAGCACTTGCAAAGTCTCAAATGCCGAGTGTGCCTCAGCTTTGTAAGCGTCAGGGAATTCTGGGGTATCGAATACGCGTGGCCCACCTTCGCTCACGAATAAGCTACCTGCCCCGCCGACCACTGCAAGTCGAGCACCTGCGTGACGAATTGCAGTTGCGATAGCAGGGATCATTTCAGCTATTTTAGGATGCGCGTGATGCACGGCTAGAACGACGACATCAGCACTGCGAACCAGATGAGCGAAATTGTCGAGGTCACTGATGTCTGCCTGAACCAGCTGAACACCTTCAATGTGTTTTCCCTCAATGTTTCGCGCAACACCCACCACTTCATGGCTGCGGGCAGCTGCTTCTCTGGCGATGTTGTTACCGGTGTAACCGGTTGCTCCGAAAACGATGACCTTGCTCATTTTGCTCCTCATGTACCTATTCAGACTAACTATTGAAACCTCTGCGTATATTCATCTATTCGAATACCAAGAACTTGTCAAAGGTGGCCAATGGTATGGTTTTGCCATGGGGAACGAGACAAATTCTAAGCAGCAAACGAAATTGCACGAGAGAGCCACCAAAGCTGGCAAGCGAGTTTCTAAAACGGCAAAGAACGCGGCAAACGCTTTGAAAAAAGGTTCTATTGCATCCTGGGATTTCGTAGACGAGAAATTTAGGGCAAACCTGGATAAATCGCTCAAATCGAGGAAAAGCCTTGCCATTAAGAATGTCAATCGGCTTCGAGCAGCGAACCCTTCGGCATCGCCAATTGAGATCATTGAAATTCTCATGAGCGATTTGAATGCTGCCGAAGCTAAACCTGATAATGATGCCTTTAGCTCGAGCGTTAGTCTTTATGTCTTTAGCGTGATTGAGATTTATGGTGACGAGGTAAAAGACTTCGAAGCTCGTGACGGGCTGGCAGTAAAAATTGCAGTGCTTGATAGCGCATTTATAAAGAACACCATTAAGTACGCTCCCGAAGCAGTAAGTCTGCTGGTTTCAATTCTCACCAAAAAGGGAAAAATGCCAAAGCTACCGATTAAGGGCGAAAAACTTCTTAAATTCTCTTGGGTTCCGAAAGCTCTTGCAAAGTTCTTAGGCATTAAGAACGTTGGCAGAAAAAGCATTTCGCTGGTAGTAGACGCAGCTACTCGCAAAGCATTAGGTTTACCACCAGAACTCTGGCCAGAATAACCCAGCGAACAAATTCGAAAATGAAAATCCCCCGATTGCTCGGGGGATTTTGCTTTGAGCGGAGTCGAGAGGATTTGAACCTCCGAACCAATTTCTTGGTTACCTCATTAGCAGTGAGGCGCACTCGACCGGGCTATGCGACGACTCCTTGGAACTTGAACAGTTTAGCGTATGAAACAGACTTGGTTCTAGCCTGAGCAAGTGGTGGTAGCGGCGTTGGTGCCGTATACCCCATCTAGCTCTTTGTTCTGCGATGTGGTCGCGGTTGGCGAAGCAGTTGGGGTTGGTTGGTTCTTGTCTTTCTGAACCGAAGTGAAGTAAGTGTTGGCATCCTTGACGATGATTGGCTTGTCATCGCGCAGCAGCTTGAAGATTGGGTTTGCCTTTTCGTAAACCGGTGCGACTCGACCTTGGTACGGTGCTGGCAGGCCCATCCTTGAAGGCAGCATCAAGAAGGTGATGTTTTCAAGTTCAACATCTTTCAGCGTGCTTGCTAGACCAACGATTGCGTTGACGTCTGTGAGGTTGCTTGAAAGCGTCATGTTTCTTGCGACTGATGATGCAAGTGAGTAGAGGTAGGCAGGGTTTGAAAGAACACCCTGCGATTTGATTTTGCGAACAAGTGAGGTGAGGAATACCTGCTGGTTGCTGATGCGAGAAAGGTCAGAGCCATCACCGATGCCGTGACGGGTTCTCAAGAACTGAAGAGCCTCTTTGCCCATGAGGGTGTGCTTGCCCTTGCTCAAAATAGTGTGGGTGTAAGGGTCACGAATTGGGCTCGCAACACAAACCTCAACACCACCGATGGCGTTAGACATTTCAATAACCCCGGTGAAGTTAATCATCGCGAGGTAAGGAATCTTGAGGCCGGTAAGTTTTTCAACCGTTAGAACTGTGCAACCCGGGCCGCCGTTAGCAATGGTTGCGTTGATCTGACCGAGTGACTGAGGCAGGTAGCCTGGGCCGCCAGAGGTGCTCGGGCAGGCTGGCCAAGGAACCATGGTGTCACGCGGGAAGCTCATGGCAACTACGTTTTTACGGTCGGCAGAAATGTGAAGCAAGATAATTACGTCGGCGAGAACAGAACTTACGTGACCATAGCCCTGGGTTCCGGCGCGGGCATCAGAACCGACGAGCAAAATGTTGACTGGGCCATCGAAGTTGGCGGGCTCGTTGAGTTGCTTTCCGTCAGATGAAAGCAGGGTGATTGAGTTGCCTTGAATCTCGCTGGTGATTGCGGTGGTTGCATAAGCACCGATTGCGATGCCGCTGACTGCGAAAACTGCTACTAAACGAAACAGGATGCCACGAATAGCGCGAAACTTTGATTGCTTAGCAACCTTTTTGTGTCGTGCATTTTCTGGCTTAATTACCGGAACATCATCGGTAATCTTTGGAGTTTCGTTCAATGAGCTTCCTTGAGTTTGAAATCAGTTTCCAGTCTAGGAATTCGTGCCCCATTGCGTTCGAATCCCCAGAGAATGCACAGGAAGAAAATGGCGGAAGCGGTAGGATTTGAACCCACGGGGGCGTTTAACCCCGCTTGTTTTCAAGACAAGTACCTTAGGCCGCTCGGTCACGCTTCCTCGATTAGTTTAGAGCATTTTGCGCGTAAACAAAATTCCTTCGAAGTCTCGAAGCACTTGCGCGACGCCGTGCTCTTCGATTGGCGCGGTTACCGCGGTGGCAGCCCGCTTGGTTTCATCAGCCGCTTGACCCATCGCGAAGGCGAGACCGCCTTGGGCTTGGGCCCACTCAAACATCGGAATATCGTTGCGGCCGTCGCCGATCACGATGACCTGCTCTGGTTTGATCTGGTGCATGCGGCGAAGCTTTTCGAGCGCGCTTGCTTTTGTGACACCGAATGGTGCGATATCTAACCAAGAGGTATAGCCGATTGAATAGCTAACTGAACTCAAACCGATCGAGGTGATTGCCTGAGCGAACTCGTCAACCTCGTGCTCTGGTGACAAGACAACTACTCGACTAACCGGTTGGTGCATGAGTTCTTCGAGCGGAGTCTCGATGTTTTTCTCGCCAAGAGCATAGGCCGGGAATGGGCGGTGGTAGCGGTAGGTGCCGTCAATGTCTTCAACGGCAAAATGCGCGTTGGGCAGGTTCACTGAAAGTTGCGAGAGAATCGGCTGAGGGTCGAAAGTCACGATTTCAGATGGTCGATAGCCTTGCGGGTCGGCTGGATCAATCTCGATAGTTACCGCGCCATTTGAGCAGACCGCATGACCAGAGTCGATGCCAACATCGAACAGGGCCGGAATCGCATTTGCTGCGCTTCGGCCGGTTGCCAGCACGACCTCATGACCTAGCGCTCTGACGCGCATTACTTCGTCACGAGTTTGATGCGAAAGATTGCTTTCGTAATCGACCAGTGTTCCGTCGATGTCGATTGCAATCAACCAGCGCTGATCTCCGAATGCGACCTGTGACATTAGGCCTTCGGGGTAATGCTCTCGATGCCACCGAGGTAAGGGCGAAGAGCAACTGGAATTCTCACGCTGCCATCTGCTTGCTGGTGGTTCTCAAGAATCGCGACCAACCAGCGAGTGGTGGCCAGGGTTCCGTTGAGAGTTGCGAGGGTGGCAGTCTTGCCATCCTCTTTTCTATAGCGCATGTTCAAACGACGAGCTTGGAAGGTGGTGCAGTTCGAGGTCGAAGTTAGTTCGCGGTAAGTCTCTTGGCTCGGCACCCAAGCCTCGATGTCGAACTTGCGGGCAGCGCTCGAACCGAGGTCGCCGGCAGCAGTATCGATCACGCGGTAAGGCAGTTCGCACTTTTGCAGCATGGTCTCTTGCCACTGCAGCAGACGCTCGTGCTCGGCCTCTGCCTGTTCAGGCTTGGCGTAGACGAACATTTCAAGCTTGTTGAACTGGTGAACGCGAAGGATGCCTCTTGTGTCGCGACCACCACTGCCAGCCTCACGACGGTAGCAGGTAGACCAACCCGCATAGCGCAGCGGTTCATCGCCGAGCTCTACGATTTCGTCGCTGTGGTAACCGGCGAGCGCAACTTCGCTCGTGCCGGTTAGGTACAGGTCATCAGCCGGTAGATAATAAATCTCATCTGCGTGGGCACCCAAGAATCCGGTTCCGGCCATTACCTCTGGCTTTACCAGGGTCGGGGTAATCAGCGCGGTGAACCCTGCATCGCTTGCCTGATCGAGAGCCATGTTCATGAGTGCAAGTTCGAGACGAGCGCCCAGGCCTTTCAAGAAGTAAAAACGTGAGCCAGCAATTTTGGTACCGCGAGCGATGTCGATGATGTCTAGGTTTTCACCTAGGGCAACGTGGTCTTGAAGTTCGAATGTGAAGTTCGGTTTGTGGCCAACTTCTTTGATTACTACGAAGTCATCCTCGCCACCAGTTGGCACACCTTCAACAACTACGTTCTCGATTTGCCACATGACTTTGTCGAGGGCCTGCTCGGCTTCGCTCGAAGCTGCTTCTGCGGCTTTCACGTTGGCAGCCATGGTCTGAGCCTGAGCAACCAGCGCTGCCTTCTCGTCTTTCGGTGCGCTTGCGACCTGCTTTGAAAAAGCGTTCTGCTCGGCGCGCTTGCTCTCGAAATCGGCAAGTGCCTTGCGCCAAGCCTGATCGGCTGCGACAGCTTGGTCTACCAAGTTGAGGTCGGCACCGCGTGCTTTCTGAGATGCCCGAATGGCATCAGGGTTTTCACGTAGCAGATTTAGGTCAATCACGGGTTTAAGCCTACCCGTCAGAGCCAAGGTAACCTTGGAATGTGAAAAGGTTGGCCAAAAGGCAGTCGGGGGCGACGGCTCAACTCGCAGTAATCTACCATCCGCAAAAAGTCGACCTGAAAAAGTTGCGTGCGGCAGTCGAGCGCACTCTGCTCGAGAGCAAAGTTTCTTGGCAGCCCACCCTGTGGTTGCCGACTACTCAGAAAGACACCGGTGCCGGTCAGGCTAAACAGGCACTGGATGCTGGCGTCAGCCATCTAATAGTCGCCGGCGGTGACGGCACGCTTAGGCCGGTCTTTGATGTGATTGCTAACACAGACTTAGCGTTGGGTTTGGTTCCGATGGGAACCGGGAACATCCTCGCAAGAAATCTCGGGTTGCCGCTGCTGCCACTTGTGCCAATCGTTCGCAGAGCGATTCTCGGTGAGGTTCAGATTCTCGATGGCGCTATCGCCGAACTAACCAGATCGAACGGGCAGGTTGAGTCACACTTCTTCACGGTCATGAGTGGCATCGGGCTTGATGCAACCATCATTCAAAATGCTGACCC
>JBJTOA010000045.1:0-2555 GCA_046074285.1 Micrococcales bacterium
CGCTGCTATCAAGCAGGGCGCCGAACAGCGTTTGCCTCGCGAACTCGAATGGCGCTTCGCCTTTGGTTTGATGTCAACTCTGATTTGGCTTTACATCGAGATTCTTCGCTTGCTAGCGATTCTCAACCGCAGATAATCGAACATGCAAAAACCCCTGATGAAAGTCAGGGGTTTTTCTTTTGGCTTTAGTGGTTGTGGCCGTGGTCGCTACCGCAACCGCATGAACCGCCACATTTGCATCCGTCGCTCATATTGCACCTCCGTAATTTCATGTTAAGCCTTAAGCCACCTGTTTCTGCCATTCCCGCCAAAGCTCTTTCAAATCCCAGGCATTTGATGCCTCAATCGAAACCCCGCGAACCCCGGTTCTGCGAGTTTTGCCAGCGATCAACATCAGCTTGGTATTGAACAGCACCGAACTGCATCTGGCTTGGGCTTCATCAAAGAAAGTCGCGTCTGAGCATCCGCTGCCATCATCTAGGCTCACGAAAACCACTCGTTTGCCAGATCGCATCGGGGGAGTTTGAGTTGCTACCCGCACGCCAGCAATCAGCACCTCGGTCTTGCTTCGCAAGCCGATCAACTCTGAAGCTTGCACCACACCCATGGCATCGAGCATCGGCTTATAACTTTCGAGCACGTGCCCGGTGACATCGAGTTTCAGAAGGTTAAGTTCGGTTTGAATCTTCTCAACTTTGGTGAACTCTTTGTTCCCCTTCGGCAGGTCACCAAACTCAGCAAAGTCGAGCATCGGTTGCGAACCGGCGACCACGCGTTTCTTGATTCCGTTGAACTGCTTAACCTCAACCACAATGTCACCGCGCGTTGCAGTTATCGGTGCCAGTGCATCAAGTGCACCGACCAGCGCCAGATGCTCGAAAGTCTTGCGCGAAGGTGAGGCACGAAGATAAAAATCACCGATGGATGAATAGGGGGCGGCAGCGATGATTCGGCCAATCTCGGTGGATGAAATCCCCACCAACTCGGTCAATGCCAAACGCACTGCTTTTCCGTAGGGAGTTAGTTCAACTCGGTATTCATCAATCGACTTATTGACATCTAAAGGCAAGATAGCAACGCCCAATCGACGAGCCTCAGCCAGCAGCAATCTTCGCGGATACATTCCCGGGTCATGCGTAAAAAGACCTGCCATGAACTCGACGGGGTAGTGGGTTTTCAACCAGGCGCTCTGATAGGTCGGCATCGCAAAAGCAGCACCGTGCGCCTTGCAGAACCCGAAACTGCTAAAGCCCTCGATAGTCGCCCAAACCGCAGCAATCACCGAATCTGAATACCCGAGAGCCTTAGCCTTGACCCTGAAAAACTCTTCAATCTCAAGTTTTTTGCGCGGGTCTTCAAGTGACCTGCGCATCTCATCGCCCCGAGCCAGCGAACATCCGGTTAGCTTTTGAAAAATTCGAATCACGTGCTCGTGAAAAATCACCACACCGAAAGTCTCAGAAAGAATTGGCTCTAAGTCGGGGTGCAAATACGAAGCCTTCTTAAACCCGTGCCGCCCATCAAGATAGGGCGCAATCATGTTGCCCTTCATCGGCCCCGGCCGAAACAGCGAAATCTGAATCGTCAAATCGTTGAAGGCTGTCGGCTGATGCTTACCCGTTAGCTCTCGCTGCCCGGGGCTCTCAATCTGAAAGATTCCAAGAGTATTAGTGGTTCGAATATCTCTGAAGGTTGCCGCATCATCCAGTGGCACAGCATCTAGATCGAGTTCGATTCCCGAAACCCGATCTAGTTCTCGAACCGCATAGGCCATCGCGCTCTGCATGCGCACCCCCAGCACATCGAGTTTCAGAAAACCCATTGGGTCCATGTCGTCTTTATCAAACTGACTCATCGGCAAGCCAAGACCGCTTGGTTCAACCGGCGTTAAATCCAGCAAAGACGCATCACCCAAAATCACTCCGCAAGGATGCATGCTGATATGCCGAGGAAGGCGATTCAAACGCTCGGTGACATCAACCAGCAGATTCATTTTGCGATCTGACTGCAATACCGAAGCGAACTCGGCCAGCTCAGGCTTGATGCCAACCGCCGCCCGAAAACTGCCCGCGCTAAATCGCCAGATGTTCTTTGCCAGTTCATCGATCTCTTCTTCTTCGAGACCGAGTGCCAAACCCGAATCGCGAACCGCACCTCGAGCTCGATAGGTATTCTGCATCGAAAGCAGAGTCACGCGCGAAGAACCGTAACGTTTGAAAATCGCCCGATAGATATCGTGCCTACGAGCTGACTCAACATCGATGTCAATGTCTGGCAGTGAAGAGCGCTCGGTGCTCAAAAACCTTTCAAACAGCAAATCGTGCTCAATCGGGTCAACCCCGCTAATGCCAAGCAGATAGTTCACCAGTGAACCAGCACCAGAACCTCGAGCCGCAATGCGAATCTTCATATCACGAATCATCTGGGCAACATCAGCAACCGTCAGAAAGTAAGTCGAAAATCCAAGCTGGTGAATCGTCATCATTTCTTTGTTCAACCGGTGACGAACATCCAACAGCTTGCGGCCAGATAGACCCGGATACCGCCAATCCAAG
>JBJTOA010000046.1:0-2012 GCA_046074285.1 Micrococcales bacterium
GATCGAGAGTGCCCTGAGGTGACAGTGACTTCACCTGCTGGCGAAGGTGATCTAGCTGCATGAACGATTGATTCAGCAGCGAAGCAAAAGCGTTGCGACCGCCAGACACAAATGACTCAAGCCGCTCTGAAAGATTCTCGACGAAGGCGTATGGGTTCGCGAGTGCAGGGCGAGAGCGAACCTGTGCCAGGTAGTTCAATTCGGTGTTGATTCGCCCGCTCAGCGCACCGGTAATTCGAAGCACCGCGGCACCGAGCATTTCACGCTCGTGCACAACATCGGGCACGACTCGCTTGGCGGCATCCGTTGGGGTAGAAGCCCTGAGGTCTGCAACATCGTCGAGCACCGGGCGGTCATTCTCGTGACCGATTGCCGAAACCACGGGTTTCGAGCAAGCGGCAGCTGCGCGAACCAGGGCTTCATCGCTGAAAACCAGAAGGTCCATGAATGAGCCACCACCGCGGGCAACAACTATCACATCAACCGAAGCATCGGCATCGAGTTCTTTCAAAGCAGCGATAACCTGCGGGGCAGCCGAGTCACCCTGCACAAGAGTATTGATTACGCGAAACTGAACCTCGGGCCAACGAAGCTTGGCATTTTGCAAAACATCTTTTTCAGCATCGCTGTTTGCACCGGTAATCAAACCGATGCAATTTGGCAAAAACGGCAGCGGCTGCTTGACCTGGGTTAAACCTTCGGCAGCCAACTTCGCGCGCAACGCCTCAATGCGCTCTAGAAGTTCACCAAGCCCAACCTTCTTGAGTTGCAAAACCGAAGAAGAAAGCTTGCCGCTCTTTGGCCAAAACTCTGGTTTGATCAGCGCAACAACACGGTCGCCCTGCTTGATGCTCTGGTCAACATTGGCAAGGTTCCAGGCGTGAATCTCAATGGCAGCATCAGCCACCAAATCTTTTAGCTGAATAAAAGCATTGCCACGCTCTGGGTTCATCGAGATTTTTGCAATCTCACCCTCAACCCAAACGCTGCCCAGACGCGATATATAGTCTTTGATTCCGGCGCCAAATTTGGCAACGCTGAATGGTTCGCTCTGTGAGCTGTTCTTTGGTGCTGGTGCCTCTGCTCCCCAGGTACCTAAGTCAGACATGTAATCCACCATTTATCATTGGAACGTGATTGTTTCTAAGGATACTGGCGTTCTACGACAAGTTATCGAGCCTGGCACTGCCGACTCTAAGCGAGTACTCCTTGCTTCACCTCGAGGTTATTGCGCCGGAGTAGACCGCGCAGTCATCGCAGTTGAAAAAGCCCTCGAGCACTACGGCGCACCAATCTATGTGCGTAAAGAAATCGTTCACAACAAGCACGTGGTCACCTCTTTGCAAAAGCGCGGGGCAATCTTTGTTGACGAAGTCGACGAAGCCCCTGAAGGAAGCATCCTGGTTTTCTCAGCTCACGGTGTGAGCCCAGCAGTTGTGAAAGCAGCCGAAGACCGCGGCCTGCAAACCATCGACGCAACCTGCCCGCTGGTTACCAAAGTTCACCGTGAAGTTCAACGCTTCGCCAAAGAGGGCTATGACATTATTCTGATTGGTCACGAAGGTCACGAAGAAGTTGAAGGCACCGCTGGTGAAGCGCCAGATGTAGTGCAGCTAATCGATGGCCCAGAAAACGCTAAGAACGCAAAAGTAAAAGACCCTGAAAAAGTTATTTGGGTTTCTCAAACCACACTCTCGGTCGACGAAACCTACGAGACCGTAAAGAAACTCAAAGAGCACATTCCAACCCTGCAAAACCCACCAAGCGATGACATCTGCTATGCCACCCAGAACCGCCAGGTTGCCATCAAAAAAGTTGGCGAAGCTAGCGATCTAGTTATCGTGGTCGGCTCAGCCAACTCAAGCAACACTGTTCGCCTTGTCGAAGTTGCCTTGCAGGCTGGCGCGAAAGCCGCCTACCGCGTTGACTATGCATCAGAAATTCAGGATGCCTGGTTCGAAGGCGTCTGCACAGTCGGAGTATCCTCTGGCGCATCGGTTCCTGAAGAACTC
>JBJTOA010000047.1:0-17450 GCA_046074285.1 Micrococcales bacterium
AGACGGCAGATTCCGTCCGGTAGTTGAATTCATGTACCCAGACTTTATGTGGGTGGCAGCCGATCAGGTATTCAATCAGATTGGTAAGGCCCGGCACATGTTTGGTGGGGATGCGAAAGTTCCCGTGGTAATTCGCACCAAGGTCGCCATGGGCTCTGGCTACGGTTCGCAGCACCTCATGGACCCAGCTGGAATCTTCGCCACCTCTCCTGGTTGGCGCATTGTGGCAGCATCGAATCCTTTCGACTACATCGGTCTAATGAATGCAGCGCTGGCACTTGAAGACCCAGTGCTGGTGATTGAGCACGTTGACCTCTATGCCTCTAAGGGCGAGATCGCCGTAGGTGACTATGACTACCAGATCGCCTTTGGTAAAGCTGCTGTGAAGCGCAGCGGAAATGATTTGACCGTACTCACCTACCTGTCGATGGTTAACCACTCGTTAGAAGCAGTTGAGCAAACCGGAATCGATGCTGAGGTAATAGACCTTCGCTGGCTAGACCGTGCGAGCATCGACTGGACAACAATCGAACAGAGCATCAAGAAAACTAACGCCGTGATGATTGTCGAACAAGGTGCTCAAGGCACTAGCTACGGAGGATGGCTGGCTGATGAGATACAGCGCAGATACTTTGACTACTTAGACCAGCCAGTGCAGCGAGTTCACGGTGGAGAAGCTTCGCCAAGCATTTCAAAGGTTCTCGAACGGGCAGCAATTGCCAAGACAGAAGAAGTTGTTGCCGGCTTGAAGACCGCCGCAGCAGGATTTGGAAAGAACTAATGGCTACTTTAATCAGAATGCCTGAGGTTGCCGCAGGAGCGACCGAAATCGTGCTATCAAAGTGGCAAGTAGCTATTGGCGCAACCATCAAGGTTGGCGACATCATTGCAGAGATGGAAACCGAGAAGGCAGTTGTTGACTATGCAACTGAGGCTTCTGGAATCGTACATAAAATTCTAGTTTCCGATGGCGCGTCGGTTGAAGTTGGTTCACCAATCATGATCGTGATCGAGCCTGGTGAAGACGGCTCAGCCGGTGATGCTCTGCTAGGAGGGGGTTTAGCCACCCCGACTGCCGCTCCCGCTGCAGTTGAGGTTTCAGTTCAATCTACCGAATCGAATACAGCCACTATTGCGCAAGCATCAACGGTCGCAGAGACAGTTGACTCAGCAAACTCAAGACAGTTCGTTAGCCCGATAGTTCGAAAAATCGCGCGCGAGCGAGGTGTCGACCTTTCGAAGATTTCCGGTACCGGACCACAAGGGCGAGTAGTTCGCCGGGACCTTGAGAGTTTTCTGGCAGGCGCCCCGACGGCTTCTGCAGCTTCGAGCGCAATTGCTAAACAGGACTACTCGAGTGGTTATTCAACAGTCCCGCACACTGGAATGCGCAGGGCGATCGCTCGCAGGTTAACCGAAAGCAAATCTACTGTTCCACACTTCTATGTGACTGCAGACTGCAATGTGGATGTGCTGCTTGAACTTCGCAAACGCATCAACGAAACTTCTGCGGTAAAAATCTCAGTAAACGACTTTGTCGTGAAAGCTGTCGCAAGCGCTCTCATGGATGTTCCTGAATCGAACGTGATATGGACTTCAGAGGCAATGCACAAGTTCGAATCTGCCGATATCGCGGTTGCAGTTTCTACCGAGGGCGGATTACTGACCCCGGTTGTTCGAGGCGTGGACAAGCGATCACTTAGCAACCTCAGCCAAGAAATTTCGGAATTAGTGACTCGAGCACGGGCCGGCAAACTTCGCCAAGAGGAGCTCGAAGGTGGAAGTTTTGCGGTAAGCAACCTGGGAATGTTTGGCACCAAAGAGTTCAGTGCCATTTTGAATCCGCCACAGTCGGGAATTCTTGCGGTAGGAGCAGCTTCCCAAAGGGCGATCGTCATTAATGGCGAAATCAAGGTGGCAAATGTGATGACTGTTACGCTCTCTGCAGATCACCGCGCGGTTGACGGAGCCGACGCAGCAAAATGGATGGCAGCCTTTGTTCAGCGTATTGAAAACCCGCTGAGCATGTTGATTTAGCGTCGCTTCTTTGCAACGCCCATAACGTTAAGCACGTCTACGGCAGACTTGGCTGGTAGCGAAACCGAGGAGGTTTTTGCTGGCCCAAGGTTGCTAAGGTTTTGACTTTCTATTTCGTTGTTACCAATCACAAACCAAATACCTCTGGCGGGCTTTGACGAGTTGTTTTCATAAAGGTGCATGCGGTTGGCATCGAAACTAAACGAGTCACCTGGATAAATCTCGTGAACCTCATTCTCGATTTTTAGGGTTAGAGTACCTTCGATGATTAGCCCGTACTCGAGTGCATCATGTCGCATCATTTTGCCTTCGACCGAACTAGAACTGCCTGGCTCGTAGGTAACCATCAGTGGGTCCGCCTCGTGACGTCCTCCGTCAGCGAGCCTCTCCCAAACCACGCCATTTTCCATTTCGACGATTGGGTTTTCACTTCTGCGTTGAACTACCTGTTGGTGTGAACCCTGAGCCTTAAAACTTTCAGACTCTGTGTCTTCGGTGACGCCTTTCATCAGACCGTCAAGTGAAATTCCAAGGTGGTTCACCAATGCATAAAGCGTTGAGACTGAAGGCTGAGTTTTACCGTTTTCGACCTGAGAAAGCAGGCTTGCAGAAACCCCCAATGCCGAAGCTACGCTTCGAAGGCTTAGTTTGCGAGATACGCGGACTCTGCGCAGCTCATCGCCGATATCAAATTGCATTAGAAACTTCTCTCAAACGGTGATGCATAGTGGTTGAAAACTTTACCAATACCTTACAGAACACTTGAAAAATATTCACTATATCTGTCGAAAATTGCCAAAAAGTGGTCAAATCGTGATTTCTTGTATAGCGCCACTGCACATAGACTTATAGTCTCAGCGTTACTTAAAGGACACCATGAAGCTTCAAAATGGTCTTGGACATCTCAGTTATTCCACCCTGGTTCACCTGGGCGACACTTGGCCAGAAATGAACGAAAGCCTTCGCAAGTTTGTACCCCAAGTGAAGAATCGCATCTCGCCACATGCTCCATTCGCAGTCTCGCTGCGAATCTCGGCCGAGTCTGCAAAAACTCTCACAAACAATCCGGCAGAGCGCAAAGCACTGGTTGATTTCCTCGCTGAAGAACAGCTTTACGTTTACACCGTCAATGCCTTTCCATACGGGCCATTCAAGGGCGAGGTTGTAATGGAAAGGGTCTACGAGCCAGACTGGACTAGTCAGGATCGAGTTGAATACACCAACTCAGTTGCCGACATCCTTGCAGAAATTGCACCGAAAGACGTCAACCCATCGATTCAGACAGCTCCCCTAGCGTTTAGACCTAATGTCGCTGGCGAGAGTTACATCAAGCAGTTCACGAGAAACGTATTTCAAGTGGTGGCTCACCTTCGTAACCTCGAAGAGCGCACCGGACGAAGAGTCAAACTTGCCATTGAACCAGAGCCAGCTTGCTACCTAGAAACCACCGACGAAACTGTCGAATGGTTCAAGGATCGGGTTTATTCGCTCGCTGGGATTCGCGAGCTGGCTGAAGTTGCTGGAATACCAATTAGTGAAGCGGAGGGAGCTGCGCGAAGGTACCTAGGAATTGTCTTCGACATTGGCCACCAAAGTGTCGGCTACGAAAACATCACTGAATCTCTACAGAAGTTAGTAGCTGCTGGAATTCCAATCTTCAAACTGCAAGCTGCGGCTTCACTTTGGGTCGAGCAGCTTACATTGGATAAACTTCCGGCCCTTCGCAGGTTCACCGAAACTATTTACCTGAGCCAGACCTCACTAAAGCAGGATGGCAAGATTACGAAGTTCCTTAACCTTGGTGAAGCGCTTGACGCTTACGAAGCAAACCCAATTGCTAGCGAAATGCGCACACACTTTCACGTCCCAGTATTCCTAGAAGAACTCGGGCCATTTAGAACCACTCGATTCGGCGTGCAAGACGCACTAAGAATGCACCGTGAAGCTGCGCTGTCAGATCACTTGGAAATCGAGACTTACACCTGGGATGTCTTGCCTGATGAACTGAAGACCGGAGACATAGTTGAATACGTTAGCCGCGAACTTGAATTTGTCAAAAACGAATTGATTGGATAACCATGTCAGAACGAATTCGCGTTTCACTAATTGGGCTAGGTTCGATGGGTATTGCCATGGCTCATCGGCTTCTCGATCAGGGATTCGAGGTTGACTTGTGGAACCGCTCTGAAAAAGACATTTCGGAGCTGACTTCAAAAGGTGCCCGCAAAACTGAACTCGCAGACGCGATGCAGAATGCATTTATCCTCTCTCTGCTGAGCAACGATATTGCCGCACTAGAGGTATTTAACGACGCCCTGCTGTCAGAGGCCAAACCAGGTTCGATACACATAAATATGTCGACCGTCAGCCCAGATGCCGCTGAAACTCTTGCTGAACGTCACATCCAGCACGGGGTTGGTTATATCGCCGCACCAGTTCTGGGACGACCTATTGCCATCACCTCCGGCAAGTTACTGGTGGTCGCTGCCGGAGCCCCTGCTGATATTGAAAAAGCCAGCGTAGTCTTCGAAAAAGTAGCGGCCCAATTCTGGAACGTGGGTGAACACCACTCAAAGTCGAACTACGTAAAACTCGGGGTAAATTACAATCTCATTCATGCGCTGCAGGCACTCGCAGAATCGGTCGCGCTAGTTGAAGCTTCTGGGGTTGACCCGAATACCTTTATTGAGATTCTCACCCACACTGCCTTTACCGGATCGGCTTATGCAGGTTATGGTCCAATGATTGCAAACCGCAGGTATTCGCCAGCTGGGTTTAGCATGGCGCTTGGCCTCAAAGATGTGAAACTGGTTGAGCAAGCGGCTGAAGGCCTCGGTCTCGAACTGCCGGTTGCGGGCGTGCTACATAATCTCTTTGAGCAAGCCCTGAACGACCCAGAATTGAATGACCTTGACTGGTCAGCAGTTGCCGAACTAACGCGTCAGAAAAAACTCTAACTAAGCCTTTTTCAGCCTCGTCTTGCGCGCTCTCGCCAAGCTGTAAACAATCGCAGCTGCCAGAATAAGTATCGCTTGCAACCAGTACTGCCACTTCTGGTCAAGGTCAAGAAACACAGTTGCGTTCAGAACTTGGATTAGCAGGATCGAACCCATAAGGGTGCCAATGTAGGTTCCGCGGCCTCCAAGTAGCGAGGTTCCTCCAAGGACTACGGCAGTAATGCCGGTAAGCGTGTAAGTGACACCCTGCGATGCGTCTCCGATGCCCAACTGAACAGCGAGCATGATAGATCCCAAGAACACAAACATTGAGCCGATAACGTATGCTCCCATAATTGAGCGGTTAATGTTTACACCAACCTTGCGCGCAGCTTCTTCATTTGAACCAACTGCCCGCAACTGCCAACCCCAGCGGGTCTTTCTCAGAAGCAATTCCATACCCACAGCTGCGATTACCGCAGCGATAAAGACGTAGGGAACCGGACCAATGGTAGATTTCAACATTTCAGCAATGGCTTGACTAATGTATCCGCCTGGCTCCGGACGAAGAATGTAGGCAAATCCGCCAATCGCAATATAAGTAGTCAAGGTAGCCGCTATCGCAGTGAACTTGGCAAACCTAATTAGCGAACTATTTACTAATCCGACAAATGCTGCAACCACCGCCATCGTGAGAAGGCCCATAAGCACGGCAGTAACAGGTGCGTCATCGTTGATATAGAAAGACGCTATGACAACCAAGAATCCCACAAGTGGGCCAGTGGATAGGTCGATACCTCCCGTCATCATGACGGTGGTCTGCCCAAGAGCTACGAACGCGAGTGCGCTGACCAAGAGCAAGATTGCTCGCACGTTGAAGTCTCCCAGGTAGGTTTCGCTCCTAGGCAGAATGATTGCGGCAAGAACTACCATCACGATTGCGAGCATCGCCGGAGGTGCATAGTCCCCGCGAAGGAAAATTCGCAACCTCTCCGCACGGGTGCCCTTATCGCGTTTGTGAGTTTGGTGTTCTGAATCGGTACGGATCACTTTTGTTGTCGAAGTAACAGCAGCTTCGATCATGGCTTCTTCACGGTTCTCCCCGTCGTGCAAAGTTTTCACAACCTGCCCGCGAGAAAATACGTACACCGTGTCACACAAACCTTCAAGTTCTTTCGCGTCTGACGAAGCGACCACCACAGGAATACCTTCGGCTGAGGCTTGACGCAGGATGTCGTAAAGTTCGGAGCGTGCACCGACGTCTACACCCTGAGTTGGCTCATCGGCCAGAATCATGATTGGGTTTGCAAGCAGAGCGCGAGCCATAACAACTTTTTGTTGGTTTCCGCCCGATAGCGCAGAAACTGGCGCTTCTAGGCTCGGAGCCTTGATCGAGATAGAGGTTAGAGTCTGGTGCACCTCGTCAACCTCTTTTTTGCGACTCAGCAGACCAGCCAGTTTGTACTTCTTGAGAGACGCCAAAGCTGAGTTTTCACGCACTGACATGCGCATCATGACGCCCTCACGCTGACGGTCAGCTGGCATGAGCGCAGCTTTGCCATTCAATTGTCTTGCGCTACGAGGTTGACCGTTGATTTCTATCGAACCGGTGAACTCGGTTTGGCCAGATAGCGCTTTCAAGAACTGTGACTGACCATTTCCTACCACACCGGCGATTCCGATGATTTGGCCAGGATAGGCTTCAATGCTTACATCGGTGAAGCCATTTCCGGTAAGCCCCCTAACCACTAGGTTTGGTTTGGCATCGGCTGGCTTAGTGTGCTTGGCTGGGAAGGTTGATTCGAGTTCGCGGCCAATGATTTGAGCTAGAAGCTCTGCATCGGTGACCTTGTCGATTGGCGAGGTTGACATCAATCGACCGTCGCGCAGCACTGTCACGATATCTGCTAACTCACGCACTTCTGCAAGTCGGTGAGTGATGTAGATCACTGCCGTGCCGTTTGCAATCTCTTTAGCAATCAACTGGAAGAGCAACTCTACCGACTCTTGACCGAGTGCAGCGGTTGGCTCATCAAGCACCAGAATCTTTGGCGAAGTAGCCAAGGCCTTCGCAATTTCGAGCAGGTGCTTTTGCGCAATCGTCAGGTCTTCTACGCGATTCTTGAGTGAAACATCCAGACCAACGCGGTCGAGAAGTTCTTGCCCAACCTTTTCGGCAGGGCGGCCTTTAAATACTGAGGCAGGCAGTGCAACCTGCAGGTTTTCGAGCACACTGAGGTCCTTCAGCACAGCAGGGTGCTGATGGACGATGGTAATTCCAAGTTTGCTTGCGAGAATCGGAGTGAGAGAGTCAAATCGCTCTCCAGAAACCACGAGATCACCGCTAGATGGTGCAACTGTTCCCGAAGCAACATTCATGAGGGTAGATTTACCCGCACCATTTTCACCCAGTAGAGCGTGAACTTCTCCTGCCTTGATTTTCAGACTTACATCTGTCAGGGCCGGTACACCCGAGTAGTTCTTTGAGATCCCACGTAGTTCCATAACAACGTTTGCTGATTTACTCTGAGCCACTTTGCTTCTCCTGGTACTTCTATTTGTTTAGGTGTTGCACTGGGCCGGCTTGTGTAAGCCGACCCAGTGCATTTTGGTACTGGTATACCTATTACTTGTTGAGCAGCGCCTGCTGGTCCTTGCCACTCAGCTGTGCTGAAAGGAAGGTCCATGGGTCGATGTCGCGGTTGCACTGAACAGGCTTAGCTGAGTCAGTTGAGTCCTCGAACACTGGAGCTGCGAATGAGGTTGCAGTTGGGATGGTTCCACCGGTTGCGCGAGCAACAGCGTGCTGAACTGCAAGGCGTACGTGGTCGTTACCGGTAGCAACGGTCATGAGCTTGAAGTCAGGGTTGGCATCCTTGTTGTCCTCGTAGAAGCAACCCAGGATGTTTCCATCTGAAGTTGCAAGGGCAGGGATTGAACGGCCACTCTTGGTGAACTCACCGAGAGATGAAACCATAACTGGACCGAAGTCAGACATAATCACGTCGATTTTGTCGTACTTAGCAATCGCAGCGGTAAGTACCTTCTGAGTTAGAGCTGCATCCCAGTTAGTAACTTCGAATGGCTGCTCACCAATGTACTTGTAAGCGCCTGATCCGTCGCCAAGAACAGACTCAAAGCCCTTGCGCTCGTCAACACCCTGGCTGTTTCCAGCAGGACCCGACAGGAACAAGATGTTTGCGCCATCTGGGAAGTTCTTCTTGGTCCACTCGCCCCAGTTCTTTCCGTCAGTGACGAAGTCGCCACCGATCCAGATGTCGAAGTCCTGGCCGTCAACGCCTGATGGGTCAACGCGGTAAGGAACGGTTACAACTCCAGCCTTGTAGGCATCGCGCAGAGCTGGAAGGATTGCCTTACCTGCATCTGGGAATACTACGAGAGCCTTTACACCCTTTGCGACCATGGCGTTGATGTCAGAGATTGCCTTAGTGGTGTCGCCCTGACCGTCTGCGTATAGCAGCTCGGTAACGCTAGAACACTTTGCAATCTCATCACGTGCCGAGGCGGTGGTGACTAGACGCCAGTTGTTTCCACCAAAGCCGTCGGTTAGACCCATGGTGATTTTGTTTGGACCACACCATGATGGGCGGTCGCCCGATGCGGTGTCGGTGTTTGTGTCAGTGCCAGTTGAACAGCCGGTCAATAGCAAGGCTGCCATGGCTACAGCAGATAAGCCTGCTGCTAGCTTGCGACGACGAATCATCTTTGTTTCCTTCATCTAGCTGCGTGACATCACTGTCGCGCATAGTTGACCTCTAAGCCGTTGGCAAAGAAGTTTGTTTCTGCCTGCGACTTGAAGCCGACAGGAGTCTGCGAACGAACGATCTCACACGAGACCATTCCACTGTGTAGATAGCAACGCCAATTGCGAGCGCGGCTGCCTGTACCAAAGTACGGATGGCAAAGTTGACGCCAAGTGCTAATACGAATTGGTCAAGCTGCGATAGGAAAACCGCTGCCACCACCGTGGCTGTCGGAAGTCCGCGACCACCAAGTAATGAAGTGCCACCGAGCACTACAACAGCTACCGAGGGCAGTAGGTAGGCACTTCCCATTGAACCGTTTGGCTCAGAAATCACACCCGCAATCATGATTCCTGCGATTGCGTAAAGCAGTTGAGCCCAAACGTAAGCGAGCCCCTGGTGGGTTCTGATTCTCAGACCTGAGATCTTGGCAACCGGTGCACTTGCACCAATCGACTCGAAACGTCTTCCAGCGACTGTCTTGCGTAGGATAAAAATCACAAGGATTAGCACAGCGCCAGCGAAGTAGACCGAGTTTGGGAGCCCGAAGCTGTATCCACTAACTATGTTCAGCAGAAGCTTGGTGGTCATGCGGGGAATACCTTGGGTAATGAGCATTACAAAGCCGAAGAGTAGTGAGTTAGTCCCAAGGGTTGCAATGATTGGGTTCAAGTTCATGAAACCAATCAGGTAACCGTTGAAAAGACCGATTGCTGCAGCTGCGACCAGGGTAACAATCACAGCAGGTAGCAACTTGCTGTCTTCAATTTCTGGCAGTGCTGAAACAATGACTGCAGCAAGTGAGACTGATCCGGGAACTGAGAGGTCGATTCCACCCTGTTGAATTACGAGCATCTGTCCCAAACCGACAATTGCCAAAATGGCTGCGAAAGGAATCATGCTGCCAAGCGGTCCAGGTGAAACACTGGTCGGTGCAATTACTGCGCAGAGTACAAAAAGAACCACGGTGGACACCAAAATGGTCAGCAGACCTTTGGAAATCTGAAAGCGTGGACCCTTTGATAGGGACACTGCACTTCTCTGTGCCATTTAAACTCCTCGTTGCCTCGGGCTTGTTTACGAAACCTGAAACTATGTTGAGTCCTACTTTATGAAATCTTCAAAGCGTTTAGGCACACTTTCGATAACGATTAAGTTTCGCTTTTCCCTAAACATCCTGAAATTCAGCGTTAGATAGCCCATTCCTGAAGATTTTTCGGCTTATTTACTAGCATTCCGCCTAGAGAGAACACTGTGCAATATCGTTATTTTTTCTCCATACGCAAAATGAACAAATGCTGGTATCGTTCATCTCAAGTGAACACTCACGAAATGGAGAAATCGATAAATGAGCAATAATTCAAACCGCAGAGCACTCGTTGTGGGTGTAACTGGAATCTCTGGACAGGTGATCGCCAAGCAGCTACTCGAAGCTGGTTGGGAAGTTTATGGGCTATCGCGCAGAACCGAAGGCCTGCCTGCCGGAGTGCACCATGTGAAGGCTGACCTGCTTGACGCAGCAGAAGTTAGAAACGCACTTGCAGGGTTGAAGCCAGAAATAGTTTTTATGACCGCCTGGATTAAAAAAGACTCAGAAGCCGAAAACATCGAAGTCAATGGCGCCACTATTCGCAACCTGCTTGCAGCTTTGAAGCCTGATGGTGGAGTGCGTCACGTTGCACTTCAGACTGGGCTCAAGCACTACCTCGGCCCATTCGACAACTACGCAAACGCAGTTATGGCTGAGACTCCATTCCATGAGAATGAGCCTCGTCTCAATGTTCCAAACTTCTACTACACCCAAGAAGACGAACTGTTCGCGGCAGCCAAGGAACAGGGATTCACCTGGAGCGTGCATCGCTCACACACCATCTTTGGCTTTGCAGTTGATAATGCAATGAACATGGTGCTGACTCTTTCGGTGTATGCCGAAATTCAAAAAGCACTAGGCAAGCCGTTCATATACCCAGGGTCAACGCAGTCATGGAATGGCGTGGTTGATGTGACCGATGCAGACCTGCTAGCCGAGCAGCTGATTTGGGCGGCCACTCACAAAGAGGGTGAGAACGAAGCCTTCAATATTGCAAACGGTGACACCTTCAGGTGGCGCTGGCTATGGCCACAGATAGCTGAGCACTTCGGTTTGCCATACGAGGGTCCGAAAGAATCACACTTCCAGCCACTTGAGGAGCAGATGAAAGATGCCGCGCCGGTATGGGAAGAAATCGCTCGCAAGCACAACCTTGCAGTTTCAGATGTAACCAAGCTTGCATCTTGGTGGCACAGTGACAGCGATCTTGGGCGTCAAATCGAATGCTTCACTGACATGACCAAATCTCGCGAGGCGGGCTTCCTGAACTTCCGTTCAAGCCCTAAGAGCTTCTTTGCTAACGTCGAGGCCTACCGCAAGGCCAACATTCTGCCTAGGTAACAAGCGTTTCCCGCAAGGCACAAAAAGTGGGGCTGTCCAATCGGACAGCCCCACTTTTTTACTCGGTGACTAGATCGAGGCGTTGAATTCCATGTGCGCTTTTATGTTTGACATGGGGTGTTGAGCAGCGTCTACCGCGCCAAGAGCATCTTCAACCTTGAAACGTGCGGTCACAAGCGGAGACAGGTCGATGTTCTTGTTCGCCATAAAACGAATGGTCTCTTCCCAAACTCCCGGAGATCCGATTGAACCGGTGATAGTAAGTTCTTTCGACTGGATAAGACCCAGCTGAGCCGGTGCAGACTTTCCAACGTCGATTCCTATGTAAGCGATGCGGCCTTTGAACGCAGCAAGTTCGAGAGCAGTTGCCATAACATCTGGGCGACCGGTTGCTTCAACCACAACGTTTGCACCACGGCCATCGGTGTCCTTGGCCAGAACATCTTTGATGTCATTCGGGTTGCAAACGATATCTGCTCCTAGCTCACGAGCAGCCTGCTGTCTGAAGTCAACAGGTTCTACCACGATGGTGCGAGCACCCAGAGCTTTAGCGGCTGCGGTTACTGCTAACCCGATCGGACCAGCCCCGAGAACAACGAGCGTGTCACTGGCGTTTACATTACCAACGCGCATTAGCGCGTAATAGGCAACGCTGAAAGGTTCAACCAAGGCTCCGTTGTTCCATGAGATGTTGTTAGGGATTTTGTGTAGCCAGCCTGCTTTAGTGATGAAGAACTCAGCTGCGGCTCCGCTAATTGAGAAGCCGAAGTGATCATCGCCAATTACGCAGTCTCCCACCACGTGGTCGCCTTTTTTGAAGTTGGTTACTTTCGATCCAACCTTCATCACTTCACCAGACCACTCATGGCCTGGGATGATTGGGTAGCTGAACGGGATGATGTAGCGACCTTCGAGCAACTCGATGTCTGAGTGGCAAACACCGACTGCACGAGCCGCCACTAAAACTTCGTCATCTGCAATTTCAGGAATCGCAAGTTCATTGACCTCGGCTTTGCCTTCGGATACAAACTGAAGTGCCTTCATGATTAGTGTCCTCTCACTAGTACTTTGGTTTCGGTTCCTGTTGGTGAAACCAACTCTTCAAAGCCCTTGTTGACAATGTCATCCATGTTGATCTTTGAGCTCACAACTTTTTCAACCTGAAGGCCACGACGACCAATCAGGTCAATAATGCGTGGCCAGTCTGTGACTGGGTAGCACCAGGTTCCGGTGTAAGTGATTTCGCGTTCTGATAGCTCCATCGGCTCAAGCGAGGCAGGTTTAGTGTGCAGACCAGTCTGCACGACATAACCACCAGAGCGAACCGATTTGATTGCAGTCTGAAGAGCTCGTTCGTTTCCGGAGCATTCGATCACCGCATCCACACCAATTCCGTGAGTGGCATCTTTGAGCCCCTGAATCACGTCATCCTTGGTTGGGTCAAGCAACGTCGCAACACCGAGGTCGTTCATCATTCTCTGACGGTTCGGGTTTAGCTCTGAAACATAAACCTTAGCCCCGAGATTCTCTGCGTAGATCGCTGCTAGAGCACCGATTGGGCCTGCGCCAGTGATGAGGATTGTGTCACCAGGTCGAACGTTACCTCGGTCTACACCGTAGGCTGCTACAGCGGTTGGCTCAACCAGCGCGCCGGCTACGTCAGAAACGTTGTCGTGAAGTTTGAATACGTTTGCTGCTGGCACGACAGCCTGCTCAGCGATACCTCCCCACTCGCAGCTCAAGCCGATGCAAGCCATTGAGGTGCACAGGTGATTGTCTCCTCTACTGCAGAAGTAGCAAACTCCGCACGAAAGCAGCGGCATGATCGAAACCCTATCGCCGACCTTTACATTGCTGACTCCCTTTCCCACTTCTAGGACCTCGGCCGAAAATTCATGCCCCAGAATCTGAGGAAGAATCGAACCGTTTAGTTTGTGTGGCTTAGAAGGGATGACGATTGGCCCCATGGCATATTCATGAACATCGGTGCCGCAAATTCCGCACCAGAAAGGCTTAACGCGCACTTCACCAGCTTTAACTTCTTGCGGTTCAGGTACGTTCTCAACGCGAATATCTTTCGCGCCATAGAAGATAGCTGCTTTCATTTTTACTCCTTCTGTTTCTGTTCTTAAAGTGATGGATCGAAGAGTACTTTGCCTTGGATTTTGCCGCTTCCAAGCAATTCGAGTTGGTGGCTAATTTCCGACAGTGGGTAGACACCTTCTACTAACTCAGCAGCCAGCGGCGTGGTTGCGAGAATGTCGAGAGCAGGAGCTAGATCATGATCGCAAACGTGTGCGAGTGTGGTCACGATGTTGATCTCGCTCATTACGATTTTGTGCACGTCAAGCTCTTGCTTGGTTGAAGGCAAACCAACCTGAAGGATGTTCCCACCCCGCTTTACCAGATTGACTGCAAAAGCAAGCTGGCCGGGTGCACCACTGGCCTCAATAATTACATCGATTCCAGTCTCACCGAAGATTTGCTTAATTTTTGCCTCGGCGCTTTCTCCGACCTCAACTGTGTGGTCTGCTCCCAATCTGGTGGCTCGCTCTAGTCGGCTGCCAGCAAAATCTAGCACTGTGACTTCAGCCTCAAACAGTTTCTTTAGGCCTGCGAGAACGAATGTTCCAATCGCGCCTGCGCCAATTAGCAATACCCGGTCGCCGTCGCGAACCCCTGACCTTCTGGCTGCGTGCAACCCAACCGCTAAAGGTTGCGCAATGCCAGCCGCATCAAGACCCAATCCTTCAGGCACCTTTACCAGAGTGCTGGTCGGCACCGCCACGAACTCTGCCATGCCACCGTCTCGGTTTAGGCCAAGGGTTACATAGCGCTCGCACAGGTTCGTACGCATCTCCTTGCAACGCTTGCAGGTACCGCAAGAAATACCAGCTCCCGAAGCTACGATGTCGCCGGTTTTGAAACCGGATGCAGAATCTACGTCTGAGACAATCTCGCCGATAAACTCGTGCCCTAAAATCATCGGACCTAGGTGTCCGCTGTTTGGGTGTTTGTTTAGGGTTGGAAAAATTTTCGGTCCTGACTTGTACTCCGAAGCGTCAGTGCCGCACATGCCCGAACGCAGAACTTTCAGCAGTACCTCACCAGCGACCGGGGTAGGGATTTCTCGCTCTTCGATTCTGACATCAGAGCTAGCGTGATAAACAGCAGCCTTCATGGTTGGCATTTTGACTATTTACCGCCACGACCGTCAAAGGTGTTCAAGTGCGATTGCGAGTCGCGCTCAAGGTTGAGCGGCCCACCGACTGCGTAGTATCGTTGCCCAGCAACTAGCAGGTCTTCAGCTGGGAACTTAGTGATTACCTTACATCCGTTGGCAGTGACGACAACTTCTTCTTCAATGCGAGCAGCTCCCCAACCGTCTGAAGATGGCCAGTAGGTCTCAAGAGCAAATACCATTCCCTCTTTTAGCACTTCTGGGTGGTCGAAAGATACTAGGCGCGAGAAGATCGGCTTCTCCCAAATCGATAGTCCAACTCCGTGACCATATTGAAGCGCAAAAGCTGCTTCTTCGTTCGGAAAACCAAATTCTTCAGCTTTCGGCCAAACTGCCACGATATCAGCTGTGGTTGCACCAGGACGGACTAATGCAATCGCGCGGTCCATGTACTCGCGTGCACGCTTGTACGCGTCATGCTGTGCTCGGCTTGCTGATCCAACTGCGAAAGTTCTGTAGTAGCAGGTTCGGTAACCCTGGTAACTGTGAAGGATGTCGAAGAAGGCTGGATCACCTGGGCGAATCAGACGGTCCGAGTAAACGTGAGGGTGAGGTGAACAGCGCTCTCCGGAAATTGCATTTACACCTTCGACATATTCTGAGCCAAGGTCGTAAAGCACTTTAGAAACCAAGCCAACTGCTTCGTTTTCTTTTACGCCAGGGCGCAAGAACTCGTAGAGTTTCTCGTACGCAGCGTCAACCATCGAGGCTGCCTGGGTTAGTAATCCGATTTCGGTACCAGTCTTGATTGCACGAGCATTCAAGAAAATCTGCTGACCATCAACAACGCTGATTCCGGCTCGCTGCAGGGCGAACAGAATTGGAAGTTCTACAATGTCGATTCCGAGCGGCTCATTGAGCAAACCAAACTTTTCAAGTTCTCGCTTAATCTTGGCAGCGACTTCATCTGCGATTCCAGCATCCGGATTAAATGCACCTCGCAGGGTTGAAATTCCAGCCCGCGCACCAGACTCAGCTCGAGGCTTAACCGCACCGTGATGAGGCGCATGAGGATCAGCGTCTGCCTCAGCGGTGGTGGTATCAAGCCACGGGTTGTAAAGCTTGTGATGCTTGGCGGCCGAACCAAAGTCCCAAACAATTGGGTCAGAGTTTCGTGTGACCAGTGCAAAACGGATTGCCTTGTCTATCGCCCAGGTTCCGATGTGGGTTGAGGACATGTAGCGAATGTTTGCAAAATCAAAGGCAAGTAGAGCACCAACATCTGACTTTGCAAGCTCTGCCTTGAGCTTTGCAAGTCGCTCGGTACGCAACCCGTCGAAATCAAGTCGTTGTTCCCAGTCAACTTGGTTTGTTCCGAATGTTGCAGTTGTCATGATGTGCCTTTCTTTGAGACTTCTGTTCCGGTTAGACCAGAATCATTCCGCCGTCGATTGCCATGGTTTGTCCGGTTACATAGTCTGAGTCGCTGCTCGCTAGAAATAGCGCGGTTGGAACGATGTCTTCTGGTTGCGCAGCCCTGCCCATGAGGATGCCGGCTGCCATTGAGTCGAAACCAGAATCCCCCTCGCCAATTTCCTCAAGATCTTTGTCGAGTTTGCTCCACAGGGGTGTAGCCACAACTCCAGGGGAAAAAGCGTTGACAGTGATGTCAAATTCAGCGAGTGCTCGTGCTGCACTCTGAGTTATAGAGATTACGGCTGCCTTCGATGCACTGTACGGAGCAAAACTAGGGAATCCCTGTCTGCCTGCAATCGAAGCGGTGTTTATGATTTTTCCGCTAGTGCCTTGACGAATAAATTGTTTTGCTGCTTCTTGGGTGCCAACCAATACTGCCAAGGCATTCACTTTCATGATGGTGTTGAAGTTCTCTTCAGTGACGTCAAGGAACTTAAGTGGCTTGTTGAAACCAGCGTTGTTGAAGTAGCAGTCGAGCTTTCCATAGGTTTTGACTGCAAGTTCGATGGCCTCGACTACAGATTGGCGACTGGTGACATCCATCAGGGCCGCAAGCGCTTTGCCGCCTGCTTTTGCAATCTGTTCAGCAGTTTCTTCAGCGCTTGCAAGGTTTAGATCTGCCACCACCACATTGGCACCCTCAGCGGCGAGTCCCTTACAAATCGCTTGACCAATTCCAGATGCACCACCGGTAACAATCACGGTGCGACCATGCATTCTGGCGCTCACTGTGTCCTCCTCGATGAGTTACCCGCTGGGGTGTTTTCAGTGTGTTTAGTCTAGATGAACAACTTATCTCACTACAACTAAACATTTTGCAAAAATCTTCCCAAATGAAAAACTTAATTCAACTGATATCCCCGCCAATACTGAGATGCAGCAGGCTGGATGGAAAATACTGCGCGCAAATGTTTTCAAACCGTTATGTCTCATCACTCTGAACACCGAACCCTTGGTGTTGACTGTGAGTGTAAATCCACTAGAAAGAGCGACGAAAATGACATTTCAGGTAAAAGGCGTACACCATTTCGGAATCACGGTGAGAGACATGAAAAGGTCTTTCGATTGGTACACCAAGATGTTTGGACTTCAACCTGGCCCAGTGAACCATGGCGAAGGCAAAGAGCTTTCTGACGCAGTTCAAGTTGAAGGCACAGAGCTCTCGTTCTCAATGATTGATATTGGTGGCACGCGCATCGAATTTCTGCAGTATCACAAGCCTCAAGGTAAAGACTTTGACCTAAAGAACGGCGACGTGGGAGCTACCCACATCTGCCTGCAAATCGATGACATGGATTCCGCCTACGCAACCTTGCTAGAGCGCGGTGCTGTTTTCAACGCACCACCAGTAACACTGACCGATGGCGAGCTTGCTGGCTCTCGATGGGCTTACCTCAGGGATCCAGATGGAATACAACTAGAGATTTGGGCTAGCCCTAAATAAAGCAAAACCCCACTCGTGGAGGAGTGGGGTTTCGTGGCTGGTGAGGGATTCGAACCCCCGAAGGCTGAGCCGGCTGATTTACAGTCAGATCCCTTTGGCCGCTTGGGTAACTTGCCTTTGCTGCCGAACTGCTTCTGGCAACCTGACAAGAATAGCCGATTCTGCGGGGTTAGGAAAATCG
>JBJTOA010000048.1:0-17046 GCA_046074285.1 Micrococcales bacterium
TTCCTTATCACCGGTGGCGTTCTGGTAGCAGCCGCAACCGTTGACGCTCTGGCTCGCAAGCGTGCCGGTGGCAACCTGACTCGTTCCTAAGAAAACGAACCAATAAAGCAACACCCCCTCTCGCTCCAACGTAGGTCCAAAAATGAAATTCACAAATGGTTTTTGGTTGGTACGAGAGGGGGTTTCGCTATTCAAAGGCATTCAAGTTCAGAAAATCGATGCCACCGCTTCGACCGCTGATGCTCTAGTTGCAACCCGTCGCATTGAGCACCGCGGTCAAACCCTAAATATCGGCACTATGAATGTGGCGCTCAGTTCACCAGCCCCAGATGTGATCCGTGTAAAGGTTGCCCATCACCTTGGCGGCATCGAGCCACTCAAGTTTGAAATTACCGAGCAAGCAACTGCGCCTAAGGTATCAGTTACCGATGGTGAGCTGATTTTTACCTCTGGCCAACTAACCGCTACCCTGCCAGAGCGTGGTGACTTCAATCTCAGTTTCAGCGCCAATGGCAAGCAAATCACCAGCCAGACTGACAAAGGCATCTTCTACGCTCACGCACCCGAAGGCAAGTTCGTCGGTGTTCAACTGCCTCTCGGGGTTGGCGAGCAGATTTACGGTCTCGGCGAGCGCTTCACCCCGTTCATCAAGAACGGTCAGAGCCTAGAAGTTTACAACGAAGACCCTGGCACCTCTAGCGATCAGGCTTATAAGAACTTGCCGTTCTATATTTCGAACAAGGGTTACGGCGTTCTGGTGAATCACACCGGTCGAGTCTCTTTTGAGATCGGCAGCGAGACTGTAAACCGCGTGCAGTTCTCTGTCGAAAGTGAAGAGGTTGAATACATCTTCATTTACGGCCCGAGCACCAAAGAGATTCTTGAAAAATACACTGCTCTCACTGGCCGACCAAAGCTTCCGCCAGCCTGGTCTTTCGGCCTTTGGCTCAGCACCTCATTCGTGACCGATTACGACGAAAAATCTGTTTCAGTTTTCATCGACGAAATGTCGAAGCGCGATATTCCGCTCAGCGTATTCCACTTCGACTGCTTCTGGATGCGCGAATACCAGTGGTGCGATTTCACCTGGGATGACCGTGTGTTCCCTGACCCAGTGGGTATGCTGAAGCGCCTGCACGATAAAGGCCTGCGAGTTAGCCTCTGGATCAACCCATACATTGGCCAGGCTTCCCCGCTATTCAAAGAAGGCAAAGAACACGGCTACCTCTTGAAGCGTGCCGATGGCAGTGTTTGGCAGTGGGATCTCTGGCAGGCCGGTCTTGGCGTGGTCGACTTCACCAACCCGGGCGCACGCGAATGGTTCAAGAGCAAGCTTCGCCCACTACTTGAAATGGGCGTTGACTGCTTCAAGACTGACTTCGGCGAGCGTATTCCTACCGATGTGGTCTACTTTGACGTTTCAAACCCAGAGCAGATGCACAACCTCTACACCCAGCTTTACAACGAGACGGTTTACGAAGTGCTCAACGAGAAGAGCGAAAAAGACGCTCTGGTCTTTGCTCGAAGTGCAACGGTTGGCGGTCAGAAGCTGCCAGTTCACTGGGGCGGCGACAATACCTCTAACTTCGAGTCGATGGCCGAAAGCCTTCGCGGTGGCCTAAGCCTTGGCCTTGGCGGCTTCGGTTTCTGGAGCCACGACATCGGTGGCTTCGAAGGAACCCCGAACCCTGCAGTATTCAAGCGCTGGGTAGCTTTTGGCGCCTTGAGCAGTCACTCTCGCCTGCACGGCAATGAGTCGGTTCGTGTGCCATGGGCGGTTGACGAAGAAGCCGTTGATGTCACTCGCAAGTTCATCAAGCTAAAGGCCAAGCTAATGCCTTACCTTTATGCCACAGCGATTGAAGCAACCAAGCGAGGGTTGCCGATGATGCGCCCGATGTTTGTCGAATTCCCAGAAGATCGCAATACCTGGAATCTTGACGAACAGTACATGCTGGGTGACAGCATCCTTGTTGCACCGATTATGAACGCCGATGGCATCAAAGAGGTTTACCTGCCAAAGGGCACCTGGACAAACCTGCTCACCGGTGAAGAGGTCGAAGGTGATGGCTGGAGAACCGAGCAACACGGTTTTGACTCGCTACCGCTTTATGTTCGCCCCAATACCCTGCTGGCTCTGGGCACTGTCGACGACAACTTTGAGTATGACTTCAAGACTCAGGTTGAACCTCGTGCATTCGGTCTAGGCGAAGGCCAAACCGCAACCACGTTGGTTTACAACAACCAGTCGCACGAGCCTATTCAGCTAACCGCCACTAACCAAAACGGAAAGATCACCATTGGCTAATCCCGCTGTCGACACCATTTTTGCTGCCGACCCAGCTGCTCACGTTTTTGAAGACAGACTCTACGTCTATGTTTCATATGACGAGCCCTACACCAACACCCACGACTCGATGCTTGGCTATCACTGCCTCTCAACCGATGACCTTGTGAACTGGGTTGACCACGGTCGCATTCTTCATCTCGAGAATGTTTCTTGGGCGATCAGTCACATGTGGGCTATCGACTGCACTTTTTGGCAGGGCAAGTACTATCTGGTTTACTGCGCGATTGAGCGTGAGAGCAGCACTTTCAAAACCGGCATCGCGGTGAGTGATCGACCAGAAGGTCCGTTTGTTGATCAGGGTGTAGTGGCAGGCGTTGAGTGGGGTCAAGACCCCGGTGTGCTCATCGAAAACGATGTGCCTTATCTAACTTGGGGTGGTCGCGGCAGCATATTCATCGCCGAGATGAACCGCGACCTCATGAGCGTGAAGCCAGAGACCATCAAGAACCTGAGCGCAAGTTTCTCAGGTTACGAGGGTCCGTTCTTGCACAAATACAACGACAAGTACTACATCACCTTCCCCGCTCTCGACAACGAGGTTTGGCCGCAGCGCATGTGCTACGCGGTTGCCGACAACCCGCTTGGTCCATACACCGACAAAGGTGTATTCATAGATGTGTACGAAGGCAACTCGGGAACCATCCACGGCTCTGTCGTCGAGTTCAAAGGTCAGTGGTACGCCTTCTATCACTCAGCTTGGGTTTCGGGCATGGCGACCAGCCGCTCAATGATGATTGACAAACTCGAATACACTGCCGACGGTGACATCGTGCCGATTATTCCGAGCAAGGATGGCGCGGTGGCGGGACCAACGCACACCATCACAATCATGGATGCCTCTGCAGCCGGAATTGTTGCGGGTTCTCTGAACAGCACCCGAGTTGAATCTGACGATAGCGACTTCACCGGGCACGGCTATGTCACCGGTTTGGTGCAGCAAGAGTACGGCGTGAGCGTGGTCGCCGAGTTCGGCGTTGAGCGTGAGTACGAAGTAGTAGTTCGCTATCGTAACAGCGGTGTCAAGTTCAACGGACGGGTTTTATTTGGCACTCACCTGTTCTTCGATGGCATTCAAAACCAGAGCTACGAGCAGTACATCAACCGCGGCACCGAGTTCCCAAGCACAAACGGTCATTGGCAAGAACTTTCAATCGGCACAGTCACAGTGCAGCCGCGCGAATACACCATTCGCCTTTCGGCAAGTCACAACCTGCCTGCCGGCGAACCGGCCATCGATGTAGACAGCTTCATTCTTATTCCACGCTGACGCCCCAGCTAAATGCCCTGGTTTCACCAACGGTCAGCCAAACGGCATCAACGTTTGAAGCAAGCGCATTTGCTGGCGAGGTTTGCGGTTCAATCGCAAGTGTGACTGGGTTGCTTCCGGCAAAACGCGGGCCACGCACGAACATCATCTGATAGGCAAACTCGGGGTCTTGCCACACCACAATATTTCGGCCGAGTGCCGGGCGGCTAAGCACGGTTCTGCCATTGTGGCCAAGCTCAAACAGACGATCGTCAAGTTGCATCTTGAAAACTGGCACAAACTCATTGTGCGCCAAACCGATCGCGTGCACGCTCTGCTCACCGATTGGCAACCGGCGGCTCGAGTTCAGAGTTGCCTTAGCTGCTGAAACTTTAACCTCAGAGTCTTCATCGACTAAAAAGTATGGATGCGACCCGAAGGAAATTGGCAGGTCGCGACTGTCTCGATTGGTCGCCGCCATCGTTACCCGAAGCCCGGCATCCGTGAGAGTGTAGGTCACCTCGAAAATGACTTTGAACGGGTAAACCGCATCTGCACCAAAGGTGTATCTGAAAGTTACAGATGCCTCTGCCTGAGCCACCACATCGAAATCACGAGCCACCACCAAGCCGTGCAGCCCATTGTTATTGCTAGGCTCAGTGATTTCCCCATAAAACTTCTTGCCGTCTAATTCCCAAGTCGCATCTTCAAGTCGGTTCGCCCAAGGGGCCAGCGCAGAGCCGACAAAGGCAAAATCAGTGACCGGAAGCGGAACAACCACGAGTGGTTCGTTTTTGTAGCTTAGGGTTTTGAGTGATGCACCCTGCGGCGAGACCATGCTGTGCCAATCACCGTGGTTAAGCTCGATGACCTGATCGACACCGAATGTTTCAAAGTTTGATTTCATTTAGCAGGCTTTGTGGTCGAGTTTCGAATAATGAGTTCTGGCAGCAGGTCTGCGTTCTTGGCGACCTGCTCGACAGATAATTTTCCAAGCACCAAACCCATCGCAACTCTGCCGATCTCCGCAAAGTTTGGGCGAAGTGTGGTCAGTGTAGGTATCAGATAGGCGGCCTCTGGAATGTCATCAAAGCCGATTATCGAGACATCCTCAGGTACAGCGATTCCTCGCTCGCTAAAAGCTTTGAGTAAGCCCAGCGCTAAGTGATCATTGGCTGCCACGATTGCCGTAAAAGATCCTTTGGTGAACTCCAAGCCCAGTTCATAGCCTTTGGCTATCGACCAGTCTGCGGCAGCAACTTTGCCACTCACTTTGGCTGCGGCGCATTCGTCTATGAATCCTTGCTTACGAACCTCGGCTTCAAACCAACTAGAAGGCCCCGCAAGATGCAACAACTTGCTGTGCCCCAAACCAATTAGATGTGCCGTCGCATTTCTTACGGCATGATAACTGTCAACCGATGCGGTAAGTCTTGATGAACCGGAAAGTTTGTCAAGATAAACCACCCGAAATGCGAATGAAGACTTCTCGATAACCTTCATGATGTTAGCCTGCGGAGCAATGACTATTAAGCCCTCGGCTGCGAGCTTCTGAAGTTGCTGCAACCCCTCGGTTACGCTCGATTCAGTTTCTGGGTCAACCGATATGGCGACGGCAAAATAGCCTTCGCTATGTGCCTCTTCTTGCATCGCATGCAACAAACTCGCTGGCCCGTTTGTGCCGGTCTCGGTCATCAGAACCCCGATGATTTTTGATTTGGATGTAACCAGTGCGCGAGCCGCCGCACTGGGAATGTATCCCAATTCTTTCATTGCTAAAAGCACTCTTTCACGAGTGCTCTGGCGAATACTTGAGCTGTTATTGATAACACGAGATACGGTTTGGTGAGAAACTGCCGCGGCTTTTGCAACATCGTAGATTGTTGCATTGCGCTTAGTAGTCATGATTGCTCTCAGAGAATTACCGCATTAGTTAGCGCTAACATTACCAGACGAAAATTTAGTTGCGAGGTCTGAATTCAGCCACCATCGGGCAAACAAACGGGTCGGTGTTCTTGCTGAGGCCCACTTTATTGAGATAACGCATCACCAATACATAGCTGCGCATGAGGGTTACCTCGGTAAGTTGAATCTCTTTTTCGCGACAGTACTCCAACACCACCGCGTGGGCTTTGGCGAGATTTGGGCGAGCCATCGACGGGAACAGGTGGTGTTCAACCTGGTAGTTCAAACCACCCATTAGGTTGTCGTTCCACCAACCGCCGCGCACATTTCGGCTGGTTAGCACCTGGCGTCTGAAAAAGTCCACCTTGGCATCCTTGGCAATCAAAGGCATACCTTTGTGGTTTGGAGCGAAAGCGGCACCCATGAAAAAGCCGAAGATCATCATTTGAAAAGCCCAGAGTGCGATTGCCCAGAGCCAGCCAAACATGAAACCGAAGGCTATGTATGGCCCTATCTGCCGAACTAGCATCAAACCAAACTCGAGTGAACGCGTGCCGATCTTGCGATCTTTTCTAGCCAGGCTTGCAAAGCTGTCTAGCAAAAGGTCAAACCCGGTGAGAAACAGAAGCACCGGAAAAAGGTAGCCCTGGCGCTCGCTGATCCAGCGCTCAATCCCACGTTTTGAATTGCGAGATTCAACCGTGAAACTCAACACACGAATGTTGATGTCAGGGTCTTCACCAATGGTGTTTGGTTTTTGGTGGTGCTTGTTGTGCTTGCGAAGCCAGAAACCGTAGCTGAGCCCAGCGAAAAGGTTTGCAAGCACCAAACCAAACCAGTCGTTCAACTTATTGCTATTGAAAATCTGGCGGTGAGCTGCCTCATGAGCAATAAAGCCGAATTGGGCGCTGATGATTCCCAAGAGACCAACTGCCAAAAATGCCAGTAACACCCAGGCTTGGTGACTTTGAAACGCAATGCTCAAGAATGCGCTGCCAGTCCATAAACCACCGGCAATCATGGTCAACAGGGCTAGACGAATTACGTAAAAACTAGGACGCTTCTTGAGCAAACCCAACTGTTTAACGCGATTGAGAACTTCGGTGAAGTCAGAAACTGCGAATCTAGTCGCTAGGGCTGTCATTTTCTAAGTGTATTGGCGCTAACTCAATACCTTAGAAAACTCGCAGAGGTTTGCCAGATTGCGGGATAATTGACGAGTCTGCTGCGTCGCAGAAAATCCCACTCAATCAAGGACTTCTTTTGACTGATTCAACCACTGCCAAGGCCAACATCGGAGTCGTCGGACTCGCCGTTATGGGCTCTAACCTTGCTCGTAACCTCGCCAGCCGTGAGGGCAACACCGTTGCCGTTTACAACCGCTCAGTAGAACGCACCAACTTGCTCATGTCTGAGCATCCAGAAGCCGGCTTCATCGCTAGCGAAACCATCGACGACTTCGTCGCTTCGCTTGCCAAACCTCGCACTGCCATCATCATGGTTCAGGCGGGTAAAGGTACCGATGCGGTTATTTCTCAACTAGCTGAGCGCTTCGAGCCAGGCGACATCATCGTTGACGGTGGTAACGCTCTATTCACCGACACTATTCGTCGCGAAAAAGATGTGTCTGCCAAGGGCATCAACTTTGTTGGCGCTGGTATCTCAGGTGGCGAAGAAGGTGCTCTCAAGGGCCCATCGATCATGCCTGGTGGTTCAGCAGAGGCATACAAGACCCTCGGCCCAATCCTCGCTTCAATCGCAGCGGTTGCCGAAGGCGAACCTTGCGTAACCCACGTTGGCACCGATGGTGCTGGTCACTTCGTGAAGATGATTCACAACGGCATCGAATACGCAGACATGCAGCTAATCGCTGAGGCTTACGACATTCTTCGTCAAGCCGGTGGCTACTCACCTGCTGAAATTGCAGGCATCTTCGAAGAGTGGAACAAGGGCGACCTTGAAAGCTTTTTGATCGAAATCACCGCTGAGGTTCTAAAGCAGGTTGACGCGAAGACTGGCAAGCCACTGGTAGACGTGATTCTTGACCAGGCTGGCTCAAAGGGAACTGGCGTATGGACTGTGCAGACCGCTCTGAACCTAGGTGTGCCTGTATCAGGTATTGCCGAAGCCGTTTTCGCTCGTTCACTTTCATCACAAGCTAGCCAGCGTGCTGCAGTTTCAGGTTTGCCAGCTGATGCAAGCGCATGGAACATCAGCGACAAGTCAGCATTCGTTGAAGATGTTCGCCGCGCCCTTTATGCATCAAAGTTGGTTGCCTACTCACAGGGCTTCGACGCGATTCGCGCTGGTGCCAAAGAATACGGCTGGAACATCAACCTCGGCGCTGTGTCAAAGATCTGGCGCGGCGGTTGCATCATCCGTGCGCAGTTCTTGAACCGCATTGCAGATGCCTATGACAAGAATGCGAATCTCGAGAGTCTCATCTTCGACCCTTACTTCAAAGACGCAGTTGCAAAGTCAGTGGCTTCATGGCGTAACGTGGTTGCTCACTCAGCTCTCGCTGGCATTCCAGTGCCAGCTTTCGGTTCATCGCTTTCTTACTACGATGGTCTTCGCTCACCTCGCCTACCAGCATCGCTGGTTCAGGGTCAGCGCGACTTCTTCGGTGCGCACACCTACAAGCGCGTCGACATGGATGGCACTTTCCACACCCTGTGGTCAGGTGACCGTTCAGAAGTTGAGCAGGAACCAAGCACTCACTAGTGACTTACGAAAAGCCCCGCTTCGGCGGGGTTTTTCTTTGCTCAGGTATTAATCGCGACGATAAGTCCGATTTCAGCCAGGTGTAGTGCAATGAAAAATCCAGCAAGAATCCAGAAATAGAACTTGGCTTCACTGAGCAAAATCTTTGGAGACCTCTTCGAGATTAGCCCCCAGAGTTTTACCAGCGGAACCCCTAAAAAGATGAGTGACAGGCTAACTGGTATTGCCGGATACACGTAGCCGGTAAACGCACCCAGAGTAGCCAACCAACTCAAACTCATGATGCCTAGCACCAGAGCGATCTGCAGTCCGCAGAGAAACAGGCAGACCGGAAACAAAATCGACATCAGGATTCGAAGTCGAATTGCGGTGAGCGGAACGCTCCAATAATCTTCGAGCCACTTAGAAATCAGATTCACCTAAGCAACCTATCAAGAACTTGGCATAGCCTTTTGCTATGACTGCAAATCAAGATGGAATCAGCGCACGCGTTGAACGCCGACTTGAAAAACTGTCTACTGCACGTGAGCAACTATCGGCAATTGATGTTGACAGTTACTTGATAAATGGATTGACGACCGAGCAGGTGCGTGAGCGCTACGCCTTGGGTCTCACCAATAAACAGCACAATGATTCAAGTCGCTCGCTGTTATCTATTCTGAGGGGAAACCTTTTCACCCTGTTCAACATGGTGGTAGGTCTGTGCTTTCTAACCCTGCTGATTTTGGGGCAGTGGAAAGACGCACTATTTGGTCTGGTCGTGGTGGCAAACATCCTGATTGGAATCATTCAGGAATATCGTTCGAAACGCGCGCTAGACAAACTAGCCGTTCTACACTCGCCTAAAGCTCGTGTGCTGCGCGAGGGCAAAATCAGCGAGGTTCCGCTTGAAGATGTGGTGCTTGACGATCTGCTTGAACTTCGCACCGGAGATCAGGTCATCGCTGACGCAGTTCTGCTCTCTTCGCAAAATCTCGAAGCAGACGAGTCTCTTTTGACCGGGGAATCTGAGTCGGTGCTAAAACTTGTCGATGATGAAGTGCTCGCGGGGTCAGGCATTGCTGCCGGAAAAGGCCAGGGGCGAGTGCTGCGAATCGCATCGGAAACTTTTGCCTCGAGACTCACCCTCGAAGCCAGACGTTTCTCGCTCGTGAACAGCGAACTTCGAAATACGCTCAATCGAGTGGTCAAGTGGATCACCTGGGTGCTGCTGCCAATCATGGCCATTGTCATCAATGGTCAGCTGCAGGCGCACGGCGGCTGGGATCACGCGATTGCCAGCGGTGAGTGGGTTGATGCCCTAGTGCGCTCGATTGCTGCAATCATCAGCATGATTCCGCAGGGCCTGGTTTTGCTAACTTCAATCGCCTTTGCTGTCTCGGCAATGCAACTGACTCGAGCCAACGTTCTGGTGCAAGAGTTGGCTGCAGTTGAAGGGTTAGCCAGAGTAGACGTAATCTGTTTCGACAAAACTGGCACTCTAACCGAGGGCGAAATCGAGTTTGACGAAGCAATCTATGTAAACACTTCGGCAAACCCGAAAGAGGATTGGCGAGAGGTACTCGCCCATTTTGCCGATGATCAAGATGCCAACGCCACTGCGAGATGCATGCGTGGGCACTTTGAAAATGCCAACCTGACGACAACTGCTCAAACACCATTCAGCTCTGCCACCAAATTCAGCAGCTTCACTTTCGATCGTGAAGAGTGGGTTCTAGGTGCACCTGAAATGGTGCTCGATAAGAAGCATCCAGCGGCTCTGGGCCAGGCGGCAACACTGGCATCTTCAGGTCGACGCACTCTGGTACTAACAGCCGGTGACAGCCGAGAGCCGATTGCACTCGTGACTTTCAAAGAAAAGATTCGCCCCGAGGCCAGTGCCACTCTGGATTATTTCAAGCAGCAGGGCGTAGCCATCCGCGTGATTTCAGGTGACAACCACAGCACCGTTGCTGCTGTGGCTCGCGATGCAGGGCTCGAAGGTGACATCAAAGGTTTCGATGCTCGCGAGTTGCCAGATGACTTAGCCGAGCTTGCTCAAATACTCGAAGATAACCAAGTTTTCGGCCGCGTGACACCAGAGCAAAAACGCAACATGGTTTTGGCCTTGCAGAGTCGTGGGCACGTGGTTGCAATGACCGGCGATGGTGTGAACGATGCACTCGCACTCAAGAAGGCTGACCTTGGCATTGCTATGGGCTCAGGCGCAAGCGCAACCAAAGCAGTTGCGAACCTGGTGCTGCTCGATGGCAAATTCTCGAACCTGCCTGGGGTTGTAGCTGAGGGCAGAAGAGTAATCGCCAACGTTGAACGAGTTTCTCGCCTCTTCTTGAACAAGACAATTTGGGCGATGAGTTTGGGTATTGTCTTCGGTGTCATGCTTTGGCCGTTTCCGTTCCTGCCGAGACAACTGAGCATCGTCGATGCCTTCACCATCGGCATTCCAGCTTTTGCACTTGCGCTACTGCCAAACCCCAGACGCTACGTTCCTGGCTTCCTCAAGCGCTCACTAGCCTTCTGTGTTCCAGCCGGCTTGACCGTTGCTATTGCGATGGTGATTCAAGATCGAATCATTCACAGCGGTGAATACTGGATGGCCGCCGAAGCGCAAACCGCCACTGCCCTGCTGCTTTCAATCACCGGGCTCTGGGTGCTGATTGCACTCGCTCGCCCACTCAACAAAATCAAGTTGGGCATTGTCGCGCTTATGTTCGTGATGGCAGTTGTTTCTTTCACCTGGCAACCGCTGATTGACTTTTACGGCTTCGCGAGTCTCAGCCTGCAGCAAAGCCTCTTGCCGCTAATCATCGGTTCAGCCGCAGCCGGGGTAATCGAGTTAGTTCACCGAGTTGTCGAACGCAAGTTCCCTAGAGCTTAGCTGGCTTGTTTCTGGTGGCCAGCAGGCTCACAACAGTTGTCACTGTTAGCGTGACGATAATCACACCGAGTGAAAGTTCGGTGCTGATTTCAGGCGCCCACTCAACATGCTTACCACCATTGATGAACGGCAGCTCGTTCTTGTGCAAGGCGTGAGCGACCAACTTGAAACCGATCCAAGCAAGGATTATGCTCAGGCCGACACCGAGATACTTCAAACGCTCCATCAGCCCGCTGAGCAAGAAGTAGAGCTGTCGCAAGCCGAGCAGAGCGAATGCGTTAGCCGTGAAAACAATGTATGGCTCTTCGGTCAAACCGTAAACCGCGGGAATCGAATCTAGCGCGAAAAGCACGTCTGTGGTGCCGATCACGATCATCACCATCAGCAAGGGTGTGAGGTACTTTTTACCGTCTAGCTTCACGATCATTTTGCTGCCGTGGAACTCATCAACGGTTGGGAACACTCGCTTCACCATGGCGAGCACCCGCCCACCTGGCACCGCGTCATCCTTGGCTTCATGGAAGGTGTCGATGATGAGCATGATCGCGGTGTAAACCAAGAAGGCGCCAAAGATGTAGAAGATCCAGCTGAATGCCTCAATAGCTGCTGCACCAACCGCGATAAAGATTGCGCGCAGCACCAGAGCAATGGCGATACCAATCAAAAGCGCCTCAGACTGTAGCTTTCTCGGCACTGCAAACTTGGTAAAGATAATCAAAAAGACAAACAGGTTGTCGACCGAAAGGCTCTTCTCAGTGATGAATCCGGCGATGAACTGGTTGCCGAAATCTGAACCCCAGAACTCGCCCACAAACCAACCGAAGCCAATTGCGAGAGCTATGTAGACACCGCTCTGAATCGCTGACTCTTTGAAACTTGGCTCATGCGGGTGACGAGCTTGAACAACTAAATCAATAATGATGATGGCTACCAGCGGTATGACCGTAGCGAGCCACATCCAGAGTTCGATCTGCATACTTACCTCAACCAAAAATCCCCGAACTTATTTCAAAAAATGACCATGATTCTGGGTAAAATCAATCTGTTTGGTTGCCATGCTCGTATCTCGAGCAACCCGAACTCAGAATCAACCACAATCTAGGAAACTATGAGTGAATACACCTTTTTGAAGGGTGACGCTGACTGGTGGCGCCAAGCAGTTGTTTACCAAATCTACCCACGCAGCTTTGCTGACCTAAACGGCGATGGCATCGGTGACCTCAAAGGCATCACCGACCGCGTGCCATACCTAAAAGAACTTGGCATCGACGCAGTCTGGCTTAGCCCGTTCTACCCATCAGCGCTTGCTGATGGTGGTTACGACGTAGATGACTACCGCGATGTTGACCCGAAGATCGGCACCCTCGCCGAATTTGACGTGATGATCGACACCCTGCACAAGGCCGGCATCCGTTGCTACGTTGACATCGTTCCTAACCACTCAGGCGATGGCCACAAGTGGTTCCAAGAAGCGCTCAAGGCTAAACCGGGCTCACCTGAGCGCAATCGCTACATCTTCCGCGATGGAAAAGGCGAGCACGGCGAGATTCGCCCATCAGAGCTAGCCAGCCACTTCGGCCCATCTGGCTGGACTCGCATCACCGAACCAGACGGAACCCCTGGCCAGTGGTACATGCACCTCTTCGCCCCTGAACAGCCTGACTGGAACTGGGATAACCCAGAGATCATTGAAGACTTCAAGAAGACCATTCGCTTCTGGTGTGATCGTGGCGTTGACGGATTCCGCGTTGACGTTGCTCACGCGCTAAAGAAAGACCTAGCCAACGGTCACCTTCCTGAGCGTCAGTCATACGACCTTCAGGTAATGAAGCGCGGCGGTGCCGACGATCTATTCGACCGTGACGACGTTCACGACATCTTCCGCGGATGGCGTGAGATCTTCAACGAATACAACCCACCACGCGTTGCAGTTGCTGAAGCTTGGGTTCACGCCGAGCGTCGCCCAGCATATGCTTCACCAGACAACCTGGGCCAGGCATTCAACTTTGATCTACTAGGTACTCCGTGGAACTCAAAGAAGTTCCACGACACCATCAACTACAACCTTGACCTGGCTTCAAAGTCTGGCTCAAGCACCACTTGGGTTTTCTCAAACCACGACGTAATTCGTCACGCAACCAGATTTGGTTTGCCTGAAGGCTACGACCAAGTCAAGTGGTACCAGTCTGGTGGCAAGGCCTACGACGTAAACGTTGAACTTGGCCTTCACCGCGCAACCGCAGCAACCCTGCTGATTCTGGCTCTGCCAGGTGCAACCTACATATACCAGGGTGAAGAACTCGGACTCCCTGAGCACGTAGCAATTCCAAGCGAACTGATGCAAGACCCTCAGTGGTTCCGCAATGCGGGCAAAGCCGCTAGCCGCGATGGCTGCCGTGTTCCGCTGCCTTGGTCTGCCACCGGTTCATCATTCGGCTTCGGTTCAAACGGCTCACACCTGCCTCAGCCTGAATGGTTTGCCAACTACGCAGTTGAAGTTGAAGACAAAGACCCTAAGTCAACCCTCAACCTCTACCGCAAAGCCCTCAAGCTGCGCAAAACCCTGGTAACCACTGAAAAGCTGATCTGGGTAAAGCACCTATTCGCTAAGAACGTCTTGCACTTCAAGCGCGAAAACGGATGGCAATCAATCACCAACTTCGGCAGCAAGCCAGTCAAGCTGCCTAAGGGTGAAGTGCTAATCAGCAGCCTGCCAATCGTTGATGGCAAGCTACCTGCTAACGCAACTGCTTGGGTCAAGTAAATCCCTAAAGAAAAAGGCTCCCAGAAATGGGAGCCTTTTTTATTTAGTGCGGGAAAAGGATTTCTGCGCCAACGAAGAAGATCACGAAAAGCGCTACCATCGCACCAACAACAATGAGTAGCAGCGAACGATCTTTCTTGATGACGGCAATCACATTCACAACGGTTGCTGCAATGCCAAGGCCAAAGATTAGGAATGATGGCACCGGCATTAGCGCGGCTAGCTTGAGTGCCATCAGAATCACAAAAGCGAGAGTTGAAGCAAGACCAATCTTGCCGAGAGTTGTTTTTGGCATGAGCACGCCCCTTACTTGATGGTTAACTTTAGAGCAGCTGGTGCAGTTTTCGGAACCAGCGGATTCTTAGGCGCAATAACAGCAACCAGTTTGAAACCGGATGCTGGGCGTGGGTCTTTGTCGCCTTTGTTTGGCCAGTGAGCGCAAGCCCATTCTGCCTGTGCTGTGATGCTAAGTGACGGGTTGACGCCGGGGTTAGCCGAAAGTGTGCTGCCGTCGAAGATGTGCAGACCTCCAACGCCAAATGCTCTCAGGTAACCGTCGACAACACCTTCTTCTGGCGTTGAAGCTATGGTTGCACCGCCCAAGAAGTGAGCGGTCATCGGAATACCAAATGCTTCAGTCGTGACCGCACCTGCAGTTCCCCGAATATCTTTGGCGAGTTCTTTGGCAAACTCATGACCGGCTTGAACCCATGCAGGGTTGGGTTCACCAGTGCCCTGCTTTGAAGTTAGGCGGTTACCTTTTCGGTAGGTGATCAGTGAGTTATCTTTCGATTGCATCACCAACAGAATCAGGGTTCGTTCAGACCAACTGCGCAGGTTATAGAACGAAGGTAGTTTGTGAAGGTTCTTGAGCGTAGCAAGCAGCAGACGCCCAAAGTTTGGCGTCTTGAGTTTCTTGCCACTTGCCATCACCGATTGCATGAACGCCATGAAGTTGCTGCCGTGACCGTAACGAACCGGTTCGATGTGAGTGTGAGCATCTGGGTAAACGCTCGAGGTGATTGCAGAGCCCTCACTGAAGTCAATGCTCTTGTCGCTTGAAACCACGCCGAGCAGTGATTCACTGTTGGTGCGAGAGAGGTGACCTAGGCGATCGCTGAGGTTGAGTTTGCCCGCTGCCTTCATTCGCTGCAAGAGTTTGGCACTGCCGAGAGCACCTGCTGCTACCACTACCTGGTCGGCAGTTAGTTCGTAAGACTTTTTGCCGTTGGTGGCTCGCACCGAAATTGAGAAACCGATTGCGGTCTTTTCCAGGTTGGTCACCGTTGAGAGTTCGCGAACTTCTGCCCCACCTTTTTCGGCTAAATATAGGTAGTTCTTGACGAGGGTGTTTTTGGCATTGTGGCGGCATCCGGTCATGCATTCGCCGCAGTTGATGCAGCTGTTTCTGATTGGTCCCTCACCCCCAAAATAAGGGTCTCGATTAGCTTTGCCAAAGTGCACCCCAACCGGGGTGAGTCGGTAGGTGTCACCGAAGCCTAGGCGATCAGCAACTTTCTTTACCGCTCGGTCACTGTTGCTTTCAAATGGGTTGACCTCAACGCCGAGCATTCGCTCAGCTTGGTCATAGTAGGGCTCAAGTGCTTTCTTCCAGCCGGTAATCTTCGCCCATGAGCCGGTGTTGAAGAATTCATCTGATGGGCGATAGAGGGTGTTTGCGTAAACCAGCGAACCACCGCCGACACCGGCACCAGACATCACCATGACGTTATTCAAAAGATCAATGCGCTGGATGCCGAGGAGCCCCAACTTCGGAAAGAACAGGAACTTCTTCAGCTGCCAGGAATTCTTAGCGAAGTCTTTATCTTCGAAACGAGCACCGGCTTCGAGCACCAGCACTTTGTAGCCTTTTTCGGTTAGCCGCAGGGCAGCCACCGAGCCACCAAAGCCCGAACCGATAACTACCACGTCGTAATGCTGCACGAATTCCTAAGGTTTACGTTGCGGGCTGGCAGGCAATCTTTCTTCGGCAACCCAAGGCTGTTTGTAACCAGCATCGCTTGCCAATAAGTCTAAGAAAGGTTTTGCTTCAAAGGCTTCTGGGCCGACAACGCCAGCACCCTGCCAAATTCCTTCAGCCAGCAGTTCGAGAGCAACCACCGGGTTGAACGCGGTTTGCAGCACAACGCACTGAGCGTCATACTCGGCCATCGAATCCTGATTGTCCATCACGTGGTAAAGGTAGGTGGCGCGATCGCGTCCATCTTTGTCTTTGCCGGTTACCAGAACGCCAGCGCAGGTCTTGCCTGTCATGCGGGGGCCAATAGCTGCGGGGTTTGGCAGCACTGCGGCAACCATGTCTCTTGGAGCAACATCTACCGGGCCTTGCGCTGAACGAACGCGAGTTGGTTTGGTGCGGTCGAGGCCTAGCTTGTTCAGAGTCTTCAAAATTTCAATGAAGTCGCGGCCAAGACCGTACTTGAAAGTAACTCGGTTGGCTTTGATGTGACGCGGAATCATAAGCACTTCTTCGTGCTCAACATTCACGCACTCTACCGAGCCAATTCCCTCAGGGAACTCGAAAATCTCAGGCTCACTAAATGGTTGAGTGGTGAACCAGCCCTTTTTAGCTTCGTAGATTACCGGCGGGTTCAAGCACTCTTCAATGGTTGTCCAGATTGAAAACGAAGGAGCAAAAATCTCGTTACCAGCATCATCGGTAACCACCAGGTTTGCACCATCGCGTACACCTACTTCTTCAATCTCGCTGAAGAGATTGTCGGAGGCATAGCGAGCAAAGATGTTTGAAAGACCCGGTTCAACGCCGATACCGACCAGCGCCAACTTGCCAGCTTTCTCCCACTGGTCATTCACTGCAAACTGTGCATCACCGAGTTTGATTCCGGGCACGTGGAAGGGGTCTTTTTCATCCGGCTCAGAAAGGCTCATCGCCATGTCGATGTAGTTTGCTCCGGCAGTAAATGCACCCGAGAAAATCGGAGTCACAAACTTAGGCTCAACCGCATTCACCACGTGCGTGATGTCATACTGACGCGCCAACTCTGTCACATTCGCAGCGCTCGAGGCATCCAGTTTCTCAGGTATGAACTTCGAAGCCACCTCTTCACCGTGACGATTGCGAATCCAGGCAATGGTCTTGTCGGCTCGAGCAGGGTCATAATCTGCCACCACCATCAGTTCAAAAAACGATCTGCGGG
>JBJTOA010000049.1:0-2363 GCA_046074285.1 Micrococcales bacterium
CGAAATTCCAACCTGGAATCCTTCACCCGAAAGCTCCTTGATTACGCCAACGCGCACACCTGCAAGTGAACTATTCTTGGCAGCCTCAACCATAGAACCCAAAGATTCCGGCAGCGAAGTGGAGTCGCGCTCATCGTGCCCAGCAATCACGTCGTGCAGCAGAGCAGCATCCTGAACGTTGCGAGCAACCGGACCAATCTGATCCAAAGACGAACCAAGAGCAATCAAACCGTACCGGCTTACCGCACCATAGGTTGGCTTGGTTCCAACAGTTCCAGTCATGGCCGCTGGGTAACGAATCGAACCACCGGTATCTGAACCAATCGCCAGCGGTGCCATGTAGGCACCAACAGCAGCAGCCGAGCCACCACCGGAACCACCCGGAATGCGGTCAAGCGCCCAAGGGTTGGCGGTAGCACCAAAAGCGGAGAACTGGGTGGTTGAACCCATCGCGAACTCATCCAGGTTGGTCTTGCCAAGAATCGGCATCATCTCTGCACGAAGCTTCGAAACCACGGTTGAGTCGTATGGCGGCACCCAGCCTTCCAAAATCTTCGAACCAGCAGTGGTTGGCTCATCGATGGTGGTCAGGTTGTCTTTCACAGCAACCGGCAAACCTGCCAACGCAGGCAAATCCTCGCCCGCAGCACGCTTACGATCCACCTCGGCAGCAGTTGCCAAAGCACCTTCAGCATTCACATGCAAAAACGCGTGAACAACACCATCAACCTCGGCAATGCGGTCCAGGTGCGCCTGAGTTAGTTCAACCGAAGTAAAAGCGCCGGAGCGTAAACCATCAAGCTGCTCCACGGCAGTAAGTTTGACCAAATTCACGACTTACTCCTCGTCCAAAATTGCAGCAACACGGAAACGACCCTGATCGCTATCCGCAGATCCAGAAAGCGCTTGCTCCTGAGTTAGCGAAGGAATTACCACATCTTCTCGATAAACATTTTTCATCGGAATTGGGTGGCTGGTCGCAGGAACATCTCCTGCAACCGCAGCCTTCAAAGTTGCAGCTGAGTCGACGATTAGACCTAATTGTTCGGCAAAGCGATCAACTTCGGCATCCGTCACATCGATTCGTGCGAGGTGGGCCAAATGGCGAACAACCTCGGGCGTAATTTCTGACAAAGTAAAGTCCTTTTGGGGCGTAAATACAGGGATGTCACAAGTCTACTTCACTTAGGTTTTTGCCGGTTCTACGGGTAAGATTTTGCCTTGAAGGCCTAATTCAGTGGCCAAAGTTTTTAACTAAAACCCAGTAGGAGCAAGTCCATGGCAGAAGACAACTTCGGCACAGAAATGCGCGGTTACAAAAAAGACGAGGTCGACCGCGTCCTAGCCGAACTTCGTGCAGAGCTCGACCACGTTCGCGACTACAACTACTCAGCTTCTGCCGAAATCGAGCAACTCAAGAATGAGAACGAGCAGCTCAAAAAGAAGAAAACCTCTCCTGGTTATGCCGAACTTGGTGCCCAGTTTGAGAGCACTCTTCGCCTTGCTGAAGAGCAGGCTAAAAAACTCATCTCCGACGCAGGCCAGGATGCGATTCGTGTTCGTGAAACAGCGAAAGCAGAATCCGAACAGCTAACTCGTCGCGCTCAGCAAAAAGCCGACCAGCTCATCGCCGAAGCTGAAGCACGCTTGGCGGAGTCGAAGATTGAGGCAGAACGCCTAAGCAACGAAATTCTAAACACCGCTAAGAGCCGCGAAGCGGAAGCCTCAGAAAAGATTGGCACCGCCCAGCGCGAAGCAGCCGCCATCAAGTCGGAGGGTGAGCGCTACGCCGCTGAACTTCGTGCTCAGGTTCACCGCGAAACCGAAGAAGCTCGTGCACTTGCTACCGAACTTAGCCAGCGCACCGCGCAAGCACGTGTTGAACTTGAAGCCGAACTTAAGACCAAGCGCGACGAAGCAGAGCAGGAAGCCCTTCGCCTCTACCAGAACGCTGTTGTCCAGGCTCAGCAAGTTTCTGATGAAGCGAACGCTAACTTCACCGATGCATCTGCTCGCGCAGCAGAGCTTCTAAGCGAAGCCGACCGCATCAGCCGCGAAGCTCAGGCAACTTCATCTCAAATGATCGAAGACGCCCAGCGCACCGCCACCAACCTCATCAACCAGTCTCGCCGCCGCGCAGAAATGCTTTCCCGTAAAGCCGAGAGCTTTGCATCGAACGCAATCCGCGAAAGCGAAGACCGCCTATCCAAGATGAAGACCGAACGAGTAGAAATCGAAGAGTTCCTGAACTCCCTCAAAGGTCTAATGTCCACCGATGCAATGGTTGCCGCAGATGAAAACGCTGCTAGCGCAGAATAATAGCAATTATGAGAAGGGCCTCAACCACAAGGTTGGGGCCCTTC
>JBJTOA010000050.1:0-5066 GCA_046074285.1 Micrococcales bacterium
CGAAGAAATCGTCGAATCAGTTGCTGCAACCATTGAAGCCACTCCGATTGGCGACCCCCTCGACCCACGAACCGTTTTCGGACCAAGCGCCTCTGCCACGCAGCAGGCTCGAGTAACCGACTACATTCGCATTGGCATGAACGAAGGTGCACGCGTGGCAACCGGCGGTCTTGGCATGCCTGATGGCATCAGCAAAGGCTTCTATGTTAAGCCAACGGTTTTCGCAGACGTGAACAACTCAATGCGCATTGCTCAAGAAGAAATCTTTGGCCCAGTTCTTGTTGTCATTCCTTATGGCGATGAACAAGAAGCCATCGACATCGCTAACGATTCAAAGTTTGGCCTCGGTGGCAGCATCTTTACCAGCGACCCAGATCACGGTGAGCAAGTTGCCCGCAAAATCGAGACCGGTTCGGTCGGCATCAACTTCTACGGCTCAAACTTGGCAGCACCTTTTGGTGGCTGGAAAGAAAGCGGCCTCGGCATGGAATATGGCCCTGAAGCCATTGGCGCTTACGTGCGCATGAAGTCTATTCACCGCGAAGGATAAGGAGAGAATCAGAAGTTATTCCGCTGGACGGAAATCGTCACAGTCAAATAAGACAGCACTGATTCGATAAGAATATGAAAACTCAAGTTGCAATCATCGGAGCTGGCCCATCGGGACTAATGCTCGCTCGCTACCTCGCAATCAACGGAATCGAGTCAATCGTCCTTGAAGATCGAGACCGTGATTATGTAGAAGCACGAATTCGAGCTGGGCTTCTTGAGACGCAGACCGTTGACCTGCTGAATGAAATTGGCGTAGCTGATCGCCTTTACAAAGAAGGCCTTGAGCACAACGGTGTTTACCTGCAAATCCCCGGACAAAAAGTAAACATTAATTTCAAAGAACTCATCGGTTACACAGTGTGGGTTTATGGTCAAACCCAGGTTCAAAGAGATTTGGGTGATGCTTGCGAAGAAGCTGGTCAACCAATTCACTACGAAGTCAAGGATGTAGAACTTCACAACCTTGAAGACCAACCTTACGTTACATTCACTGACAAAGACGGCAATGCTCAGCGCATCGACGCCGACTTCATCGCAGGCTGCGATGGCTTCTGGGGACCGAGCCGCAAGGCTATTCCGGGAGTCGAGCAGGGTACCTTTGAGCGCGTCTACCCTTACGGCTGGCTTGGTGTTATGGCTGATGTTGCACCGTCAACCGATGAACTTATCTACGCCCGTCACCCAAAGGGATTCGCGATGCATTCAATGCGATCAAACGAGGTCTCACGCCTCTACCTGCAAGTCGACCCTAATGATGACATCAAGAATTGGTCAGATGATCGCATCTGGAGCGAGCTTTCTGAGCGTATGGCTCACGAGGGTTGGGAACTGAAAGAAGGCCCAATTACCGAAAAAAGCATTTTGGCAATGCGCTCGTTCGTCAGTGGAAAAATCCAGTACGGCAAGCTTTTCCTCGTTGGAGACGCCGGTCACATTGTTCCTCCAACCGGAGCCAAGGGGCTCAATGCCGCAGCTAACGACGTGCGTTTCCTGGGCGAAGGTCTAGTTGATCACTACAAAAAGAACAGTGATGAACTGCTAAACCGCTACGAAGAACGCGCAAAAGAAACCATCTGGCGCGTAACTCACTTCTCATGGATGAACACGGTAATGTTGCACATCAACTCTGATGAGTTCGACAACCAGCTGCAGCTTTCTCAACTCAAGCACCTATTCAACAGTCGTGAGTTGCAGATCAACTGGGCGAAGAATTACGTGGGTATTCGCTAAACCTGCCAATGCTTAGGTTCGACTACTGCTAGCGAACCTAAGCGTTTAGCACCTAAATTTAGGTCAACATTAGTGGATTTAGACCTAAATGTTGGTGCTAAAGAGCTAGGGCTGTATTGGCGTCGGTAACGATGACCTGCTAGAAAATAAAAAAGACGCCTGACGGCGTCTTTTTCTTTATTTTCTCGGGTGAGTAACGGGACTTGAACCCGCGGCCCCCTGGACCACAACCAGGTGCTCTACCAGCTGAGCTATACCCACCATGCGACCAAGCGAACTTGGCAACCTGTAAATCTTATCACTCAGAGTGAGTTGGCGGCAGCCTGAGCTTCGTCGCTAGAAGGGCCTGGTAGGTCGACAAAAACAGTCTTGCGATAGTACTTGAGTTCTTGAATTGACTCGAGGATGTCTGCTAGCGCTCGGTGGCCACCATTCTTCTTCGGTAGCTGAAAATAAACCCTTGGATACCAGCGGCGGCTGAGTTCTTTGATTGATGAAACATCAACATTGCGGTAGTGAAGGTACTGATCGAGTTCGTTCATGTACTTGTTGAGGAACATGCGATCGGTTCCGATTGAGTTGCCTGCTAGGGGAGCACTCTTGGCGTTCGGAACGAATCGCTTGATGTATTCGAGGATTACCTGTTCGGCGTCTTTGAGGTCGAGACCGTCTTCAAACTCATTGATTAGGCCAGACTCGGTATGCATGTTGGTTACGAATTCACCCATGTTGGCTAATGAGTCTGGTCTGGGTTTGATGACTACATCTAGACCGGCATCCACCAGTTCAAGTTCACTGTCAGTGATGACAACAGCCACCTCGACTAGGCAATCCTTTTCGAGGTCGAGACCGGTCATCTCGCAGTCAATCCAAACTAGGTGTTCAGTAATTTCGTTCACGCTTTCAATAATTAGGCGGGTCACCCACAAGGAGTAACCCGCCTAATTCTATTTTGTCTAGGCTTGCTTAGACTTCAGGGTCTTGCGTTCGGTTCGAATGACTTTGCGCTCTTTGCGACCGGCTACTAGCCAGTAAAGCACTGGCACGATAATCAGCGTAAGAACTGTGCTTGAGAACAAACCACCGATGACCACCACGGCAAGTGGCTTCGAGATGAAGCCGCCGCCACCGGTTAGGCCGAGTGACATCGGGGTTAGCGCAAAGATAGTCGCGATAGCGGTCATCAGAATCGGGCGAAGGCGCTGGCGGGCACCGTTCATGATGGCATCCTTGATGGTTCGACCCTCTTCGACGTACTGGTTGATGAGGTCAATCAGAACGATTGCGTTGGTGACCACGATGCCGACCAGAAGCAACATACCGATCAGTGCTGGCACACCAAGCGGGGTGTCAGTGATCAGCAGCGCTACGAATGCGCCGGTCGCCGCAAACGGAATGCTAGTTAGCAACAGGATTGGCTGAAGCACGCTGCGGAATGTCGCAACCATGACGATATAAACAATCGCGATTGCCGCAAGCAGAGCTAGCCCAAGTTGGGCAAATGAGTCTGCCTGGTCTTTGCTAACGCCACCCAGAGTTGCGGTTGCTCCTGCAGGAAGCGTCACCTTAGCTAGACGCTCGGTAGCCTCTTTGGTAATGGCTCCTAGGTTGTCACCAACTGGCTTCAACTTCACGCTCGCGGTGCGCTCACCCTTTTCACTGGTGATCGTGGTTGGAACCATGACCTCAGTAATCTTGGCGATGCTCGAGAGTTTCTTCGTACCGGTTGCACCTGCGATGTTGATGTTTCTGATTTCTTTCAACGATTCAGGTTTGGTTGAGACGATGTAGATCGGGGTTGAGACATCGTTGATGTTCACTTTGCCAATTGATGTTGGGTTCATGATTGCGGCTACCTGGCTGGTAACAGCGATCTCGCTGAGGCCCAGTTTCGCTGCGGCTGCACGATCGACGGTGATGCTCAAGGTGCGCTGTTCGTCGTTTAGCGAGTTGGTGATTTCGCTTACGTTAGCGGTGCCTTTCATGCCGTCTTCGACAGCCTGGATTCCGGCACGTACGATTTCGTCGGTTGCACCGGTGATCTTGATATCAATGGTGTCACTTGAGCCGAAGTTGCCACCGCCAGCTTGGAACTTGACTGTTCCTAGAGTGCTGTCGGCATCTGCCTTCTTCTTTATGGCTGCACGAAGAACTTCTCCGTCGGTGCCTTCTTTTGCTGAAACCTGGAGCTGGATGCCGCCGGCAGCTGCACCGAATACAACTCTGCTATCGCCAGACGAACCAATCTGCGTTTGCACGTTGTCAACTTCTGGGAACGAAAGCACAATCGCTTCAAGCTTGGCTGCGGCCTCGCTCTTTTGCTCAAGGCTTGCACCTGACTTCAACTCCTGGTTCATCACGAACGTAGTTGCTTCGCTGTTACCGATGAAGTTGGTCTTCAAGAATGGGGTCAAACCGAAGGTCATGAATAGCACGAGTACCGCAGCTACCAGAGTGATCGCAGGGTGCTTCTGGGTGCTGCGAAGAATCGGCAGGTAACCGCGTTGCAACCAAGACTTGCGTTCGCGAGCCTCTTCTTCTGCTCGTGCCTTTTCAGCAGCCTTAGCCGATACCTTGTCGCTCAGGTTGCCCTTCAAGAACCAGTAGGCGAGCACTGGAACAATGGTCAGTGAAACTACCAGTGATGCAATCAAGGCGATTGCGAAGGTGAAAGCGAATGGTCTGAATAGCTCGCCAATCAGACCACCAACCAGTGCGATTGGCGCGAATACTGCAACGGTCGTGATGGTTGCAGCGGTGATTGCCGAGGCAACTTCTTTGACCGCGGTCAGAATAGCTTTCTTCTTTGGCTCACCGTATGACAAGTGACGGTTGATATTTTCGATTACCACGATCGAGTCATCAACCACTCGACCGATGGCGATGGTAATCGCGCTCAGAGTAAAGAGGTTGAGGCTGTAACCGGTGAAGTTCAAACCGATGAAGGTGATTAGCACCGAGGTAGGAATCGAGATTGCGGTAACCAGAGTGCTTCTTACCGAGAGCAAGAAGATGAGAATGACGATGACTGCGAAACCGAGACCAAGCAGACCCTCGGTGCTTAGGTTTTCAAGCTGCTTTTCAACGAATGGTGCCTGGTCAAAGACCACGATCACTTCGGCGTTGCCGAGCTTCTCTTTCAGTTCAGGAATCAGCTTCTGTACATCGTGCGAAATTGAAACGGTGTTGCCATCCTGATTCTTGGTCATGGTTATGCCAAGTGACTCGTTGCCGTTTACGCGAGAAATCGATGAGTTCTCACTTTGAACATAAGTGATTCTTGC
>JBJTOA010000051.1:0-3156 GCA_046074285.1 Micrococcales bacterium
TAGCACCCTTGAGCGAAGCGATGAACTCGGCTTCAGACTTTCCGGTATTTGCAGAGTCTTTCAGCCAGATTTCGTATGCACTTTGACCGTTTAAGCCATCCGTACCATTTGTGCCGGCGGTTCCGGTCAACTGAGCGATGAACTCCTCGAGAGTTGCTCCTGGGTGCGTGACTACCCAGAGCTCATAGGCGCTAAGTCCTCCGATGCCTGCTGTTCCGGCAGGACCAACCAGGCTATCAATGAACTCTTGCTCGGTTCCCTCGGGGTGAGTCTGAAGCCAAATTTGATAAGCGCTGAGACCATCTTCGCCAGAGGTTCCAGCAGCGCCTGCTTTGCCGTTCAAACCGTTTGAACCGTAAAAGATGCCATCTGCACCTTTTTCACCAACCAGCGAGTCGAGAAACTGCTGAGCTGTTCCTTCGTGACCGAGTTGCAACCATAGGTCGTAGGCACTTAGTCCAGTTTTTCCGGTAGCGCCAGTCGCGCCTTGGCTGCCACTGGGGCCGGGGGTTGGTAAAGCGCAGTTTGCAGTTGCACCGATTCCGAAGAAACCGCCGTGCGGGTTCTGCGAGGTGTAGCACGATGTGATCATCGCGAGAATCGCGAGGCCAAGTGCGGTAGAAGAAACTATGCGCCAGCGTTTTACTTTTGAATCAACGCGGTCGATATTCGATTTGAGTTCACTCATTTTGAACCCCCCTCTGACAGTTGAGTTTTTAACTGTCAGTTAAGGCTTATTACTGAATCCCAACCTTTAGCAACTAAGGGTTGCCTATCCAACATCAGATACTGGTCGTTTTGTAGTGCTACCACTTCACCAATTGCCTTAAAGGCCTTTGGCAGTTGAACGTCTGCGGGAAAGGTGGCCAGCAGCGAATGGTCTTCGCCACCGAACAGAACCCAGTCACGAGGGTTTACTTCGAGGGCTTGAGCGGCACCCTCGAGTACAGCTTCATAACCAATCAGGTCAGCACTTCTAATGTTTATGGTGACGCCACTTGCCTTTGCGATTCGGTTGGCATCCTTGGCTAGGCCGTCTGAAATGTCGAGCATCGAGGTTGCGCCTGCTAGTGAGGCATCAACACCGGCTTGAATCGGCGGGTTAGGGCGCAACTGCACATTGACCCAGTCGTCGTAGGCATTTCGCGCATTCACATTTTCGCCACTGAGCAGTGAAAGCCCGCAGGCCGCTCTGCCAAGAGTTCCGGCAACTGCAACGATATCGCCGACCTGTGCACCAGAGCGAAGCACAGGTGTTCTGCCTTCGAGATCGCCGTGAGCCGTAACTGCTATGACAATCTGGCTACCGCTCGCCAAGTCACCGCCGACTACCGAGGCTTTTGGTGCGAGAGTTTGACAAGCTTCGCGAAGCCCATCAGCGAAAGCTTCGAGCCAAGTAATCTCCGTTTGCTTAGGCACAATCAGAGCAACCACTAAAGCGGTGGGCACTGCTCCCATAGCAGCCACATCTGCCACATTGGTGGCGATGGCTTTGTAGCCGAGGTCATAGGAGCTCGACCAGTCGCGCCTGAAGTCATGCCCTTCGACCATGGTGTCTGTGGTGACCACGAAACGACCATCTGGGCTTGCCACCACTGCAGCGTCATCGCCCGGACCAACCAGCGCCGACTCGCTAAGGTTCAACCTTGAAATGGTGCGGCGAAGACTTTCGTTCTCTCCTAGAGATTCGATGGTTTCGCTTTTGGGCATGGTTAAAAGGTAGCCTGTTTGATGATGAAAATTTCACGTCTCGGTTTGGTTCTGGCCATGGTTCTGCCGCTTACTGGTTGCACGGCGGCGGTTTCGCTTGAACCAGCTGCCGATGCCAATAACCCAGCTTGTGCCGAGGTCATCGTTCGACTGCCAGACACAGTTGCCGACTTTGAAAAACGTGCCACCAATGCGCAATCAACTGCCGCTTGGGGAACTCCAGCCGCGGTCATTTTGCGCTGCGGTCTTTAAGAGGTAAAGGCTTCCACTCTCGCCTGCGTAACTGCCAGCGGGGTTGATTGGCTGGTTGACGATGCTCAGGCACCGAGTTACAGGTTCATCACCTTCGGTAGAAACCCGGCGACTGAAGTAATCGTTGATTCGACTGTGGTTTCTGGTGCGAGAGTTCTGGATGAACTTTCAGCCGCAATCCAATACATCCCAGCTGAAACCAGTTGCCAACTACCTGACTAGCGCCAGCTGAATTAGCTGATCAATCAGCTCTGGGTATTTGACGCCTGATGCTTCCCAAAGTTTTGGGTACATCGAATATGGTGTGAAGCCAGGCAGCGTGTTGATTTCGTTTAAGAAAAAGCCCTGCTTGGTCAAGAAGAAGTCGACACGACCCAGACCGTAACCACCGATGGCGGCGAAAGCTCTGCGGGCAAGTGATTGCATTTCGGCAAGTTCGGCATCACTCATCACTGCTGGAATCACTAGCTCGACAGCGTCTTCGTCGCGGTACTTGGCTTCGAAGTCGTAGAACTCGCGACCCTTGACGATGATCTCGCCGGCGACTGAAACCCTCAGAGGCTTGCCATCGAAGTTTGATAGCACAGCGCATTCGACTTCTCGGCCGACTAGGCCGTGCTCAACGGTTAACTTGCTGTCGTGCTCAAAGGCAGTTGCTACTGCCTGATCAAACTCGCTCATGTCATTGACTTTAGAAACGCCAACCGATGAACCCGCTCTGGCCGGCTTCACAAATAGTGGTGTTCCACCAAGTTTATGAACTGCCTCAAGTGCTGACTCTGGGTCATTAAGCCAGTCAGTTTTGTGAATCACAACGTGAGCAGTTGCAGGAACACCCGCGTTCAAAAAGAGCGACTTTGAAAACTCTTTGTCCATGCCGGCGGCCGAAGCAAATACGCCGTTGCCGACATAGGGGATTGAAGCGAGTTCAAGGTATCCCTGAAGGGTTCCGTCTTCGCCAAATGGTCCATGCAAAACTGGGAATACAACATCAACGATGTATTCCTTATCTTGCATAGTGAGTTTGCGGGAGCCATCCATAGCCAAGGTAACCGGCATGTGGTTATCAACTACCTCTGGCAGTTTGTCTTCGGTTAGCTTGTAGAGCTCGGCATCGTCGACTGCTTCAACCCAGAGACCGCTGCGCGTGATGCCTACCGGAATCACTTTGTACTTGCTGCGATCTATTGCGCC
>JBJTOA010000052.1:0-2552 GCA_046074285.1 Micrococcales bacterium
GCCAGTGGTTGAGCCTGAGGTTGAGCCAGTGGCAGAGGTAGCTGAGCCTGAGCAACCGGTTACGAAGCAGAATCTAGTTCACGAGGGAGCAACCTTCGGAGAAGCAGTTCTTCGAGATGTTCTAGGTGCCATGCCAGTAGAAAAGAAGAAGTAGCTCTTGTACGAGGGTGTAGTTCAAGAACTGATTGACGAACTCGGTCGACTTCCGGGCATTGGCCCGAAATCTGCCCAGCGAATCGCTTTTTACATTTTGAGTGCCGAAGGGGAGCAGATCACCAACCTCGCAAATCTGCTTCGCGAAGTAAAACAACGCGTTAGGTTTTGCGAGGTTTGCTTCAACGTCACAGAAGAAACCCGCTGTTCAATCTGCCGCGATGCTCGCCGTCAAACTCACACGCTCTGTGTTGTAGAAGAGAGCAAAGATGTTCAGGCCATTGAACGCACTCGGGAGTTTCGTGGTCTTTACCATGTGCTCGGTGGTGCTATCAGCCCGATCGACGGCATCGGCCCTGACAACCTTCGAATCAAAGAATTAATGACCAGACTTTCTTCACCAGAAATCAAAGAGGTCATCATCGCCACCGACCCGAATCTCGAGGGTGAGGCAACCGCTGCTTATCTCACTCGAATGCTGGTTCCACTTGGAATTACAGTGTCAAGACTGGCATCTGGGCTGCCTGTTGGCGGCGATTTGGAGTACGCCGATGAAGTCACTCTCGGTCGCGCGTTTGAAGGCCGTCGAGTAGTCAAATAACCCTGCTTTTACGCGGTTTTTATAGGCTAAACTTTAAGAGTTTTCGGCTGAATGTCCAGCCACATCACCCTACTTTCAGGAGCTAAAACTTTGGCCCTTATCGTTCAGAAATTTGGCGGTTCATCTGTTGGCGACGCCGACAAGATTAAGCACGTCGCTCGCCGTGTGATTGAAACCCAAAAAGCTGGAAACCAGGTTTGCGTAGTGGTTTCAGCGATGGGCGACACCACCGACGAACTGATCGATTTGGCCAATTCAGTTTCTAGCGATCCACATGCTTCGGCACGCGAGATGGACATGCTGCTCACCTCGGGTGAGCGCATTTCGATGGCTCTTTTGGCGCTAGCAATCAATGACGCTGGGGGACACTCGCGTTCATTCACTGGTTCGCAAGCCGGAATCATCACCGACTCTGTGCACGGCAATGCCCGAATCGCAGATGTTACTCCGGCTCGCGTTCAAGAAGCTCTTGACGCTGGCGAAATCGCAATCGTCGCAGGTTTTCAGGGTTTCAACCGCGACACCAAAGACATCACCACCCTGGGACGTGGCGGTTCAGACACCACCGCGGTTGCCCTAGCAGCCGGACTAAACGCTGAGGTTTGCGAAATCTATTCAGACGTAGATGGCGTTTACACCGCTGACCCACGTGTTGTGCCTGCAGCCAAAAAGCTTGACGCAATCGACATCGAGTCAATGCTCGAGCTCGCCGCCTCTGGCGCCAAAATTCTCTACATCCGTGCGGTTGAATTCGCTCGCCGCCACAATGTCAACATCCGTGTTCGTTCAACCTTTAGCAACGACCCGGGAACAATCGTTTACGCCGACAATCAAGGAGCAAACATGGAAGAAGCAGTCGTATCAGGTGTAGCAGCCGATAAGAGCCAGGCCAAGGTTACCGTCGTTGGTATTCCGGATCAGCCAGGCAAGGCAGCTGAAATTTTCACCCTGATTGCAAACGCCAATGTGAATATCGACATGATTGTTCAGAACACCGCTACCGGTTCAGACGTAACTGACAAGATTTCAGACATCTCTTTCACTCTGCCAAAGGCTGATTTGGCTAAAACCGTTGCAGCTCTAGAAGCAGCAAAGCCACAGATTGGTTTCTTGAGCGTTGAGTCAGATGACCAGATCGGCAAGCTTTCAGTGGTTGGCGCCGGCATGAAGACTCACTCGGGTGTTTCTGCAACTCTGTTTAAGGCGCTCGCCGAAGCTGGCATCAACATTGAAATGATTTCGACCTCTGAGATTCGCATTTCAGTGGTTACCAGCCTTGAAGAAGTGGATGCCGCTACCCGCGCAGTTCACACCGCTTTCGGTCTTGATTCAGACCAAGCTGCAACTGTTTACGCCGGCACCGGCCGTTAGTTTTTAGGAGTAATAAATGAGTCGCAAACCTAACCTCGCTCTAGTGGGCGCAACCGGAGCTGTCGGAACCGTGATGATTGACATCATCAACAATCGCGAAAACATCTGGGGCGAAATTCGTCTGATTGCATCACCACGTTCAACCGGTAAGCAAATTCGCGTTCACGGCGAAGACCTAACTGTCGTAGCGCTTTCACCAGAGGCATTCGACGGCATCGACATCGCTATGTTCGATGTGCCTGATGAAGTCTCAGAAGTCTGGGCGCCTATTGCAGTTGAGCGCGGTGCCGTTGCAGTAGACAACTCAGGTGCATTCCGCATGGATGCAGATGTGCCACTAGTGGTTCCTGAGGTGAACCCAGAAAAAGCAAAAGACCGCCCTCGCGGAATCATCTCGAACCCGAACTGCACGACTTTGACCATGATG
>JBJTOA010000053.1:0-5955 GCA_046074285.1 Micrococcales bacterium
ACATCGATGAATGGTTGACAAGTTTGACTGCTGCTAAGAATTAAGTTTGCCGAGGTAGCATCTGTTGCTGTCGAAATGGTCATGGCCGGATCTGCACACGCTGTCATCAGCGAGTCAGCCCAGCCAGCGAAAACATCGGTCATATTCGCGTCGTAAGAAACTGCAACATCGCCGGTTTCGCATGCAACGGTTTGTTCAGCAAGTTGGGCAATTAGCTCTGGCGGCATAGGTGGATCACAGGCGGTTAGTGCTGGCGTGATGAGCAGCAGTGTGGCCGCAAGTAACGAACCCTTGACCTTTGAGCTTCTTGACATTTTTTCCCTTGTTATCGGCGAAACCTGGCTGATTGAAAAATCAATCAGCCAGGCTCGCGTTTTAGCTATTTAGTTAGTTTGAGATACCGGCAATCTGAGCGAGTGCGTTGGTCTTCAATGCACCGGTCAGCGCTACGTAACCTAGACGGCTAGCCTGTGAAGGCATGCAGTTGTTGACTACGAAGGTTAGGTAGTCTTCAACGGCTTTAGCCTTGTCGCTGGTTGCACCCTTTGGTGCTACCGCGTAGGTAACGATGGTTAGCTGGTAGGCGTTCTTCACGCTCTTGGTGAAGTCGATACCTGAACCAGCTGAACCAAGTGAGCTCATGGTTCCGTCGGTGCGGCTACCGCTTGCGGTACCAAGAGTCTGTGCGTTTAGGAACAGGGCTCCGGCAGCTGCGGTTGGCGCAATGTACTGACCACGCTTGTTCTTCAACAGTGCGATGCGTACGTTTGCACTCTTGGCGTCTGAAAGGTCGAAGTAACCAAAACCGTAAGCGTTGGCTTCAACGTTGTCTGCAACAAGTGCTGAAGTTGCCTTGCCGATACCAGCTAGAGTCTGACCTGCACCAGTGTTGATGGCCTGGTTCTTGGTCCAACCGCTGCCCAGAGTCTGAGCAAGGTAGTTGGTTAGGTTCTCGTTGGTTCCTGAGTTACCAGTGCGGTAGAAAACGCTGATCGAGCGGTTTGCAAGCTTGGTCCAAGTTTTGCTTGAGGTAATCTGCTTGTTCTGGTTCTTGATTGCCTTGTCGCCCCACTTGGTGATGGTGCCCTTCAGGATTCCTGAGACGGTTGCTGCATCAAGCTTGATACCAGCTGGAACTGCGCGACCGTATGCGAATACTACAGGGCCACCGAATAGCGCTGCCATGGTGTAACCCGAACCGCCAAGTGGATCTACTGGCTCTGAACCAGCGGTGTATAGACCGTCTGATACTGCGAATGAGTAGGTAGCTGAGCTGTCCTTGAAGTTGGTGCGTCCGGTTCCTGAACCGGTTGAGTCATAGGTAACGGTGTTTGAATCGTAAAGCGCGTTGCACTTGCTGATGCCGTTGTAAGCAAATGATGAACCAGAGCCCTTGATTGACTGACCGGTTACCAGGGTTGCTGCATTTGCCGAAGTGGCGACGAGCAGAATCGATCCGGCAGCTACTGCAGCTGCAACCTTCGAAACTAGCTTCTTTGACATTTTTTCTCCTTGTTTGTCTTTTGACGCTTTTAGTTTCGGTTCACTAACTAAACGCTCAGTTGCAACTTGGTTACCACTGCAAGAAGACAAAGTGAATTGCAGGTGTCTTAACCGAAGTGACCGTTGACATAGTCATTGGTGCGTTTGTCTACAGGCATATTGAAGACCTGTTCGGTTGAGCCGAACTCAACAACTCCACCAGGCTTGTTTTCATCTGCCAAGAAGAATGCGGTTAGGTCAGAAACTCGCTGAGCCTGCTGCATGTTGTGCGTGACGATCACGATGGTCATAGATTCTGACAGTTCAGCGATGGTCTCTTCGATTCGTCTGGTTGATCCAGGGTCGAGAGCCGAACATGGCTCATCCATCAAAAGCACTTCAGGATTCATCGCGAGAGATCTCGCGATGCAAAGACGCTGCTGCTGACCGCCCGAAAGTGAAGTTGCCATCTCACCAAGACGGTCTTTTACTTCATTCCAAATCGATGCACGGCGAAGTGAGGTTTCAACTAGCTCGTCGTGGTTTGCGTGCTTTAGCCCAGAGAGCTTTAGACCGCTCAATACGTTTTCGCGAATCGACATAGTTGGGAAAGGGTTTGGCTTCTGAAAAACCATTCCTACTTTCATGCGAACCTCAACCGGGTCGATTCCCTCTGAGTAAATATCTTTGCCGTCAAGGTAAATCGAACCTGCGAGGCCGGCTCCCGGGATAAGTTCGTGCATGCGGTTTAGGGTGCGCAGGAATGTTGACTTGCCGCAACCCGATGGGCCAATCAGAGCGGTCACCTTGTTTGCTGGGAACTCAAGGTTTACCGAGTTGAGAACTTGTCGTTCGCCAAACCAAACGCTGATATCGCTTGAGACCAGGTGTGCTTCGTTTACTGACATTTACTTACCTTTGCCTTTGCCTGAAGGTTTGCGAGTAATAACTCGTGCTGAGATGAAGATGATTGCTACGAGCAGCAGCATGACTACAGCAGCTCCCCACGAACGCGCGATCGATGAAGAGTAACCGGCATTCAAGAAGCCGTAGATAAAAGTAGGAAGCGTGGTCAGCGCACCTGAGAACGGATTCAGGTTTGTGCCGTTTGTAGTGCTCATGGTAAGCAGCAGTGGCGCGGTTTCACCGATGATACGGGCGATTCCGAGCAAAACCGCGGTCATGATTCCAGTTTTAGCTGCTGGAAGTATCACCTGGAAAAAGGCGCGGTAGTTCGGCGCACCTAGACCGAGAGCTGCCCAACGCAAATCTTGAGGCACAAGTCTTAGCGATTCTTCTGCGACTCGCGCAACCGTCGGAAGCATCAGCGGAAAAAGCGCGAGGGCACCGGTGAAGCCAGTGCGCTCTGAGAAGCCAAAGTATGACATGGCGGCCAGCACGAAAAGACCAGACACCACTGAAGGCAGACCAGAAAGCGCCTGGGTGAAAGAACGAACCAGGTTGCGCATTTTCGATTGGCTAGTGGTGAGGTAAACGCCAATGAGCAAACCAAGTGGAACAGCAAGAATGGTTGTGATCAGCACCACCAATAGCGAACCGAGAATCGCGTGACCAACACCACCGTATTCAAGTGAGGTGGTGGTTGAAATGTAACGATTGTTTTGGTACAGGAAGTGCGCAGAAACTGTTGGTAGTCCGCGAGTAAATACAGACTCGAGAACTGACAGCAGCAGCACAAACACGAGGGCCGTGAAGAAGACTACGAAAACTGTAAGTACCGCGTCTTTTGCGCCTTTGATTTTTGCGAATCGAATTCCGACCGCGATTGCTGCGACTAGTTGAATCGGCAAAAAGAAAACGATCAGGGCAACAGCAAACGGAAGTTGCAGTGCGAATGCCAGACCCACGCCTAAAAGTGCTGGTAATACTGAAGCAACTGAAACCCAAAGAGTTTTTTCGCGGTTTGGTCTAGCCCAGGGTTGAACCTTAGGTCTCGGCTGCGCAATCATGCTTTTCTCCAAGGCTGTGAGCGGTTAACGATTGCACCGGCGATCATGTTGATAATCAGGGTCACGATAAATATCACTAGACCGGCAGCCATGAGTGCGTGGAATTCGGTCTCGGTTGCCTCGGCGAATCTAGAGAGAATCCAAGATGCAACAGCACCACCTTGCGGCTGCAAAACCTTGAAAAGGTTGATGTCCATGCTTAACTGCAAGACATAGAAGATTGCCACGGTTTCACCAATGGCACGACCCAGACCAAGCAAAACACCACCGATGATGCCGCTTGAAGAAGTCGGAATAATGACGCGTCGAAGAACGGTATAGCGGCTGGCGCCAAGGGCGAGAGCACCGTTGATCAGCTCGCGATCAAGCTGGCTGAAAATTTCTCTGGTAACCGAAGTGATAATCGGAATGATCATCACCGCCACAATCCACCCTGCAATGAACGGCGAAGAGGTGAATCCCTGATCGATGTTGTCTACCGAAAATAGCGGGAACCATCCGAGATATTTATTCAAGAGCATGGCCCACTCTTGAGCTACCGGTGTAAAAACATAGACACCCCAGAGGCCAATGATCACCGAAGGTAAAGCAGCCAGGAGGTCGACCAGCGTGGTTGCGACCTTAGACAATCGGTTTGGCAACATGAATGCGATCAGGTATGCGGTTGCAACTGAAATCGGAGTTGCGGTGAGCACACCAAGCAGTGCGATTAGCAGCGAACCCCAGATCATTGGGCCGAGCTGGTAAGTGTCTACGCCGGGAGTGTTATCCCACAGATTGCCGTAGAGAAACGCTGGCCCTTGTGATTGCAATGCCGGCCAAGACTGTGCAAAAAGGAAGAACAGGATGAGCGCGACCAGCACGAATGCGAAGTTGGCAGCTGCCGTGGTGACTCGTGAAAAAAGTTTGTCGCCCTTGCTAAATGGCTTAACTGCGAGTTTGCGACGAACCTGAGTCGCGTTACTGTTTTCGGCCATGGCTTTATTGTTCTTAGCCAGCCTTAATGGCAAGTGTTCTTTTAGTTAACGCGAGGTAAATTAAGCCTCTGGTTGAAACACCACTAGTGACTTGAGTTGGTTACCGCTGAGCTCAAGCATTGCCACCAAATGTCCGGCTTGATTGATGCCGGCAATCGGGCTTGACGAGTATTTCGCCAAGGGCTTGATGCGTTTTCCGTGACGAAGGTCGATTTCATCCTGTGAGCTGAGCTGCTGAACCTCAAACTGCTGCTTGGCAGCCTCGGCGCTGCCCACAATTGGAAGCTGTTCTGAGGCCTCGAGCTGCTCTAAAGTTTTTGCCTGTTCGACTGAGTATTTGCCAATTCGAGTTCGTCTCAGGGCGGTCAAATGTCCCCCGACTGCCAGCGCTGCACCAAGATCTCTTGCAAGCGCGCGGATGTAAGTGCCGCTTGAGCAATCCACTTCAACATCGATGTCGAGGAATTCGCCATCGCGTCTTGGCTCGCCGAGAATTTCAAACTTGGTGATGGTGACGGGTCGGGCTTGAAGTTTGACTTCTACCCCACTGCGCACCTGCGCATAGGCGCGTTTGCCATCAACTTTGATTGCACTGACGCTCGAAGGCACCTGCATTATTTCACCGCGAAAATTCTCAAGTGCCTTTTCGATTTGAGCCGTGGTGATATCGCTGGCGTTCGCGGTTGCGGTGATTTCCCCCTCGGCATCGTCAGTATTTGTGCTTGCACCCAGACGGATGGTCGCGAGGTAGGTCTTAGATTCGCCAACCAAAAAAGTGAGCAGTTTAGTTGCGTTGTTAATGCCCAGAATCAGCAGCCCGGTCGCCATCGGATCAAGGGTTCCGGCATGACCTACTGCTCGGGTATTAGCCAAACGTCGAGTTTTAGCAACCACATCGTGGCTGGTCCAGGCGCCGGTCTTATCAACCAGCAACAGGCCCGAAACAGTCACTTAATCTTCGTCTTCGTGTTGGCGAGGCTCTTTGTAAGGGTTAGCGTCACCAGCTGGCTTGGCATTTTCAGCAAGCCTGTGAACCTCTTCATCGCGAGCTCGCGCTTCAGCCAGAAGATCAGTTAGGTGCGCTGCAGTCTCAGGCACTTCATCGGTGACGAACTCGATGGTTGGAGTCAATCGGATTGACAGGCCGCGGCCGACATCCTTTCGAATCAACCACGAGTTCTTCTCGATGATCTCTTTTGAACGAGCCTTGTCTGCTTCGCTACCGAATACCGTGTAGTAGATGGTGGCGTGCTGCAGGTCTGGGGTGCAGCGCACATCAGTGATGGTCACGAACCCCAGATCTGGGTCTTTTACGCTGCGCTCGAGTGACTCAGCCACCAGCACTTTGATGCGTTCGGCGAGTTTTCTAGCGCGAGAGTGATCAACCATTAGACGCGAGGCTTCTCTTTCATTTCGAAGGTCTCGATGATGTCACCGATTTCAAGTGCGTTGAACGAGCCAAGGCCGATACCACACTCGAAGTCGGTCTTGACTTCGGTGGCGTCGTCCTTGAAGCGCTTTAGCGA
>JBJTOA010000054.1:0-20144 GCA_046074285.1 Micrococcales bacterium
CAACAAGCGCGGTGGTCGAGTTAGCGCGGGTCAGCGCCAGCTGATTTCTTTTGCAAGAGCATTCATCGCTAACCCGACCGTGCTGATTCTCGATGAAGCGACCAGCTCGCTCGACATTCCGAGCGAACGCTTAGTTCAGCAGGGGCTCAAGACTCTTCTCAAAGGTCGAACCGCAATCATCATCGCTCACCGACTTTCGACAGTGGCCTTCGCAGATCGAGTCATAGTTCTCGAGCACGGGCAAATCATCGAAGACGGCAGCCCTGCTGAGCTAATCAATCGTGGCGGAAAGTTCGCCCAGCTTCACAAAGCTTGGCGAGACTCGCTGGTCTAGTGATTATTTGGTTTCATTTGGGTGCGTTGTATGAACCTGCTCAAGGAATACTGTTTCGTCACTCACATAAAACCAAATTCTTGCACCATCGGTGAGGCTCAATTTAAGTTGCCGTCTCACATGTGTTTGTCCATCGCGGGTTAAGAATCCCAGACTGCCTCGAAGCGAGTAGCAGAGCTGTGAATCTTTTAGTGGACTTTTAGTTAGGTATTCCCAGGCATCAACCAAGTTATTTCGCCGCACCGCAGCTAAGTCTCGCCAACCTTTTTCTGCAGCTTTCGAAGCAAAATATATTTTGTACTCAGCTTTTTTTATTGGCCGAGGAACTGGATCTGCGGGACACATGCAAATTACGGATGCTTTACTTCGTGAGTCTTTTCAATCCAGTCGGTCGGCTCTTTTCCTAAGCCGGCAGCAACTGCAGATGCTGTTTCTTTCCACGCGTTAATTTCTTGCATTGCGAAGTATGACTGATCAGTAGCAAAGGATGCTTGCGCGGCGCGTACCAAGTCTGAGGTGCACTGAGCTTTGTCTTCATCACTCAGAGCGTGCATCCATGGAAACGCGCCTGACATTCGGCTGATTAGCGAACCGCGTTCGTCAGTAATCACCGCTAAAAGTCGAGCGGCTAGTTCGAGGAGTTGCCCTCGTGCGCTAGCCTCACGCTTACTCATCAGAACTAAATCTTCACCATCGCGTCTGGTAACTAAGACTGGCGCTTTTTCGGCGGCCGAAAAAACTGCAGCTGAGTTTCGGCTCAGTTCAGAAGATTGGACATTTTCTACTGTGATGCTCATGCCTTCAGAATACTTCAGAATGTATTCTGAAAACAAGCACTATTTCAGTTTAGATGAAAGGCTAATCGCCATAGCGGTTAGCTGCTTCATATTCAGAATTGCCTTGCCTCCGACTACCTCAACCTTTTCACCAACGCAGCTAGCTCCATCTTGCGCGATTGGCGCTTTACCGCCAGACACAAAATCGCAGTAGCTACCGTCTGGAAGGTCGGTCGCCTTGTCGAGTTGAACATCCTTCTTGTTGTAGTTCAAGAAGAAACTGCCAACCCCCGAGCGGGCGACCGAGTAAACCCCGGCTTTGCCGTCTTCGATGGTGATTGGGTTGCCATAAAGCTCTTTGTGCCAAGCGATCATGCCAGGCAGTGAGGTGCTGCGGTGGAAGCAGGTGAACTGGTAAAGCTCTTCGCCGCAGACGGCATCGAGCACGTTGCCGTCATTATCTTGAGGAGCACCTTTGTCGCTGTTGTCAAAGCGGTAACCGCTAAACAGCATCGGCTTGCCGTATGGCTGCGAAAGCAGGTAGAGCGATGCCATTTCGAAAGCTACTTTGTCTTTGTAAGTGAGTGACCCGCCGTGACGTTCGGTATCGTGATTGGTCACCCAGGTGAGCGCTTGATCACTTGGATACTGTGAGGCTTGGAAATCAGACCAGCCAACGGCTTCCATTTCCATCTTGCTGGCGTATGCAAACATCGACTGCATGTCGCTCGCGCTCTGCCAGTCCCAGACGTCACCGTTGGCTAGGTAGTCTTCTGCCGTGTCAGAGTCACCAGGAATCTCCTGTACTAGAAAAGCTGGCTTGTCTAGCTTGTTGTAGATAGCGGCAATGTCTTGCGGTTGCATGTGCTTGGCAGCATCGAATCTGAAGCCGACAACGCCGAGTGAAAGCAGATCATTCAGGTAGCCGGCAATCTTATTGCGCACGTACTCTTGTTCGGTTGCTAGGTCAGGCAAACCAGGGAAGCGGCAGTTGGTTCGCTCGTTGAATTCGTCCCAGTTTCGAATATCGCCGATGCAGTAGTGCGGGTCGTTGCGGTCGAGACCCTCGTGAAAGTTTGGCTTGGTGTAGACATCTGCATACTTGAGTTTCATTCCGTATGCCTTACTGCCGAACGAAACTCCGATGCCATTTGCCATGTGATTTACAACAGCGTCTGCCACGACCTGAACGCCAGCTGCGTTGCAGGCTTCAATCATCGCTTTGAACTGTTCACGAGTGCCGTGGTCACCGATGATGTCGTAGTTGGTTGGCTGATAGTGAATCCACCACTGCGGTCCTTTGACATGGTCGCTAGGCGGGTCAACCAGAATCCAGTCGACTCCGGCGGGGCCGAGGTTCGTCGCGCATTCGGTTTTGAGTGAGTTCCAATTCCAGCCGAACATCTGAACACCGACAGCCTTTTCGGTGAAGATGGTTGGTCGATCAACCTTGATTGGCTGATTCGCGGCAATCACAATTCCGGTGGTGGCCAGTGCAACGGCCAAAAGGCCGGCAAGGCTGAAAATAACTGTGCGCTTGTGAAGCTTCGGGAACTTAGGCATGAGGCAATGGTAGCAAGCGCAATAAACTAGTAATCGGTGCGTTTCTGCATCCTATTTTTTGTTCAATTTGAAAGTGGCATCATGTCAAAAATCAAGGTAGTCGGTACGGTCGTTGAATTAGACGGCGATGAGATGACTCGCATCATCTGGCAGAACATCAAAGACTCTCTGATCTTCCCGTTCCTCGACATCGACCTTGAGTATTACGACCTATCTGTTGAGCGACGCGATGAGACCGATGACCAGATCACCATTGATGCTGCTCACGCGATTGCCAAGCACGGGGTTGGCGTAAAGTGTGCAACCATCACTCCTGACGAAGCTCGAGTAAAAGAGTTCAATCTGAAGAAGATGTGGAAGTCACCGAACGGCACCATCCGTAACATTCTTGACGGTGTTGTGTTTCGCGAGCCGATCATCATCTCTAACGTGCCTCGCTTGGTACCAGGCTGGACCAAGCCGATCATCATCGGCCGTCACGCTCACGGTGACCAGTACAAGGCAACCGACTTCAAGGTTCCTGGTGCAGGTACCGTAACCATGACTTACACCCCGGCCGACGGTAGCGAACCAAAGACTCTTACCGTTGCCGAGTACCCAGAGCACGGTGGTGTTGCGATGGGTATGTATAACTACATGGATTCAATCCGCGACTTCGCTCGCGCATCTTTCAACTACGGTTTGTCACGCAACTACCCGGTTTACCTGTCAACCAAGAACACCATCTTGAAGGCTTACGACGGTGCATTCAAGGATGCCTTCCAGGAAGTTTTCGACGCTGAGTACGCTGACCGTTTCAAGGCAGCCGGACTCACCTACGAGCACCGTCTGATCGACGACATGGTAGCAGCAGCTCTCAAGTGGGAGGGTGGCTATGTTTGGGCTTGCAAGAACTACGACGGAGACGTTCAGTCTGACACCGTTGCTCAGGGCTTTGGCTCACTTGGCTTGATGACCTCGGTGCTAACTACCCCAGATGGCAAGACCACTTTGGCTGAAGCAGCTCACGGAACCGTGACTCGCCACTACCGCGACTGGCAGGCCGGAAAGAAGACCTCTACCAACCCGATTGCATCGATCTACGCCTGGACTCGCGCACTTTCAGCTCGCGCTGCAATCGACAACACCCCTGAGGTTGCCAAGTTCGCAGAGACTCTAGAAGACGTAGTCGTAAAGACAGTTGAAGCCGGACACATGACCAAAGACCTAGCCTCACTAGTTGGCGGCGACCAGGGTTACCAGACCACCGACGAGTTCATGGCCACTTTGGCTGCGAACCTCAAGGCTCGTTTGGCTTAATGCGTAAACACCTAAAGACCATAATCACTTGGGTTTTCTACCTCGTGATTGTGGTCTTTGGCGTTAACTACGTTCTCTCGCTCGACTTCGCAAAAATCTCGAGCATCAGTTACAACTGGTGGTGGCTGCTTGCCGCCAGCGCAATCGGTTTGCTAACTCGCTTCTATTTCACCAAGACCTGGATGTGGATGCTGCAAACCCTAGGTGGCGACGCAGAGCACCATCACGTTCAGCTATTTTCGGTCTACGCTCGCGCTTGGCTAGGAAGATATATTCCCGGGGGAGCAGCCTGGATCGTCGGCAAGATTTACTTCGCTTCACAACTGGGCATCTCAAAAATTAAACTTGGGGTGAGCAGCCTATTAGAAGGCGGGCTGCAGGTCATCATTCAGCTTGTGCTCGCCTGCGCACTTTTAGCATTTGATCCGCGTATCGAGCAGGTTTATCCCGGTGGCACATTCTGGTTGCTTGCGATTGCTGTTATTGGTCTAATCTCGGTCTGGCCAAATGTCTTCAATCCGATTCTCAAATTCGCCTATCGTCGGGTGAAAAAAGAAAACATTGACCCGAGTCATCTGCCGAGCAAAAAACTCATCCTCGGAGGGTTGCTCTGGTTCTTGCTAACGGCAAGCACGAGCGCAATTAGCTACTTCTTCGTTGCGCTTTCGGTAGACCAGCAGGTGGGTATCGAAGACTTGCTGTTCATCATGGGAACCAGCAGCCTCGCCGGTGGAATCAGCATGCTGGTGATTTTTGCACCTGGCGGACTAGGCGTTCGTGAGGCTGTAGTTATCGCTAGCGCAAGTTTGATCATGAGCCCAGAGCACGCCTTGGTTTTTGCAGCGGTAAGCCGACTCTGGACAGTCGTTATTGACGTAATTTATTGGGCAGCTGTGCAGGGTTGGGCTAGCTCAGCGAGCCGTCGCTCTAAAGAAAAGCTGATCGATCTAGATCAGGCGTGATTTTGCGCCGACGATAGTCGCGCCGTTTGGAACATCTTTGGTTACCACGGTGTTTGCTCCGATGGTTACGTCGTCACCGATAGTGATGTTTCCGATTAGCTTTGCTCCGGCACCGACAATTACTCGGTTGCCGATTGTTGGGTGGCGTTTGATGCTTTCAAAGCTTTTGCCACCGAGGGTCACCGTGTGAAAAATCAACACGTCGTCACCTACAACGGCAGTTTCGCCAATCACTACGCCGATTCCGTGGTCGATGAAAAAGCGCCTGCCGATTTGTGCCCCCGGGTGAATTTCAATCCCCGTGAACAGGCGAACGATGTTGGCGAAAATACGACTCAGAATGCGCAGTTTTGCATTCCAAATTGGATGGATGACGCGATGCGACCATACCGCCCACAACCCCGGAGACGTCAAAAACAGCTCAAAGCCAGTTCGTACTGAAGGATCTTGCTTTAAGCCGTTTCTGATGTCTTCTCGAAAGTTGAATAAACCCAAATTTAAGCGTCTTGTAGGTGTGCGTATAGCAACGTGGACAGGTAGCGCTCGCCGAATGAAGGGATGATAACCACGATCTTCTTTCCTGCGAACTCTGGTCGGTTAGCAATCTGCTGTGCACCCCAAATGGCTGCACCAGATGAAATACCGGCCAGGATGCCTTCTTCGCTAGCCAGTCTACGAGCGTAAACCAAAGCCTCTTCGTTTGGGGCATCCAAGACTTCATCATAGACGGTGGTGTCAAGAATCTCTGGCACGAAGTTTGGGCCGATACCCTGAATCGGGTGACCTGAAGGGGTTCCGCCGTTGAGGATAGGCGAGGCAGCTGGTTCTACCGCGAAAACCTTGATGTTCGGGTTCTTTGACTTCAGTACCTGGCCAACACCAGTGATGGTTCCGCCGGTTCCGATACCTGCGACTAGCGCTGCAACTTCGCCGTCGGTGTCACGCCAGATCTCTTCGGCGGTGGTGCGGCGGTGGATGTCTGGGTTGGCAACGTTGGCGAACTGACGAACCAGAACCGCTCCATCCTGCGCACCAATTTCTTCTGCCTTGGCAACTGCTCCGCGCATACCTTCGGCTGCCGGAGTTAGCACCAACTCTGCACCGTATGCACGCAAAAGGGTGCGACGCTCTTTCGACATAGAGTCTGGCATGGTTAGCACGACTCGGTAACCGCGGGCTGCGCCAACCATAGCTAGCGCGATACCGGTGTTACCAGAGGTTGCTTCGACGATTGTGCCACCTGGCTTCAGTTCACCCGATGCTTCAGCTGCGTCAACCATGGCGATGCCGATGCGGTCTTTCACAGAAGCGCTTGGGTTGTAGAACTCGAGCTTGCCGAGAATCTCGGCACCCCCGGTGACTACGCGGTTGATGCGAACGAGTGGGGTGTTTCCCACTACCTGAGTTATGTTGTCGTAAATAGGCATGAGCAAAGTTTACCTTTCTGGTTTTTCAACCTGATTTTGTTTCGTTCTATTTCAAACTTGCTGCCGTGAAAGCGTTTTCTATTCGGTAATCCGAACACTTGCCTGAAGCACTCGATATAAGTGTGGAAACCCATAACTCTCAAGGCTAGATTGAACCTTATGCCAGTCGAACAACGCAGCTACGGTCAGGGCGCTCAGGGTGAAGAGCAACTGAAAATCAAGCGCATCAGCTTTGCAATGAAGTTGCGCTATTACTGGGACAACTTTGTTTCTAGGCCGAGTGTTTTCGTCACCATCATGATTGTCGGCTCAGCTTTATTTGCGCTGCTGCTAACTTTCTACTCTTACGCAAACGGTGATGCTCCCGAGCAAGACCAGCGCTGGTCTGCTAATAACCGCAGCGACTTTGCGGTGCGCCTCTGGTTTGTCTTTTCGCTCATTTTCATGCCAGCTGGTTCTCGTCTCGAGGGAACCAACATTGACCGCTCGATCGCGGTTTTGCTCTGGCTGGGAAACTTGGTTTTCAACTCAGTTGCATTCGCATTTGTAACTGCAAAGTTAATAGAACTTTTCAATCGTTTGAAGAGCGGTCGTTCAGCAGTCATTGACAAACATCACACCTTGATTCTCGGATGGTCGAATCGCATTTTCCCTCTTCTCAAAGAACTGAACACCGCGGCCGCTGGTTCGAAAAAATCCACTGTCATCATCCTCAGTGATAAAGATCGTGCAGCGATGCTCAACGAAATTAGTTCGCGCGCTAGCCACCTGAAAAATTTGCGATTGGTTTGCCGAACTGGAGACATCACGAACCCTGAAGACCTAGAGCGCGTCAACATCGCAGGTGCAAAGTCTGCAGTGTTACTTGACAGCGAATCTGGTTCAGACGCAAATGTGGTTGCGACCGTGCTTGCCCTGAAAGCAGTCGGCGGATCACATGTGCCGATCATCGCCGAGATTGACGATGCCGCAGTCGGTGCTTCACTAGAGCTTTCGACCAATGGCCAAGTTATTCCGGTTAGGTCTGAAGAGATCATCGCGAGGGTTACCGCTCAGGCTTCAAGACAGGTTGGTCTAGCCGCTGTTGTGCTTGATCTGCTTGACTTTGACGGCGCTGAAATCTACTTCACAAATGTGCCTGCCCTAGTTGGCAAGAGGTATTCAGAGGCTGTGCTGTCTTTCAAAGAAAGCAGCGTTATCGGTGTGCAGTCTGCCGACGGTGTAACTAAATTGAACCCGGCCGCAAACTATGTTCTTAAGGCTTCAGAAAAGCTAGCAGTTATTGCCGATGATGACACCACAGTGGTCTACACCGGTCTGCAAGAGCAGCATCTGAAGCGTAAGTCAGCCAAACCTAAGGTTGCCGAAGTTAGACCTGCAGACCTTCTAATCATTGGTTGGTCGCACATGGGTCTAGCGGTATTGCAAGAACTCGAAAACTTTTTGCCAAAGGGATCGAGCATTACCGTTGCCGCCCAAGCTGGCAAAGTTGACCTTTCAAACCTCACCGGCAAAAAATTAAATCGTTTGAAAGTCAAAGTAGTTTCGCTTGGTTCTGAGGTTGAAGAGCTTATTGCTCTGACCAAGAGCCAAAAGTTTGACGAAATTATTGTGCTCGGATACCGCAAAGGCATCACCGTAGCCGATGCCGATTCGCACACCATGCTGACCATGCTTCACCTCAACCGACTTTCGCTGAAGAGCAAGTCTGGCGAACCAACCAGACTCATTGCAGAGATTCTCGATTCTAGAAAAGCCTCGCTTGCAAGAATCGCTGCCGAAGGTGATCTGGTTATCAGCGACAACCTAGGCGCACTCGTGCTTGCCCAGCTCAGCCAAAACCCTGCTCTCGCGGGCGTCTTCAATGACCTCTTTGGCCCGAGCGGTGACTCGATTCTGATCAAACCAATCGAGCAGTACTTGGGTCTAGGTCAAAGCGCTGCCTTCGGTGATTTGGCTGCTTGGGCAAGTGATCAGAACGAGTCTGCAATCGGTTATCGAGTTGCAAACTTCGACGAGCTAGACGGTTCAACCGGAGTTATTTTGAACCCATCAAAATTGCAGTCGTTCACAGCCAAACCAGGCGACTCGCTAGTTGTAATCGGAAAGTTTGAGTAGTACCAGTCATGCCAGTTGAAAAGCGTAGTTACGGTCAGGGTTCGCAGGGCGAACTAGACCCAAAACAGGCCGCCAAGCCATCGATAGTGCAACGCCTGCGCTACCTGCTCGATGCAGCGGTAGGTAAATCCGGAATATTCTTGGCGATCTTGCTGCCCGGTTCGATCGTGTTAGCGGTGATTGTCACAGCGCTCAGTTATCTGAACGGAACAGACCCGCATCAAGACCCACGTTTCTTAGACCCCAACAAGCAAGATTTCTTCGCCCGCTTTTGGATGATTCTGATGCTGGTGGTCTACGGTGGTGGTCGACCAGACGGAACTGCTCTCGATCGCACTCTCGCAGTTGTGCTCTGGTGCGGAACTATTTTGGTTACCACTTTCATCGGTGGGTTTGTATTCATCAAGTTGCTTGAAATCACTAACAAGCTAAAGCGCGGTCACTCGAATGTGATTGCCAGTGAACACACCCTGGTACTCGGCTGGTCAAACCGAATCTTCCCTCTGCTTCAAGAATTGAACACGGCACATAAAGGGTCGAAGCACACCGTCGTTATTTTGTCAGAACGCGAGCGCCCGCTGATGGACGATGAGCTCGAAGCCCGAGTTGGCAAACTGGCTAATTTGAAACTCGTTACCAGAACCGGTGACGTTAATAACCCGCGTGACCTTGAGCGCGTGAATACCGCAACTGCGAAGTCAGTCGTTCTGCTAGATAGCGATTCAAGCTCGGATGCTTCTATCGTGGCAACCATGCTTGCCATCAAATCTGTGGGAGCCACAAAGGTTCCGGTAATCGCTGAAATCGATGATCCTAAAATTGGCCGTTCGCTGGTCACCGCTACCGCAGGGCAGGTTGTTCCCGTTCGATCTGACGAGATTATTGCCAGAGTGACAGCGCAGGCTTCGCGTCAGATTGGCCTGGCAGCTGTCGTACTAGACCTGCTCGATTTCGATGGCTCTGAGATTTACTTCACCAATGTTCCTGCTCTGGTTGGCAAGACTTATGGCGAGGCACTGATTTCGTTCAATGACTCGGCAGTCATCGGAGTCATTTCAGCAGACGGCATCAGCCACGTGAACCCAGCGGTGAGTTACAAACTTTCTGCCGGAGACAAGCTCATCGTGATTGCAGAAGATGACACCAAAGTCACTTACTCAGGCGTGCAGGATTCACTGCTAAAGCGAACTCCTAGAGCGGCTAAGGCTGCCGTTACGAAACCAGCAAACCTGTTGGTAATTGGTTGGTCATTCATGGGTGAAGCAGTACTTCGCGAGCTCTCAGCATTTTTGCCAAAGGGTTCAAATGTGACCATCGCGACAAACAAAGAACTAGTTGGCGCTGACGCATTGAAAGGCACGAAGTGGGGAAACCTCAAGGTTTCTCACAAGTTGATTTCTGGCGAGGTTGATGAACTGGTTGCTATAAGCAAGGGGCAGAAGTTCGATGAGATCATCGTTCTCGGCTACCGCAAGGGAATCACAGCTGCCGATGCAGATGCCCACACAATGTTGACCATGCTGCAACTAAATCAGCTCAAACTTATTAGTAAGTCTGGCGAAGCCACTCGCTTGATTGCCGAGATTCTAGATTCACGCAAGGCTTCACTCGCCAGAGTCGCTGCCGAAGGCGACTTAGTCATCAGCGACAACCTTGGTGCTCTACTAATCGCGCAACTTAGTGAGAATCCAGCGCTCGCAGCCATCTTCGAAGATCTCTTTGGTGCTGGCGGCTCATCGATTCTAATAAACCCGATTGAGAACTACGCGAGCCTTGGCAAGTCGGTTTCGTTCGGCGAACTTGTTGCTGCCGCTTCTGACCGAGGTGAGTCTGCAATCGGCTACCGCACTAGCTCAGCTGACAGCCTTGATGGTTCAACCGGCGTAGTTCTCAACCCGGCAAAGTCAGCAGTTTTCAACGTCAAAGCGGGCGACAGCCTCGTGGTAATCGGTAAGTGCTAGAAAAAGTTTTGGGGGGCAAAATGAAAAGGTGGTGGATGCTGCGCGCTAATAAATTCGCTTCAGCATTCACGGCTTTGGCAGTTGCTTTCTCGAGCTTGCTCGCCTCAATCGCTTTCGGTGCACTACCTGCCAATGCGGCTGCCTGTGCACCGAACATCAATTACTCGAGCGGCACTTACACCGTGAAATTTACGGCAACGGGAAACTGTCAGTGGAAAGCACCTGCCGGCGTAACCCAGGTTGAGATGCTCATTGTTGCCGGTGGTGGTTCAGGTGGCAGCGGAACTCAAGCTGGCGGTGGTGGCGGTGGAGAAGTGCTTTACAACGCCAACTACACCCTGCCTGCTCAACCTGTCAACGGTTACGAAATTACGGTGGGAGCGGGTGGCCCGAAAGCCACTTCGTCGCCAAAAGTCGGCGGTAAAGGTGGCTTCTCAAGCTTTGGTTCAGTCGCTGCAATCGGTGGTGGCGGTGGCGGTGGCGGTGGCCCGCAGACAACTGGTGTGCTAACTCAGGGAGCAACTGGTGGTTCTGGTGGTGGTTCGAGCATTTTGTCTACCGTCAATGGTGGAGCAACTGCAGGAAACAGCCACGCAACCGATGGATTTACGGCTTTCCGCAACATCGGTGGCAAGGGCGTGAGCAATGCTCGCACCGGATTCGCACCGACTTACGGTGCTGGAGCCGGCGGTGGTGGCGCGATGAGCGCCGGAGCAGATTCAACTTTTGTTAGCAATGTGGTCACACTTGGCCGCGGTGGTGCGGGCTTAAGCATCCTCGGGTTATGTGTTGGTGGCGGTGGTGACTCTGGCTATCTGACACCAACTGAAGCCGGCGTCACAAACGCCAGCGCGAACTTGCTGCCAGCTAGCCCGGTGCTTTGTAAAAACTCAGGTGGTTCAACAGTCTCGGGCACTCAGTCTGGCGGATACGCAAATACCGCGCCGGTTGCCAACAGCGGTGCGGGTAGTGCCGCAGCCGACTCGAACTATTACGACGGTGCTTCTGGAATTGTCGTTATCCGTTGGTCAGTGCAAAAACCGACCATCAGCTACACCAAGGTCGGAAGCTCTACCGATGCAAAACCGGTGGTGTCAGGAACCACCATTGCGGGTTACAAGGTTCGCGTAAGTGCACTGGGTGCGGTTTGGGAAACCACCGCAGATTCCAATGGGGATTGGTCAGTTCACCTGGGCGTTGACTCTGAAAAATCGGGAAGCTTCGATGCGAGCAGCTATTCGGTTTACTACGAGGTAAAGGTCGTTTCGATTGACGATCTTGGCAACTTCAGTGACCCGAATACCGTAAACATTAAAAACGTTGTTGTCGAGGATGTCACAGACGTTAGCCCGCAATCCGGTGTCTCTAGCGGTGGCCGAACATATTTCAAAGACAACACCCCGGGCATTCGCTTCACCGGTTTGCGGGTTGGAAACACCGTCACTGTAACCGCGACCAAGTCTGGAACCGGTGATGTGGTCACTGGCACCTACACCGCAACAAGTGCCGCTCAAACTTTCAGCATGCCAAGCCTGAGTGATGGCACCTGGACAATCATCGCCTCGCACACTGACACCACGCCGTCTCTAACTCGAGCAGCCGCCCCGAGTTCAGTCATCGTGATTGACACCTCAGCTCCTGCGACTCCGAGCCTTTCAAATAACTGGGCTGGCGGTTCTGCGAACACAGTTGCATTCACTTTCACAGGCGAGGCTAACGCTTCATTTACCTGCAACTTTGATTCAACAAGTGCACCTTGTAGTTCACCTGCGACTTATTCTTCGCTTCAACCAGGTTCACACAGCTTTACCGTTTTGCAGAAAGACGTTGCAGGAAACTCATCGGTTGCAGCTTCGTATTCGTTCTCGATTGCGCCGAGTCTGCCTACCGACATCAAGCTGAACGTTGCCTCAGACACCGGTGTTTCAAGCACCGACGGTTTCACAGCTGACACAACACCAACAGTCACCGTTTCGTCGCTGATCATTGGTGCGAAACTGACAGTTCGCGCACAGCCGGTAATCGTCAGCTACCCAGACCCTCGAAGTGCACTCATTTGCGAAGTGACAGTTGTAACTGTTACTCAGGAATGTACCTTTACTGAACTTGCCGATGGTGACTGGCAATTACTAGCAACGCAGTCATACCCGACAGACAACGCCAGCGCTGCCGCAGTAGGTCAAAAAATCAACATCGACTCGGTTGCTCCGGCACCACCTTCACTTGGTTCAGACCTGCCTGGGGTTTGGGACAAATCTTTCACCTTCAACATCTACAGTCCAGACTCTGTCAGGTTTGAGTGCCGCCTAGACGGAGTGAGCATCCCGTGCACCAACTCACTCGTGCTAAACAACCTCAAAGCTGGCGATCACGAACTTAGAGTTGTCGGTTATGACATTGAGGGCAATGTTACTCAAGCCTCGGTTCGAAACTTCACTACCAATGAAGGTTCGTCTCCGATTCCGACTGAGAGCCCGACTGCAGAACCTAGCCCCACCCCTGAACCAAGCCCTACCGACGCAGGCCCTGGGTTCGGTGATCCGGTAGCCAACGCAGCTATCGGTGCAACCGGTGATGACAATGCTCCACCTCAAGAGTTCGACCCGCTCGGTTCTGAAGAAAGTATTGCTGCCGTTGCGCAGACCGCCACCAAAGCAATTACCCTAGTGAGTTCTGTCGCTGCTGCCGCTGCAGGTGCTGCTGCCGCAGGTGCCGCGGCTGGTGCTGCAGGTGCAGGAGCTTCGGCTGGTTCTTCAGCTGGTGGTGCCGGCGGATCATCTTCAAGCAGCTCAAGTTCATCGAGCAGCAGCTCAAGTTCGAGCGCAAATGCAGATAGCCAGAATCCTGACGGCAGCGAAATGGAGCAGATGGAACTGCGCCAGGACAGTCTGACCCTGGAAAACTCAGGTGTCGGTGACCGCTTAGCTTTTGCTATGGCCAGCTGGTACACCTTCTTAGACCGGCCGTCACATGAGCTGAGTGAAAAGGCTCCTCGCTATTCACCGCTGCTTGCAAAAATCTTCAACGATGGGGCGTACTTGCGCGCAGTCCTCGGGCCTTTCAGCTTGATTCTGCCGCTGCTCGGTATTTGGCTGGGCTTTGCCTCAATCGGCTCAGATGCGTTCGGTGTCTTGACCCCGAACTGGTTCTTGATGCTACTCATGGCTCTGCTTGGTATCTTCGATGCATTCGCCGGATTCCTGGCTGGACTCATCTTCATTATTGGGTCGGTGATTACCGCAGGGCATGTGATTGAAGCAAATGAGTGGCGCCTACTCGTAGGTGCAATGCTGATCTGCATCGGTCCATCACTGCTCACGACCACCTTTAGAAAACTTCGCAAAGCTCATGCCGATGATCAAGATGGCTGGTGGGAGCGCTTCGCTGACCTTGGAATCGCACCGTTCATGGCGAGCTGGGTCACCGGCTCGATGGTTGCATCCATGCCTGCCCTAGCCGGTGTCACTCTGCCAATCGCCAATCACGTTGCTGATTTTCAAATCGCCCTCGGCGTCGCTATCTTCGCGAGAGTTTGGTTTGAGGAAGCAACTGCTCAGGTGTTCCCTTATCGACTGAACCGAATCAACCCAGATGAAATAGTCGAACCACCGCTTTACCAGCGCTACATTTCTCTGGGTTTGAAGTTCGTAGCATGGGTGTTTGTTTCTGGCGCGCTAGTCGGTTTCACTTGGCACGTATTCGTGGGTGCATTCTTGACTTTGGCACCGACCATTGCCACCTGGTACGAAGATAAATTGCCTAACTCGCCACTGCTCTGGAAGTTGCTGCCGGTAGGTCTACCTGGTCTTGCGCTAAAGCTAAGCATTGCAAGCTTGACAACGCTTGTCGCGACGATGATTTTCGGAGCTTCGCCGGAACTCGCATCGATGTCGTTTGTGATTCTGCCAATCCCGATGCTGCTGCTCGATGCGCTCGGTTTGTTTGGGCGCCACGGAGCAGATGAGCATGAGGACAGACCAGTAAAGAGCTATCGCTGGCTATACCGCATCGGCGGAATTGCCATGTTTGCGATTGTTCTGAAACTCGCAGGTATTTACTAAATTTGCGTATTGTTATCATCAGTAACTAATCAGAGTTAGGTAACTGCATTGGCAAAGACGCAAGGCGCAATAGGTGCGGATGACATAGTCGCCAAACCACTGCGTCACCCATGGCGCTGGATTTCAGGTGTGCTGGTTGTCTTCTTTGTTGGATTGTTAGCTTGGTCGCTTTACAGCGCAGAATCAATCGATCACTCGGTAATCGCCAAGTACCTGTTTAATCCGCAAATCATGCAGGGTGCGGTAATGACTATTGTCATCACAGCCATAGCCATGGTTATAGCGACAATTCTTGCCGTGATTTTGGCGGTCATGAAGCTCTCTCCGAATCCTTTGCTCTGGGCAGTTTCTTCGAGCTTCATCGGATTCTTCAGAGGCACCCCACTGCTTTTGCAAATTGTTTTCTGGGGTTATCTGGGAATTATTTACCCAACTTTGACGCTGGGCATACCGTTCACCAACATCGTTTTTATCGACGGACAAACCAGCAAGTTAGTGCCTTCGCTGTTAGCTGGAATCATTGCGCTTTCACTGAACGAAGCCGCCTACGCTGCCGAGATTGTTCGAGCTGGCTTGCTTTCTGTCGATCGCGGCCAAACCGAGGCAGCTAAATCACTCGGTATGTCTGGTGGATACACGCTTCGCAAAATAGTTTTGCCCCAGGCTATGCGCGTGATCATTCCCCCGATGGGAAATGAAACTATCTCGATGCTCAAGAGCACCTCGATGCTTCAGGTGATTGCCGTGACTGAGCTCTACACCAGGGCCACGCTGATTTCATCGCAGAACCTTGCGCAGATTGAACTTCTGGTGGTTGCAGCGTTCTGGTATCTCGTGATGACCAGCATCCTGTCAGTTCCGCAGCACTTCTTAGAGAAGAAGTACGGTCGTGGTTTTGATGCCGAATCGGTTGGTTTCAAATGGATTCGCGGCGCTCGCTCAAGCAAAAAAGTCGAGGTGACCCTGTGACTGAAATCATGGTTGATGCTCGCTCGGTGCGCAAGAGTTTTGGCAGCAATGAGGTTCTCAAGGGAATCACGCTTCAGGTTGAGAAGGGCAAAGTGCTTTGCCTACTTGGCCCTTCTGGTTCTGGCAAGTCAACTTTTCTTCGTTGCATCAATCACCTCGAGACAATAAACGGCGGCCGAATTTATGTCGGCGGTGAACTCATGGGTTATCGACAAGCTGGCGATGTGCTTCATGAAATGCGACCGAATGAGATTGCTACTCAACGCCGTCACATCGGAATGGTTTTTCAACGCTTCAATCTGTTCCCGCACCTGACTGCACTAGAAAACATCATCGAAGCACCAATTGGCGTCAATCGAGAGAAGCCAGAAACTGCGCGTGCTAGGGGCCTAAAGTTGCTAGAAAGAGTTGGTCTCGCTGATCATGCAGATCACTATCCGGCCCAACTTTCAGGTGGCCAGCAGCAACGCGTCGCGATTGCTAGAGCGCTCGCGATGGAGCCTAAGTTGATGCTTTTCGATGAACCGACATCAGCCCTCGACCCCGAACTCGTGGGTGATGTGCTCGACGTTATGCGCAAACTCGCTGAGAGTGGCATGACCATGATTGTGGTTACTCACGAACTCGGATTCGCTCGAGAAGTAGCTGACACCGTGGTTTTCATGGACCAGGGAGTAGTTGTCGAATCTGGTTCACCGAAGCAGGTTATTGAGAACCCGCAAGAGGCTAGAACCAAAGCCTTCATTAAGAGCGTTTTGTAATTTACCCGCCTGAAACAAGTCATTCGGTAGGCTTAACTCGGATTCAATTCCATCCCACAAATTTCAAGGAAATACATGTCTAAGAAAAACATTTTTGCTGCCGCGGCTCTTGCCGTGACCAGCGCACTAGTCTTGGTCGGTTGCGCTGCAGCTCCAGACTCAAACAACACCGCAGATGGCTCAAAGATTGATGCCGCTGCAGCTGCTCTAGTACCTCAGGAATACAAGGATGCTGGCGAAGTTAACGTCGGCAGCGACATTCCTTACGCTCCGATGGAGATGCTAGATGACGCAGGTAACGTAACCGGTTTCGACTACGACCTGGCTCAGCTAATCGGTGAGAAGCTTGGCTTAAAGTTCACCTTTGAGAAGCAGTCTTTCGACGCCCTCATCCCTTCTCTAGAAGCTGGCAACCACGACGCGATCATGTCAGGTATGTCAGACACAGTTGAGCGTCAGGCAAAGCTTGACTTCGTTGACTACTTCTTGGGTGGTTCTTCACTTGTGATCAACAAGGGCAACCCTGACGGCGTTACTGACCTGCAGTCACTCTGTGGCAAGACCGCTGTTATCGAAGCCGCAACTGTGCAGGGTGACACCTTGGCTGCAGTTGACTGTGGTGACAAGGGTGCAATCACCGTTCTTTCTTTCCCAGACGTGCCTTCAACCTTGAACGCGCTTCGCGCTGGCAAGGGTGTTGCATTCTTGATCGACTCACCGGTTGCTGCTGATGCTGCTCGCACCGCTGGCGAAGGCAAGTACTTCGAGTTGGCTGTTGACCCAGCTGCTCCTGCAGGTTACGAGCCAGGATTCTTCGGAATCGGTGTTCTTAAGGGCGACAAGCTTGCTCTAGCGATTCAGGCTGCACTGCAGGCTGCTATCAACGACGGTTCATACCAGGCTGTTCTTGACAAGTGGAACCTCGGCACTTTCGCAGTTACAGAGGCAACTCTGAACGGAACCAAGTAGTTCTAAATAAAAAAATCCCGCCTAGCAATAGGCGGGATTTTTTTATTTGGCCTGGTGAAGTTTGATCGCGCGGTCGTAGTAAGCCAACTGCAGTTCAGTGATTTTGGATTGCAACATGCTGCGTCGCAGATCGATGTGTTTAGAACGATTTTGCTCAACGTCTTGGGCAGCTATTTTGATGGCGTCGGCGAGAGCCTCGACCGATTCGTCTTTCACGAGCCAGTAGCTATCTTCAGGGATATCGCCGGCAATGTTGTGATCGCAAATTACGCTTGGAGTTCCCATCACACCGGCCTCATAGACGGTCATACCTTGGGTTTCGAAGCCAACCGAAGTCTGCACCAGAACGTCGGCGTTACGCATTTCAAGCAGCATGTCATTGTGTGTTAGACGGCCCATGAACTTGACCTGGTCGTCAAGCTTGTGCTGTTCAACAAAGCGTTCGGCTTCTTCTAGCTGGGTGCCGCTTCCGTAAATTTTGTAGCTGGCATTTAAATTCGCGAGTTTTGCTGCCTGCAAGAAAACCATGATTCTTTTTTCAGGGTTAATGCGACCAGACCAGATAAATGTCACCGCACTGCCGGGTTCGTGCTTTGGCTTCGGAGGTAAATCTAAATCTAGGTTTACAAACTTGTCATCCACGCCATTTGGCAGCACATCAATAACCTCTGCAACACCATTCTTCATCGCTAAATTTGCGAAATGCTGACTGGGGGAGAGAATAACCTGCGCGTTACTGGTGATGCTGCGCAGGTATACCCAAGGGTTGGTGGTCACCTTGCCGTTTGGCAGTCCCGAACTCTGATACGCCAGCGAAAGCACCCAGCAGGTTACTGGTGAAAATATCGGCCCGAGCAATTTTCGCAGTGCGTAGTCGAGGTTGGTGTGCATCGTGTTAACGATCGGCAACTTGTGTCGCGTGCCAAAAAGGTTTCCGATAATTGCGCCCCAGTTGTCTGCCTGGATGTGAACTAGATCAACTTTGGTTTTCTGATTAGCAAGCTTGTGCTCTGCAATTTTCAAACTTCGAAAAACTCTAAAGGTGAAAGCGAATTCACGATTTGGGGTGAGCGGTAATGATGGATAAGTGATGATTCCTGGAGCCGGGGGGTTATCGCCCTGAGGTGCGATTACCGTTACCTTGTGACCAGCGTGCTCGAGAAACTTTTTCTGAAGCATGACCGATGCCTGGGAACCCCCAAGCGACCCGGGGTTTTGGTCGGTAAAAATCGCGATATGCAGTTTGGGCATCCTCACTTCAACGTGGTTTTACTCTAGTGTCGCTGATTGTGCCTCAAAAATGGGTTTATTCGCCTTGACGAAGAAAATCCCAGAAATTTTGCTTATAAATAGTCACTTTCTTTTTCAGCCACTTTTGCCGTAAAAATCGCGAAGTTACACTAAAAAAGTAGGTTTGCTGGGGAGTCTGGAATAGATAACTCAGGGCTCGCACGCAGAGAGAGAAATTGGTTACAAATGAGCATTAGGAATGCCGTCAAGGCATTGCTTAGTGGCGTAGGAATATTCTTCGCCATGTTGCTCGCTGTACCTGCTCACGCAGCTGCCGATGCGACCTCGATGTCAGCCTCAAGCGCATCATCTTTTGCTTACACCTACGGTGGCGCATCGAACAACATCACTCTCTCCCTGAGCTATGCGACCACCGGTACTCAGATTTCAAGCGCCGCAAGCCAGACTCTCTACCTTGCAACTGCAGCCAGCACAACTACCAGCCCTTACGCAACTTGTAACCTGCCAGCCAGCGTGACTGCAAGCCCAGTTTCTTGCACAGCGACTCTATCTAGCACCTTGGCTGCCGGTACTTACACGATGTACCCATACTTCTCTGGTGTTAGCGGAAAGCTCTCGGCCTCAAACGGTACAGCCATCACCGTCACCATCAATCAGAAGCCAGTGACCTACGCGGTAAACACTCCAACTGCGATCACCTACGGAACTGCTGCTCCTGCATACGCAGTCACTTCATCAGGTTTCTTGAGCACCGATGGCTTTACAACTGCTCCTAGTTGTGCAGCCCATAACCCGACTTCTTCATACGTTGCAGGAACCACCCCGGTTTACGCAGCGGGATCAGATGCCGGCAGTTACCGTGTCACCTGCTACGGCGGAACCCCGAGCGCAAACTACAAACTTCTGAACTCGACCATCACTTCGGTTACCGGCGATGGCACCACGGTTACTTACACTTCAGCCAATACTTTTACGGCTGGACAATTCGTAACCATCACTGGTGCTAGCCCGGCGGCCTATAACCTGACGCAGGTCAGAGTTGTCAGTGCCACGAGCACACAGTTCACAGTCAGTAACCCAGCCACCGGAACTTATGTTTCTGGTGGTGTTGCCACATTTGCCGGTGCCGATACCGCTAACAAAACTGCATCGGTAACGGATGCCAACGGTTCAGGTACTACTGTCACCTTCACAGCCGCAAACACTTTCGCTGCTGGTGACTTTGTAACCATCACCGGCATAAACCCAAGCGCATACAACCTCACTAACGTTCAAGTTGTCTCTGCTACTTCAACCGGCTTCACGGTTCGCGCCAACGCGACTGGCGCATTCGTTTCTGCCGGAACCGCTACCTCTGGCGTGTTTGCAGTTGCAAAGCGAACCACCACGGCAACCGCTAACAACTACACTTCATTGGTTTACGGTGATGCAGCTCCTGCTGTGGCTTTTAGCTTTACCAACAAGTACCTTGCAGACTCACTCAACCTGACATGTTCGACCACCTACACTCAGTGGTCACTTCCGGGAAACTACTCCAGCAGCTGCGTTGTCGATGACCCACTCGCAGGTAAGAACCGCAACTACACCATCACCACCGTAAATGGCGCAGTCACTGTTGCAAAGAAGACCGTAACTCTTAGCGCAAGCAACCGAACCGTGACCTACGGTGACGCCAACCCAGTCGGATCTGTAC
>JBJTOA010000055.1:0-7815 GCA_046074285.1 Micrococcales bacterium
TTCGTTATTTCTTTAGAAGTTCGAGAATCTTCGGGTCATCTGGTTTGGTGGTCGGTCTGAAGCGATGTACATCACCGTTTGGTAGCACCAGGAATTTTTCGAAGTTCCAGCGCACTGGGCCTGCAACGCCAGCGGCATCCTTGGTTTTCTTCAATTCTTTAAATAGCGGATGCTGATTGCGGCCGTTTACCTTGCTGAGTTTGGTGAGAGGGAAAGTGACGCCGTAGTTGAGTTTGCAGAAATTTGAAATGTCATCGGCGTCTTTGAACTCTTGTTTGAACTGATCACTCGGAACCCCAAGCACAGTGAAGTTGGGGTAGGTCTCTTGCAGTTTCTCAAGAGCTTCATACTGCGGTGTCAGGCCGCACTTGCTGGCCACGTTTACCACGAGAACAGTTTTATCTTTGTAAGCACCGAATGTGGTTTTGGTGCCGTCGAGCATTTCAAGTTCAATGTCGTTCAAGTTCATGCTGAGTTAAACCTGTGAGTTGCAGTTTTATTTCAAAATAGGCGTAGTCTGCAATCGAGAGAGGGCGCAAATTGCACCTCGGATTTGGGGAATCATGAAATCGCAAAAATTATTGGGCTGGTTTCAAATCGTTTTTCTAGCGCTGATCGCAGTGTTGCTGTTGCTTGGCATTCAGCACGGTGACCAGAGTTGGCAGCTTTACGGCTTCGGAAGCTTCGCACTTTATGCAGTTACCATAGCCGCGTTTGTTGGTTTCGCAGTTGATTTCAGATCACTTGCTCTTTCAACCAAAATCAGCGGTTTTGTTTTTGCCTTCGGCATTGTGGTGAATGCTTTGCTGGGTACTTACCTAGAGAACAACCCGAACACCGAAGGGCTGCAGTTTTTGGGTTTCATCACGCTACCGATTGTTCCGGCAGCTTATTTTCTTTGGTACTACGGTGTGGCAAAACGTCTGAATGAAACCAAGCGCATTGCCTTAGCAACCGCTGCATTTGGCTTTGCGCTCTGGGCGCTCACGTTCATCTGGCCAGGCAATACCCCTATGAAAGACACTGAGATGGCTAACGTGGTGGTGAACGCTGGCTTGTTCTTATCTGCCGGTGTTGTTTCACTCGTGATATTTGCACTGACCAGCCTTAAACGTAAATAGCGGCATCCTGAGGTAGGTTTTGATTTAGACGTTTAGAAGTCAAAACAGCTACCCAACAGGAAGAATGATGGCCAAGCACAGCATTACCTCGCGTTTCAAATACTGGTTCGACAAGCAAATGGCTAAGGGCACACCTGCCCTAACTTTGCTGCTGGCAATCGCCACTTTCTTGATGGTGTTGGTGTTCTCTGGCATCGTCGTTGCCTTCATGATTACCCCGGCTAGCTTCAACGGCTCGGCTGACCCGCAAAACTTCTTAGAGGTAATGTGGGGAACCTTCATGCACGCGATTGATGGTGGAACCATCGTTGCTGATACTGACCTGGCCTACCGCATTCCGATGATTCTGGTAACCGTCGGTGGCCTAGTGGTTTTGGCCAGCTTGATTTCGATCATCTCTGGTGCATTCGATGCAAAAGTTGAAGAACTTCGCAAGGGGCGCAGCAAGGTTCTAGAAGAGGGTCACACTCTGATTCTCGGTTGGAACTCAAAGATTTTCACTGTTATCAACGAAATCTGCATCGCCAACGAGTCTGAGAAGAAGCCAGTGATTGTGATCATGGCCGATCGCGACAAAGTCGAAATGCAAGATGAGTTGAACGATAAGGTCAATCGTCGAAACACTCAGATCATCGTTCGCTCTGGTAACCCGATGAGTCTGGTCGATCTAGAAATCACTCACCACCACGAAGCGAAGTCGGTCGTGATTCTTGCTCCTGATGACATGGATTCACCTGACTCATTCACCATAAAGACTGCACTTGCGGTTTTGAACAGCCCAGACCGCAAGCCTGAAAAGTATCACTTAGTTGGTGAGATTCACGAGCCTGCGAATCTTGAAGCAGCTCAGCTAGTCGGTGGCGACGAAGCTCACTGGGTTCAGGGAGCAGATCTTATCTCTCGCATCACCGTTCAAGCCTGCCGTCAGTCTGGTCTTAGTCACGTGCTGCAAGACTTGCTCGACTTCGCCGGTGACGAGTTCTACATGACCGAGCAGAAAGATTTGGTTGGCAAGACTTTCGGTGAGGCGCAGCTGTGGTTTGAGAACAGCGCAGTGATTGGCCTAGAGGGCAAGAGCCACAAGAGCCGAATCAACCCACCTGCCAAGTCGGTAATCAAAGAGGGCGATCGCCTAATCGTGATTGCAAAGGATGACAGCGAGGTGCGCCTAGCCGCTTCACCTGGCAAGCCAACTGCCGCCAGCATTTCGACTTCGAAACCGAGCGCACCGAAGCCAGAAAAGACTCTGCTGCTTGGTTACAACGAGAACCTCGAAACCATTCTGACCGAGCTTGCTGGCTATATGCCTGCTGGATCTCAGGTCAAGGTCGTAGCAGAAACTGATAAACCAAAGATGCCAACCCTCAAGGGAATCACTGTCAGCTTTGAGAAGGCAGACACGACTAGTCGTCAGGTACTTGAAAAGCTCAAGGTTGAATCTTTTGACCACATCATTGTGATTTCATACAGTGACTTCTTCACCACTGAAATTGCCGATGGTAAGACCCTGGTTACATTGCTTCACTTGCGTGACATCGCCAGCAAGAAGGGCGTTGACATCAGCGTGGTAAGCGAGATGATCGATGACCGTAACCGTGAGCTTGCTCAGGTAACCGCAGCCAATGACTTCATCGTTAGCGACAAGTTGATTTCACTGATGCTCGCTCAGATCGAGCAGAATCAAGACCTCTACGAAGTCTTCGATGAACTACTTTCGGCAGATGGCAGCGAAGTTCACCTTCACCCAGCTGAGTATTACGTGAAGCTAGGCGTCGAAGTTGACTTCTACACCGTGGTTGCATCAGCGTAGAAGCGCGGTGAGGTTGCCTTTGGTTACCGCATTGAATCGCTATCTAAGTTAAGCGAAGCCGGTTTCGGAGTGACTTTGAACCCAAGCAAGAGCAACAAGGTTAAGTTCGCCAAGGGCGACACCATTGTTGTGATGAGCCAAGACTAAACTCGGCGCTTCACCATTTCGTTCAGCAGCAGATACCCTGCCGCTAGCGAGAAGATCACGAAGGTCATCTGCCAGCTGATGGCAACGAAAACTAGTGAGCTCGCAAATGGCAAGAACGGTATAGCGAAAAGCAAGACTGCGATTACAGCGCTCGAAATCGACAACGGTTTGCTTGCTCGGCTGCGATAGAACGGCAGTTTGGTTCGAAGCACGAGCATCGCGATGAGTTCGGTTAGGCAACTTTCGATAAACCATGTGGTTCTGAACAGCTCTTGATCGGCCTTGAAAATCTGGGTCAAAATCACAAAAGTTGCCACGTCGAAAATCGAACTGATGAGCCCGAATGAGATCATCGCTTTGCGAATCTGCTTGATGTCCCAAGCGTGCGGTTTTTCAAGTTCGCTCTCGTCAACTCGGTCAGTTGCGATGGTGAGCGCAGGCATATCACTCAAGAAGTTGAGCAGCAGAATTTGCAGCGGGAGCAATGGCAGAAATGGCAGGAATATCGAAGCGATTGCCATCGAGAATACGTTTCCGAAGTTTGCGCTGATTGTCACTCGCACATATTTCATGGTGTTGACGAAGGTGGTTCGGCCAAGACGAACGCCCTTGGCAATCACGTCAAGATTGTGATCGAGCAAAACAATAGCTGCAGATTCTTTGGCGATGTCAACCGCGGTATCGACAGAGATGCCTACATCAGCTGCTTTGATTGCAGCGCTGTCGTTGATGCCATCGCCGAAGAATCCCACGGTGTTGCCCGCTGCACTCAGGGTCTTTACGATTCTGGCTTTTTGCAACGGGTCAACTTCGGCAAAGACCCTCGCACTTTTCACCATTGCGGTCAGTTTAGAGTTGCCCGCCGATGAGATATCTTTGCCTGTCACTACGTTCTCGGCCGGGATTCCCACCTGGCTCGCAATGTACTTTGCCGCTAGGGAGTTGTCACCGGTAATCAGGTAGAACTCGATGCCCTGCGCTTGCAGTCTTGCCACTTCAGCGGCGGCATCCGGTTTGAGTTCATCGGCAAATACTAGGAATCCTTCGAAAACCATGCTGACTTCTTTGGCTTCATCAGTTTGCTTGGTTGCGATGGCAAGAACGCGATTGCCTAGATTGCTTTCACTCGCATAAATGGCATCTAGCTCTGCCCGTGCTTTGGTCATCGAAACGAGCTTCGAATTGATTCTTGCCTGACTGCAAATATCTGCAATACCCGAGTATGCGCCTTTGGTTATAAGCGTGGGCTTCTCGAGTTGCACAAGAACACTCAGGCGCTTGCGTGCGAAATCGTACGGGATTTCAGCAAGGAGTTTGGGCAGTTTTTTCATCGGGTTAGCCGTCATGATTTAGTCATCAAGCGGATTCGTGAATCCGGATTGCAAGTGAGAATTCAAACTTGCCAGCTTGGCAACCGCCGCACTCTGCTTGCCAGTGGAGTCTAAGGTGGCTTTGAGTTTGGTAACGCCGACCGTGAGGGTTCCGGTTTTGTCACTGCACAAAACGTTCATCGATCCGAAATCTTCAATCGCGTCAAGGCGTTTGACTAGCACGCGATTTTTAGCCATGACTCTCGCACCGCTTGCGAGTGAGACCGTGATGATGGTCGGCAAAAGCTGTGGAGTCAAGCCAACCGCTAGCGCAAGCGAAAAGAGCAGCGAGTCGATCAGCGGTCGCTGCATGATCACGTTAAAAATCACCAGCGCGGTTCCGAGCAAGAGCATCGCGCGCATGAGCATTAGGCCAAACTGCGTGGTTCCGCGTTCGAAGCCAGTTTTTACGTCTCGGTCAGCTAGGTCATTTACCAGCTCACCGTATTTTGTCGACAGCCCAGTTGCCGTGATACTGGCCCAACCTGAACCACTCACCACATGTGTGCCGAAGTGAATCGCTTTATCTAGCTGCGCGCTTTTCTCAACCGCGAAAGTTTCGCCGGTCAAGGCAGATTCATCGATGCTCAAATTCTGCGATTCAAGAAGTTCGCAATCGGCTGGCACCAAATCTCCGGTGGCAAGTTTTATCACGTCGCCTGGCACAAGCAGTCGAATCGGTAACTCTTGAAGCTTGTTATCACGCAGCACCGCGATTGAAAGCTCAAGTTGTTTGAGCAGTTCTTGCATGGTTTGGTTGGCGCGATTTTCTTGCCAGTAGTTCAAGAATCCGCTCGGTATCAAAATGCCGAGGATGATCAACCCGTCGATGATTTCGCCGAGGAACATCGAAATTACGGTGGCCGCAATCAGGATCAAAATTATTGGGCTCTGGAACTGCTGCAGCAAAAGCGCCCAGGTCGACTTGTGCTTGCTCACGCGCGTGGTATTTTCGCCGTGCTCTTTCAGCAGTTCGGCTGCTCGCTGGCTGGTTAGCCCGCGCATTTCTGACATATCGTAATCCTAGAGCGCATTAGCTGGCTGGTAGTCTGGGCGTATGGTCAACGAAGATAACGCACTAAAACACCCAGATCGCAACCTAGCCATGGAGCTAGTTCGAGCAACCGAGGCCGCCGCAATTCGCGCGGTGCCTTTCATCGGCAAGGGTGACAAGAATGCGGCGGATGGCGCTGCCGTTGATGCCATGCGAGCTTTTCTCGGAACCGTAAACTTCGAAGGCAAAATCGTTATCGGCGAAGGTGAAAAAGACAATGCCCCAATGCTCTACAACGGCGAAATCGTTGGCAACGGCAATGGCCCGCAGTGTGACATTGCGGTTGACCCAATCGACGGAACCTCGCTGACCGCAGCCGGTCGCCAAAATGCCCTGAGCGTGATTGCGGTTTCCCCGCGCGGAACCATGCTCGATGCCTCAAGCGTTTTCTATATGGACAAACTGGTAGCCGGACCTGAAGCCGTTGGCAAGCTCGACATTCGCCTGCCAATTGCAGAGAACATCAAGCGTCTTGCAAAAGCCCTTGGCAAGCCTGTCGATGACATGGTTATCGGTGTGCTCGACCGCCCGCGTCACGCTCAGCTGATTGAAGACATTCGCGCGGCTGGCGCTGGCACTCGATTGCTATTGGATGGCGATGTGGCCGGTGGCATCCAAGCAGCTCGCTATGGTGCTCGAATCGACATGTGCGTGGGAGTCGGAGGAAGCCCTGAGGGCATCGTTACCGCCTGTGCAATCAAGGGGCTCGGTGGTTTCATCCAGGGAGTTCTTGCACCTAAGGATGAAGAAGAAGCGGCCAAGGGAATCGCAGCCGGGCTCAAGATGAATCACGTCTATACCGCCGACGAACTTGTAAGCAGCGACAACACTTTCTTCGTAGCAACCGGTGTAACTGACGGCTCACTGCTGCAGGGTGTGCGCCACAAAGGCCCGGTAGTAAAGACCAACAGCATTGTCGTGCGCGGAAAGTCAGGAACTGTTCGACTTGTAGAAGCTGAGTACCTCGCGGATCGTTGGTTGTAAAAATGACAGTTGTCGCACACTGGATTGGTGGTGCAGACTATGCATCAACTTCAGGTCGCACCGCACCGGTTTATGACCCTGCACTTGGCATTGAAACCAAGCAGGTAGCACTTGCAAACACTGCCGAAATAAATGCGGCAGTTGCGAGCGCCAAGGCTGCTTTCCCGGCTTGGCGAGACATGCCGCAGGCACGCAAGCAAGCAATTATTTTCAAGTTTCGAGAGCTACTAAACGAGCGAAAGCCAGAGCTCGCCGAAATCATCACGAGCGAGCACGGCAAGGTGCTTTCAGATGCGCTCGGTGAAGTTACCCGCGGGCAAGAAGTGGTCGAGTTCGCGTGCGGAATGCCTCACCTGCTCAAAGGTTTTTACACCGAGAACGCATCAACCGGTGTTGATGTTTATTCGACCCGTCAGGCTCTCGGCGTAGTCGGCATCATCAGCCCATTCAACTTTCCGGCCATGGTTCCGATGTGGTTCTTCCCGATCGCAATCGCTGCCGGTAACACGGTTGTTCTTAAGCCATCTGAAAAAGACCCGAGTGCAGCAATCTGGATGGCAAAACTTTGGAAAGAAGCTGGCCTGCCAGATGGCGTTTTCAACGTTCTAAACGGAGACAAACAATCGGTAGATGGTCTTCTGACGCACCCAGACGTTGAAGCGATTTCATTCGTGGGATCCACACCGATTGCTCAGTACGTCTATGAAACCGGAACCCGTCACGGCAAGCGCGTGCAGGCTCTTGGTGGCGCAAAGAATCACATGCTGGTCTTGCCAGACGCAGACCTTGACCTGGTCGCTGACAGCGCCATCAACGCTGGTTTCGGTTCTGCGGGTGAGCGCTGCATGGCAATCTCGGTAGTAGTTGCAGTTGAGCCGGTTGCCGATTCACTCATTGAAAAAGTCGTAGACCGCATGAAGAAACTACGCACTGGCGATGGTCGTCGCGGTTGCGATATGGGACCACTGGTCACTAAGGCTCACCGCGACAAAGTTGCTTCTTACATTGATCTCGCAGCAGCCGACGGTGCCAAAGTGGTGGTCGACGGCCGTCATCAAGAATTTGACGGTGATGCAAACGGATTCTGGCTGGGCCCAACGCTGATCGACAATGTTCCAACCAGTTCAAAGGTTTACCAAGAAGAAATTTTCGGCCCAGTGCTTTCAATCGTGAGAGTGAAATCTTATGAAGAGGGCGTAAAGCTGATCAACAGTGGTGCGTTCGGAAACGGCACTGCAATCTTCACCTCGCCTTTTTTATTGCTCCGGCTTATTATTTCAAACGCGAGGCGGCGGCGCATGGATGCTCTAGGCTTAATGCCGGAGACAT
>JBJTOA010000056.1:0-3232 GCA_046074285.1 Micrococcales bacterium
CCCTGCCAGAACACCGAAACCTGACCGTCGAATCTGAAGATCGAACCAGAAACATAAGGCTTGCCGAGAATGGCTGCAGCATCGTTCACCATGTAGCGAGTGCTGAAGTTGTCGGTGCCGTCGAGAATCAGATCGTAATCCTTGAAGATATCGAGCACGTTGTCATTGTCAAGACGAACCTCATGCAGAATCACATTCACGTGCGGGTTGATGCCCTCAACCGATTCACGAGCCGACTGAGCCTTCGAACGACCAATGTCACTTTGCGAGTGGATTACCTGACGCTGCAAATTCGACTCATCGACAAAGTCGAAGTCTACGATTCCTAGAGTGCCAACACCGGCAGCTGCTAGGTACAGCAAAGTCGGTGAACCAAGACCACCGGCACCGATAACCAACACCTTGGCATTCTTGATGCGACGCTGGCCAATCAAGCCAACCTCAGGAATGATCAGGTGGCGCGAGTATCGCTCAATCTCACTCTGGGTGAGTTCACCAGCTGGTTCAACCAGCGCGGGAATAGCAGACATTAGACCTCAGAAAAGTTTGGGGGATTTCAAGCAGACGATGCTTGGCAACACATCTATTTTATTGCGGACCAATGATTGAACCTAACCCTTAAGCAAATTGAGAGGGCCCAAAAAACTGAGCCCTCTCAAGATCACTAACTAGCGCGCAGCGCCTGCTTTGGTTGCCGTTTCAACCTCGATCAAACGACCTGACTTTACGTCATAGATGTAGCCATAAACCGGAATTGATTTTGGAACCAATGGGTGGTTCTTGATGCGCTCAACATCTTCGGTTACGCTCTGAGCTTGATTGGCGATAGTCAGCCAATCGATGTACTTTGCTTCGGCCGAACCTGGGCCTTTGCCGATGTCATAGAACCCTTCAGCTCCCAAAGCTGCAGTCTCAAGGCTGTTAGCCAGAAGTCCGCGGATTACCTCGTCAGTGAAAAATTCCATTCCGCAATCACTGTGGTGAATAACAAACCACTCTTTAGTTCCGAGCAACTTATAAGAAATCACTAGCGAACGAATTGCGTCATCAGATGCACGACCGCCTGCATTGCGAATCACGTGGGCATCGCCCTCGCTTAGACCAGCATATTTTGCAGGGTCAAGACGGGCATCCATGCAGGTGAGAATCGCGAAGCCACGTGCCGGCGGAAGTGCAAGTTCAGACTTGCTTCCGAAGTTGTGTGCATAGTCAGCGTTAGCTGCAAGCACTTCATTTAGTACAGACATTTTGTTCCTTTATCTTCGATTCACAGGCGCGATTTTGTCAGCCTGTTTCAAAAAAGATAAAGGTTCAAAAACTGCCCAAGGCTTTTATTTCGCTAAGTAACTTCGTATTACCTATTAAGACAAGAGCTGGTTCGAATTTGGGCACTCAAACTTGGCGTAATCTAGTTGAAGCACTAGAAAGGCATCCATGGAAATCAAGATTGGCGTTCGCGAAACCGCTCGTGAAATCAGCTTTGAAACCTCAGCCCCTGCAGCCACGATTGAAGCTGCAGTAGCAGCCGCTCTCGACGGTTCAGCAAAATTGCTAAAGCTCACCGATGATAAAGGTCGAACCTTCTTGGTGCCGACCGCTTCACTTGCATATGTTGAAATCGGCGCCGAAGAAACTCGTCGTGTTGGGTTCATCGCCTAATGATTGAAATCGCTTTCTTGGTGGTTTACACCGTGATCATCGCTCTGGTCACCCCATACATCGTGGGCAAGAGCGAATACTACGGAACCCTCGTTCCAGCCGGCATCTCACTGGTTTACGGTTCTTTGCTCTGGGTCATTCTGAGCGTTTCAGGCCTCAAGAGCGACAACGCCTGGATCTGGATCATCACCATGTTCACCATGCCAATCGTGATGTACATCGGTGTCTATCGTCTGCGCCAGGTTCGGGTTCGCAACGCCGGCCTCAACGAAAAAGCTGACCAACACATTGCCGAACACGGTGAGGTCAAAAACCCATTTGCAAAGTTTGGCAAAAAGAAAAAGGATGTTGTCGCCGCAACTGGCGAAGACGTCTACGTGACCGAATAGTCCCCTTAAAACGCGAAACCTGGCACGTCCGTCATCCGGCGGGCTACCAGGTTCACTTCAAATCGACAAGGGCCGACTGCCCTTTAAACATAACTCGACTAACCAACATTTTCAATAATCCACAGGAATTTTGTTCTCGGAGAAGTTGTGGGAGTCGAAGAATAGCCTCTTTCTAGGAGGCGAAATTGCAAGGATTTGTAGATGAGACCAAGGCTAAAAAATACCGAATGGTGCTTGTAGTAATAGCAAACTCGCAAATTAATAAAGTCCGACGAGAACTAAATAAGCTGAAAAACCCCAGCGGCAGACCTGTGCATTTTCAAACGGACGATGACAGTGTTCGCAACATTTTTATATCGAAACTTTTTGAACTCGACTTCGAAGCTTACGCGATTACCACTGAGGACAAGAATCCGAGGAACGCACGCAAGGCCTGCTTAGGTGAAATCTGTCTGTTAGTTGAGTCTCTAAAACTCAAACGTCTAGTTCTAGAGCTAGACGAATCGATTAAGCAATGGGACCTGCGAACGCTCAAGGAGTTTCTGTCTGACAAAGCCATCTACCATCAGATCAGTTACCTACATCTCAGAGATAGCGAAGAGATTTGCCTGACAATCGCAGATGCTCTTGCCTGGTGCTTAAACAGAGGTGGGGATTGGCATAAGAAAGTTCAAAACCTAATTACAAAGAGCATAGTTTGCAGCTAGGCTGCAAGCCCAAGCGCATCCATGCGCAATCCGTGAGCACCGATCAATTCGGTAACCAGCGGTTCAAGCTTGGCGTAAGCTTCGATAGCAACTCGACGCTCATCCTCGGCATCCAAAGTCAACTTGCGCTTAGCGATTCCCACCAGCTTGTGGTTATCAAGCACAGCGCGCATCTCAAGAATCACGTCGCCCATCAAGCGGCGACCCCATAATGCTAGGCGGGCGGCCAGCTGCGGGTTTTCATCCATGCCTGATTTCAAAACGACTTTGGCAAACTTATCGATGGTCTTATCGGCAAGCGCTTTTTGAACCTGCTCGCGCATTTCGGCTGGCAAACCGGCAGCAAGGCGCGAATAGAAATCGTCGAGCAAACCCATGACCAGATAAACCTTGATCACGTTTTCATACCAGTCAATGCCGGTGGTGCGAGAGTGAAACACATCGATGCGAACAACGTATGGGTCCATCGCATCCGTG
>JBJTOA010000057.1:0-5583 GCA_046074285.1 Micrococcales bacterium
GCTGGTTGGCTTTGCCATCCAAACTGACTAAGGTTTCAGGATGCCAATTAGGCCGACTGCCAGTGAGCGCCCAGGCGGCTTGAACTGTTGCGCCTTCGGCAACATACTCGCTGATGGCTGGCACCTCGATTACCCCGTCGAACAAAGTTGCTGCGATCTGCTGCACGGCTAAGTTTTGCGCCGCGCCGCCAATCAGCATCACTCGACTAACTGGCACACCCTGCTTTTTCAGAGCCTTGAGGCCGTAAGCCAAACCACTCAGCATTCCCTCGATTACGCTTCGAGCCAGGTTTTCACGCGTGAACGATTCAAGGGTTAGCCCGTGAAGCGAGCCTGTTGCATTTGGCAGGTTCGGAGTGCGCTCGCCTTCAAAGAAAGGGACCGTGGTCAGGCCAGTTGAGCCAGCAGGGGCAGCCAGTGCCAAGGTGGCAAGTTCATCGAAGTCTACGTTTAGCAATTTGCTGATGCTAGCGAGCAAGCGGGCCGCATTGAGGGTCACGGTGATTGGCAGATAGTTACCAGAAGCATCGGCAAAGCCTGCAATGGTTCCGCTGGAATCTTGAACTGGCGTAGCAGAAACTGAGAACACGGTTCCGCTGGTGCCGATGCTGATAACGGCATCGCCTTCGCGAGCACCTAGACCAAGTGCAGCCATCGCGTTGTCCCCGCCGCCTGGCGCCACGATGGCACCAGCAGCAGTTTTGCCAACTGCCTCGCCTGGGCCGAAGACCTTTGGTAAAAGAGCATCTTTACCGAGCGCTAGTTTCAACAGGTCTCGGTCATACTCATTGGTCTGGGGGTTGAAGTAGCCGGTGCCAGCTGCCTCAGAACGGTCGGTGGCAAGCTGGTCAAAGTTTGGGTTGTCAGGGCCGAACCCCATAAGGCGCCAGGTTAGCCAGTCATGAGGCAGAGCAACTGCATGAACGTTGGCTGCATTAGCCGGTTCGTTGTCTTTGAGCCAACGCAGTTTGGTAATCGTGAAGCTTGCCACTGGCACTAGCCCGGTGCGCTTGGCAAAATTTTCAGCGCCAACTTCTGCCGTCAGATCTTTAGCAGCTTGAGCACTGCGAGTATCGTTCCACAGCAGTGCGTCTCGAATCACGGTGCCATGTTCGTCGAGTGCAACCATGCCGTGCTGCTGACCAGCAATCGAAACTGCTGCGACATCATCAATGCCACCAGCTTTCTGGATTGCCTCTTGCAGAGCATTCCACCAATGCTCAGGATTTACCTCTGAACCATCTGGATGCTTAGCGCTACCTTGGCGAACTATTTTTCCCGTTTCAAGTTCTCGAATCAGAACTTTGCAAGATTGAGTTGAAGAATCAACACCGGCTACGAGCATGGCTTTTCCTATTTGAGTTTGCTGCCAGGTTTAAGCAGTTGGAATCCGTTTGGGTTTGTAATCAGGGCAGAGAATGGCAGTTCAGCCGCACCAACCACCAGAATGTTAGAACCCAGTTCTCCCGGCTTGACTACCAGCCCTTCGCGCACCGCTGGCAAGCAACCCTTGCGAATACCCTCGAGCATGAGGTCTTGGTTGTACCAGTAGAGCGCTGGCAAGAAGCCTGCCAAAACAACAATCTGAGGGTTGAAGATATTTGCGTAGTTGGCAATCGCAGCAGCTAGAGCATTGATTTGCTTTTCGACTAGAACCCTGACTGGTTCAGATCGGTTTCTCAGCAGCGCTGCCTCTAGTTCGTTGTCATCCACGTTTTTGACTTTGAGAACTTTCTCGAGGTCTTCGCGACGCACCAGGGCTTCGATTGTGCCCGGGATGCCAGAGTAGTCAGGGTTGCTGTCACTGCTGATACGCACGTGACCGAGCTCAGAACCGTAGCCGGTTGAACCTCTCAGTTGAGTGCCACCCGTGATTACTCCACCACCGATACCCGAACCACCGAATATGTAGACCAGATCAGAGAAGTTTCTGGCGGCTCCGTAAACCGATTCGGCGGTGCAACCCAGACTTGCATCGTTGTCGATAAACACTGGTAGCCCGCAAAGATCTTGAAGCATTTTGCCAAGCGGAACTTCTTCCCAGCCAAGGTGCGGGGCAAGGCGCACTACGCCGTCAGCAATACGCACCTGACCTGGAACCGCCACGCCAACCCCAAGCACGCGGTGATAGCTATTGAGTTGCTTGGTGATTTTCTCAATCAGACGGGCGGCTTCGCGCACCACCTGCAAAGCCGAGTTGGATGAGTTGTAGGAGACTCGCTCTTCAAAAAGGATGTTTCCGTCGAAACTAACCGCGGCGACCTCAAGGTAGTCAAATTCGGGGTGAACTGAAAAGGCCACGACATTTGGGTCTGCTGCCACCACGAGTGAGGGGCGACCCTTGCCCTCTACGGTTGCAGGTAAGTCTTCAGTTACTAATCCGAGAGTTTTGAGTTCCTCAACCAAGTCAGAAATGGTTGAGCGGTTTAGGCCGGTTTGCTGGGCTAGGGCCGAGCGAGAGATTTCTTGGTTGCGGTGCACCAAAAGTAGCACTGCCGAAAGATTGTGCTGGCGAACCAGTTCACTGTTTCGGCCCAGTGCCTTACCTTCTTTGGTGGGCGCCGCTACCACGGTTTCTCCTTCGAAAAAATGTGCATCATTTGTGCTTTGCACTTGACAACTATAACTAAAAAGTTGTTAGATTGTCGGCACAGACAACAAAATCTACAAGGAAGTAACAACGCCATGTCGCTCAAGCCAACCGCTAATGACAAGTTCACATTTGGTCTCTGGACTGTCGGCTATAACGGGCAGGACCCATTCGGTTCTGCAACTCGTCGCCACCTCGAAGTTGAAGAAATCGCAGACAACCTGGCACAGATTGGTGCATATGGTTTGACCCTTCACGACAATGACCTTTTCCCATTCGGTTCATCAGATGCCGAGCGCCGCTCATACGTCGAGAGACTAAAGAAGACCACAAAAGAAAATGGCCTTGCGATACCGATGGTCACCACCAACCTGTTCAGCCACCCGGTTTTCAAAGAAGGTGCCTTCACCGCGAACGATCGTGAAGTTCGTCGTTTTGCCATGAGCAAAGCACTTCGCAATCTTGACCTAGCAGCCGAACTCGGCGCAGAAACCTTTGTTATGTGGGGTGGCCGCGAAGGTGCAGAGTACGACTTTGCTAAAGATGTTCGTGGCGCTACTGCCCGCTTCCGAGAGGCTCTAAACGTTCTAACTCAGTACGTAATCGACAAGGGCTACAACCTAAAGTTTGCGCTCGAGCCAAAGCCAAATGAGCCACGCGGTGACATCCTGTTGCCTACCGTTGGGCACGCTATGGCTTTTATAAATACGCTTGAGCACCCTGAAATGGTGGGCTTAAACCCTGAAGTCGGGCACGAGCAGATGGCTGGTCTGAACTTCACTGCAGGCATCGCTCAAGCACTCGATCACGGCAAGCTATTCCACATCGACCTCAATGGTCAGCGTGGCATCAAGTATGACCAAGACCTGGTGTTTGGTCACGGTGACCTGATCAATGCATTCTCGCTCGTGCACCTTCTAGAGTTCGGAAGCAGCACTGGCGGCCGCACCTACGAGGGCCCGCGTCACTTCGACTACAAACCGAGCCGCACCGAGGACATCAACGGAGTTTGGGACTCTGCGCGTGCCAACATTGCGACTTACTTGCTGCTGAAAGAACGTGCCGCGAAGTTCAATGCCGACCCAGAAGTTCAGAAAGCGCTTGCAGCATCTAAGGTCAACGAAATCAATACTCCGACATTCAGTTCCGGTGAAACTTACGAAGATCTTCTTGCCAACCCTGAGGTCTTTGACAACTTCGATGCAGAGGCTTATTACGACGGTAAGGGCGCTGGCTTCGTCAAGCTAAACCAGTTGACCATCGAGCACCTCATGGGAGCCCGCTGAAGATAACTGGCAAATCTTCATTGATTTGTAACCTTGGCGTTATCAATTCGTTAGCAAAAAATACAGATAAAGGTTTGTAAGACTTTGTTTGTTATGGCAACATAATCGGTAACTCAATAATGAGTTACTTCTGAGCAATCAGAAAAAACCACAAAAAGACTAGAAAGAGAATGCAATGAAGAAGACTTCACTCATCTCGCTGGCAGTAGTTGCTTCGGTCTCAGCAATGGCCCTAACCGGTTGTTCGTCTGCAGCACCAGGTGCAACTCGCGCTTGTGTAATCCTTCCAGATGCCGACTCAGGCACCCGCTGGGAGTCTGGCGACCGTCCAGCTCTTGAGAAGGGCCTAAAGGACGCTGGCTTCGAAGCTGACATCCAGAACGCTTTGAAGGACCCAGCAAAGTACGCATCGATCGCTGATGCACAGCTCACCAAGGGCTGTGGCGTAATGCTACTCGTTGACCTTCAGGGTGCAGGTATTGCTGTAGCCGAGAAGGCAAAGGCAGCTGGCGTTCCAGTTATCGCATACGACCGCCCAATCACCGGCGCTGACTACTACGTATCATTCGACAACGAGACCGTTGGTGCTCTACAGGGTCAGATGATCGTTGATGGTCTAGCTGCAGCTGGCAAGGACATCACCACTGCAAGCATCATTTACTCGTCAGGTGACCCAACCGACGGTAACGCTGCAATGTTCTTCAACGGCGCAAAGAAGGTTCTTGACGCTGCTGGCGCCAAGGCTGCCTTCGAAATGAAAGGCACCTGGGACGGCACTGTTGCCGGTACCGAGTTCGAGCAGGCATTCACCGCTGTAAACGGCAAGGTAGATGCAGTTCTTGCTCCTAACGACAACAACGCTGCTTCAATCATCGCCATCCTTGACAAGAACGGTCTAACTGTTCCTGTTTCAGGTCAGGACGCTTCTGTTGCTGGTCTTCAGAACGTGCTTCTAGGCAAGCAGACCGCTACTGTTTACAAGCCATTCCAGCTTGAAGTAGCTAAGGCTCTGGAAGTTATCAAGGCAATCTTCGCTGGCAAGAAGTACGAAACCAGCAAGACGCTTGAAGACGGCACTCCTTACGCTTCTGTCGACCCTGTATCAGTTGGTGCTGACAAGGTTAAGGACGTAGTTGCAGACGGCAACGCATCAGCAGCAGACATCTGTACTGCTGCAGTAGCTGCCGCTTGTGACACCTACGGCGTCAAGTAACACCTAATGAAAGCCTGTGTGTCGGAGTAAACTCTGGCACACAGGCTTTCTACTAAAAAGTTAAAGTTTTAAGAAATGGAGCCATCATGGCAACTCCTGTAGTTGAACTGACCGGGATCAAGAAAAGCTTTGGTCCGGTAGACGTTCTAAAAGGTGTAGACCTTAAAGTAATGCCAGGTCGCGTTACCGCCCTCGTAGGCGACAACGGTGCTGGCAAGTCAACCCTCATCAAGGGTCTCGCAGGCGTTCAGCCTTACGACGAAGGTTTGGTTCGCTTCAACGGCGAAGAAACCCACCTTCACTCCCCTCGCCAGGCAACAGCCCTAGGCATTGAAGTTGTCTACCAAGACCTCGCACTTTGCGAAAACCTCGACATCGTTCAGAACATGTTCCTCGGTCACGAAGAGATCCTTACGGGAACCTTGCACGAGGCCGAGATGGAACTTCTCGCCACCAAGGCTCTGCAGAGCCTTTCGGTTAGAACCGTAAAGTCA
>JBJTOA010000058.1:0-3454 GCA_046074285.1 Micrococcales bacterium
CATGTGGGCAGTGCTTGGTCATCAGCCTGGCGTTGCTCTCGCTGGTTTACCGGCAAGCATCGAATCGCTTTTGGTTGAATCTAGTACGGTGGCGATCGTGCAAGTTGATGGCAAACTTCGCGACAAGTTTGAAGTTTCTGTTGACATCAGCGCTGAAGAACTGCAGGCACTTGCTCTTGACAGCTACAACGTGAAGAAAGCTATTGGCGAGAAGACCATTGCCAACATTATTGTTCGTGCTCCAAAACTTGTGAACATCGCTACGAAATAGCTTTTTTCCACAGCAGCCTCATAAAACGCCAGCCCGTGTGGGTTGGCGTTTTACTTTTGCTGCATGGATGCCCTTCGAAAATTGCTAGCCGATTATTGGCTACCCATCCATCCCAAAGTTCGTAAGGGCATCCTTTTTACGACCATCAGTTTGATAGTTGTGGTCATTGCCCTGAGCAGTTTGAATTCTCAACCTGAAGCGGTTGCTTACACACCGACTGACACTGCTTCTTCACTTCAGACGGCCGTGCTCGTGGTGCACATCGTCGGTGAAGTGAATAACCCAGGGGTGTTTGAGCTACCTGCAAATGCGCGCATAAAAGATGCTGTTTTAGCGGCTGATGGTTTCACTGCCAAAGCTGATCAAGCAAGCTTAAACCTTGCAAGACCAGTCTCAGATGGTGAACAAATCGTGGTGTCTGACGGGCATTCTCAAACTTTGCAAACCGCAAATGCAAAAGTCAACATCAACCGAGCTGATGCTTCGCAACTTGAGAAGCTGCCAGGCATTGGTCCGGCGCTAGCAGCGCGAATTATTGATTATCGACTGGCCAACGGTTCATACCGAAATCTGCAAGATTTGGGCAAGGTCGCGGGTCTCGGGCCAAAACTCATCGCACGAATCAAGCCTGAGATTGTCTTCTGATGAGACTCGCTAGCTTCGCGGCAATCATCTGGCTGAGTTTGCTCATCTTTCAGAACAACTTTTGGTTAGCTTGTTCGGTTTTTGCTGTTCAACTGTTTGGTTTTGCACTGCTTCGAAAACCACTCGAGCTCTCAGGCAAGCAACTTGGGACGTTTGCCATTATCGGTTTGGCATTCGTTGCAAGGTGGCAGTTGCCAAGTTTCAACTTCGAGCCATGGGTTGGCTTTGAAAAATTACGTGTCATAACCCGTGAGCTGTGCCGGGGTGTTTCGCTTGATGCTCAGGCGCTAGTCCTCGGTATTACGAATGGTGACGACAGTCAACTAAGTTCTGGACTCAAAGACCAGATGAGAGAGTTATCGCTTTCTCATCTGACCGCTGTAAGTGGCACGAACTGCAGCATCGTGATTGCGGCATCATTTGCATTGCTAACCAAACTAGGTTTGCGCACCAGAGCACGTGTCACACTCACCCTTGCTGTCTTGGCTCTATATCTTGGATTAGTTGGCAACCAACCGAGCGTCTTGCGGGCGGCGGCAATGTCTAGTTTTGCGTTACTAGCGCTGCTGACCTCGAGTCGATTGAATCCGGTTGCAGTTTTAGCGGCCAGTGTTTTGGCAGTGCTCTTCTTTGACCCTTCGCTGGCTAGCGATTACGGGCTAGCTCTGTCGGCCTTGGCAACCCTCGGGTTGCTTACGCTTGCACCAAGGCTCTACCAGAAACTAAAACTGCGCCTGCCGAATTGGTTGGCGCTGAGCGTTTCGGTAACTGTTAGTGCGCAAGTTTTTTGTCTTCCCGTTTTGGTTTTGCTGCAACCGGAACAGAGTTCACTTTCGATCATCGCAAACATATTGGTTGAGCCAGTGATTGTCGTGATCACACTTCTGGGAATCGCAGGCACTTGCTTAGTTTTCGTTGCGCCAATTTCGCAATCGATTTTCTGGCTGGCAAGTTTGCCGGCTCAGTACGTCATTGCGGTAACCGAATGGTTGTCGCAAATGTCTGCTCCTACGGTTGAGTTAGGCAATTTTGCGTTTGCGCTAACGGCACTGGTTTTGCTTATCTTGCTTGGGCTAAAACACAGAGCGGCGAGTTCGGCAGCCAAGTTTGTTGCCGGCATGATTGTGATTTCAATTGCTGCCTGGCAGGCATCGGCAGCGCTTTCAAGCGGATTCCCGATTGCCAACTGGTTTTATGCAAGTTGCGATGTCGGGCAGGGAGATGCCACGGTAATTCGCTCTCAGGGTCAGATTGCACTCATAGATGTCGGACGCGACCCCAAATTGATAAATCGCTGCCTAAATGCACTGCACATCGGCCGAATAGATCTACTGGTGCTGACCCACTATGACGCAGACCACGTTGCTGGATTGAGCGGAGCAATAGCAAACCGTCAAGTTGGATTAGCGCTTGTCACAGCATTTCAGGATGAACGAAATTGGATTCAACAAGAACTGCATGCCGCTGGTATCCGTTTCGTACCAGCTGAGAAAGGTATGAGGGGAAGCCTCGGAAATTTTGAATGGCTGGTGCTCTCACCGCATCACGCAGGCCTTGACTCTGAAGATGCAAACGACGGTAGCGTGACTATGCTGTGGCAAGACCGAGACGTAAACATAATGACCCTGGCTGATTTGGGGCAGAAGGGGCAAATGCGTCTAGGCGAAGAGCTTGCAACCTGGGATAACAATCAAATTCACTCGAAGCCAATAGTTCTAAAGGTTAGTCACCATGGCTCTGCTGACCAGTTCGATGAATTGCACGAGTGGCTGAAGCCGACCATCGCTACTATCAGTGTCGGTGCCAGCAACAGTTACGGGCACCCGACTAGACACACGCTGAAGTTGCTTGCGAGCACAGCTACAAAGGTCTTGAGAACAGACCAACTAGGCAACATTTCGATCGCACTAGCTGGCAATAACGGCCTCGCTTACGCGAAGGGCTAGGCTTATCGGGTGAGTACTAAGCCAGTTTCGTGGGACCAAATCAAGGCCACCCCGCTGGTATTAGTAACCGGTAACGAAGATTTTTTGGCTAGTAGAAGCATCCGGTTACTGCGCGACAAATTGCGAGCTGAAGCGCCTGAACTAGAGGTCACCGAGCTTGATGCATCAGACTACGAGCCGGGCCAGCTAGATGATTACTCAACCCCATCGCTATTCGGTGAACCAAGGTTAATCATTATCCGCTCGGTTGAGCGTTGTACCGACGAGCTAATTGATGACGGGATTCGCTACCTGGCAGACCCGACCGATGAAACCGTGGTTATTTTCAGACACAATTCGTCTAGCGTTCGAGGCAAGAGATTGCTCGAAGCGCTGCGCGAAAACAAACAAACCACCGAGGTGCTCTGCGAGCAAATTTCAGAACGAGACCGCCCAGCTTTTGCGGCTAATGAATTCAAAACTGCCGGCAAAAAGATCACCCAGCAGGCGCTAAATGACCTTTGCGAAGCATTCACAACTGATCTGGGCGAGTTGGCTGCTGCCTGCCAGCAACTCATTGATGATTCGGCAGAAACAATCGATGAGAAAGTGG
>JBJTOA010000059.1:0-15282 GCA_046074285.1 Micrococcales bacterium
GTTGGTGGTTTCAGAGTTGCAAGCGGCACCACAACTGTGGCCAACCTGGTTACCTTCATCCTCTTGCTATTTCTAATGATGCGCCCAATCGGTCAAGCCTTCGGCGCCTATACATCTACCCAATCTGCCCTCGGCGCACTCGCGCGCATTCAAGAAATCATTGACATCAAAACCGAGGATGAACTGCACGAGGGTCAGGAATCTAGCCAACGCAAACCGATCAACAAAACTGCAATCGAATTCGAAAACGTTCATTTCAACTACGACCCGATTCCACTGGATGACGGCACCGTTCCAGAGAACAAACCGGTTCTCAAAGGCGTGAACTTCAAGATCGAACGCGGCTCACGAACTGCTATCGTCGGCCCTTCAGGTGCTGGCAAATCCACCATCCTCAGTTTGGTTGAAAGATTCTATGAACCGACCCAGGGAAGAATCCTGTTAGATGGTCAGCCAGTTCAAACCCTGACTCGCTACTCGCTCAGAGAGCAGATTGGTTATGTCGAACAGGATGCCCCGGTTCTCGCGGGAAGCATCAGGGAGAACCTGCTCATCGGCAAACCAGACGCAACCGACAAAGAACTTGTGAAAGTGCTAAAGGCTGTGAACCTGCATGACGTTCTTGAACGCGACGAAAGAAAACTTGATGCCGAGGTTGGAGAAAACGGAATCATGCTCTCGGGCGGTGAACGTCAACGCCTCGCAATCGCAAGAACCCTGCTAACCAAAGCTCCAATCTTGCTACTCGATGAAAGCACCTCAAGCCTCGACGGTCTAAACGAACAGCGCATGCGCGAAGCCATCGATGCAGTGTCAAAGAATCGCACGCTAATCGTGATTGCCCACCGTCTGAGCACTGTGGTTGATAGCGATCAAATCATCGTGCTAGATAAAGGCAAAGTTGTTGGCAACGGAACTCACAGCGAACTCGTGAAATCCACACCTCTTTATAGAGACCTAGCCAAGCACCAGCTTCTCGTCTAAATCGAGATTCAAAACTAGGCTTGAGAAATGCCAAGGTTGCCTGAATCTATTACCGATCTGCTTGCAGAGCTGCAAGGTGATGACTTCGCAATTGCAACAGCCTGCCTGGCCTATGCCACGGGTGATGCCTTTGGCGTAGCCTACGAATTTCAGCCAAAAGTTCGGCCACCTGTGCCAAAGCAAATGCTCGGCAAGGATGACTGGCCGGCCGGTGGCGTAAGCGATGACACCCTGCTGAGTTTGATGACTATCGCCTGCCTGACTGCCGAAACTCCTGAGGCCGCAAAACAGCTGTTTCTTCAAAAACTTAAAGCTGCCAGCAAATCGCTCAGGGGTCTCGGTCCAACCACTCGGCACGCACTGGGAATCTTCGTTGAAGATCGCGAAGTGGGAATCATTGGCACCACCAATGGCGGAATCATGCGAACCGCTCTGCTCTCACTTGGGTTTAAAGATCAAGCTGCTAGACAGCAGTGGGTAAGCGAACTTTGTGCAGCCACACATTTCAAAACAGAGGCCCTGCAAACCGCTCAGGTGATGGCCGAGGTGTTCACTGCAGCACTCGCCCACAAGCAAGTTTTCGAATCACTTGAAAACGCAATCGAACACCTGCCCCTCGATACCGCTCTCATAACCGCCCTTGCTAAGGCAACAGAGTTCGAATTTCCCGAGGCAGGAATTTCCCTCAATCCCACTGAAACGCTTCTCGCAGTGTTGCAGATTGCAAGCTCTTCGCACACTGTTTGGCAAGCCTACGAGGCATCCATTTGCGCTGGTGGTGACACAGACACAATCGCAGCACTGAGCGGCGCACTAGTTGCCCTGCAAAACCCGCAGTCTTTCTATGAACTCGATTTCATTGAGGCAGTCAACTGGCAGGAAATCCCAGAACTGGTAACTTGCATTCGTCAAATTCTTGAGAACAGGAGCCAGCGATGACTATCTGGATTATTGGCCCAGTCGCGTGGGACTCTGTGGTTTATACCGACCAGTGGCTCAAGCGTGGTGCATTCACCCAGGGAGTTCGATTCATTGAGCGATCAGGTGGCACCGCCGCGAATGTTGCGAGAGCACTAGCCACCGCAAATGTTGATACCGGATTCATTGGCTACCTGGGCAACGACCAGCACGGCCGCGACATCGAAGCCGACCTGAAAGCCAGCCAAATCAACCAACTTGAAATCACAAAAATCGATGGCCCAACTTCGCACGTGTTGATTTTGGTTGACGACTCTGGAGAACGAACCATCTTGGGTTTGGCTGCCGACCACCTAGATGTTGTGAACCTGCAAAACGTTGATCTGAAACCTGATGACATCGTCGTTTTCGTTCTCTGGCGCAATCACTTTGCCGCTGACCTTGAACTTGCAAAATCTCGCGGATGCAAAATCATTGTTGGCCTAGATGCTGCCAACGACCCCGCTGTCCAAAGCGCAGACATCGCCATCGGCAGTCACAATGATCTCGCCAAGGGTATTGAACCAAACGAACTGCTAAATCGCTTCGCCACCATCGTGGTAACGCAGGGTGAAAAGGGTGCAACTGAATACTCAAAAAACAGCAAAACCCACCAACCCGCATTCCCAGCCGAAGTTATCGATACCACTGGCGCTGGTGACGCATTTCTAGCTGGATACCTCACTGCTCTTTCCCGTGGCGAAAGCGATGCAAAGCAAAGACTTTCAATGGGTGCCAAGTGGGCAGCTAAAACGGTAGCTACCGAGAGTTCAGTTCCGCCTCCTTTTGGTTCGCTCTAAAAGAGAATCCCCAGAGCCAAAGCACTGGGGATTCCCATCGACTATCTAATAATGACCAGCAGTTCGATAATCAAAATGATTACCTTTACCGTTGTCAACATCAGATCTAGCAGTTGCGGATTACGCATCCCTAGCCCTCTCGACCGGGTGAGAACCAAGCGAGCGACGAGTCGTCCACAGCTGTTGCCATAGGCAATACCTGCGTTTATACTCAGAAAGAGTTGTTTTCGGAGTATGTTTCCGATTCGTCACTCTCCGGAGTGTCAAACTTTACCCCCAGTTTGTGCTGGGGGTTTAGTTCTTAACTGGACTGAACAAAGTCACACTTTCTGCCAGTGCAAAAAGTTTGGCGACTTTATCTTTGCGCTTTGCTGTGATGAAGCGAATCTGGGTAAAACTCTTGGTCCCTTAAATTTTCGGTTCGAAAACCACCTACCGGCTACCTGAAAAGTAAGGTGAAGAAAAATATCGTGTTATTCTGGCCTCGAATTCGAATTTTGGGGGAATTTTTGAAAAAGACACTTATTAGCCTGGCTCTCGCAGCGACACTAATCAATTCAGGATTGTCTACTGCAAGTGCTGCGGATGAGAACTATGCAATTGTTCAACAAATGACTGAGTTTGGCATCGATGCTGCAACTCAGGCGGCGATTCTAGACAACCTAGCTAGAGGGATTATCCCCTTGTCGGATGTTGCAGGGTCAAATCCAATTTCTCAAACTGAAAAAATAGTTGATGGTTATCAATTGGTAACTTCAACTTATGCCGACGGCTCCGTTAAGCAAGTCATGTCTGAAGTGCCAACCAACCCGCGCCTTCGATCGGCTTATCAAACTGGTTGCTGGCAGTATGCATATACGGGTTATACGAACTATAGAAACTGCAGCATCGTAAACGTCACCACCCTTGTGACTATGGGATTCCTTGCGGACTACACAATTTATGGCGGCACATACAACGATGCGATTGATCGTGTTTACAGCACGTCTTTCACTTGTCGAGGTGGAACGTGTTCAGATACCAATCTTGTGATTCAGAAGGCGAAAGAATCAACATCTGGTCCTGCTGATGCGAGGATGTCGCTGACTTATAACATCTATCTTGGTTTAGGATCGTCTACCTACAGTTTGGATTTACAAGTTGGGTCGAATAAAGCGACAGTGATCGGCTAGTCAATGAACCCGATAATGCCTACATACTTAGACTCAATATTCGCTGTAGTTGTATTTTTATTACTGTTGATACCTGTTGCCTTTTTAGTGACTTTGATTAAGCTGCAGTCAAATTCAAACCGCCTTCTCAGGCAGATTCTTGAGATCATTAAAGGTCGAGACGACTTGCCTAGCTAAAGACCTGATGCCTTCGCTTTGCTAGTGCGAAGCGCTGTCAACCACGTTTTTCACGAGCATGGCTCTGGTCATCGGGCCAACTCCGCCTGGGTTTGGCGAGAGATAACCAGCGATGTTTGCAACATCTGGGTGAACATCGCCCACGAGCGTTGCCTTGCCTTCACTCACAACCCTGGTGATTCCAACGTCTAGAACTGCAGCACCTGGTTTGATCCAGTCTGGTTGCACGAAGTGAGCAACGCCAAGAGCTGCAACCACAATGTCTGCCCGCTTGACTGATTCAGCTAGGTTCTTGCTTGCCGAGTGCAACAGTGTCACAGTCGAATCGATGCCCTTGCGAGTCATCAAAAGCCCGAGTGGTCGACCTACGGTAACACCGCGACCGATGATTGCAACCTCGGCACCTTTGAGACTTACTTCGTAGCGAGTGAGCAGTTCAACAATGCCGGCAGGGGTGCAAGGCAGTGGGCTGGTAAGCTCGCCCGAAACTCCGAGAACCAGTCGACCAAGGTTGGTCGGGTGAAGACCGTCGGCGTCTTTGTTAGGGTCGATCAGTTCGAGCATTTCGTTAGTGTCGATGCCGAATGGCAGTGGCAACTGAACGATGTAACCGGTGACATCTTTTGCTTCGTTCAGATCACGGATGGCTGCGCGAACATCGGCTGCTGATGCTGTGTTAGGCAGGTCGATGCGGATGCTCTCAACGCCAACTTCGGCACAGTCTCGGTGCTTGCCTGAAACATATGAGTGTGAACCAGGGTCGTCTCCGACCAGCAGTGTTCCAAGCCCCGCGTGACGGCCATCCTTTTTAAGTTGGATGACTCGCTCTTTTAGTTCAGCTTTGATTGCCTTGGCGGTTGCCAAACCATCGAGCTTAACTGCGGTCATTACCAGTTCTCGAGACCTGCGTAGAGCGGGAAGTTCTCGGCAAGTTTCGAGATGCGAGCCTTGAGGCTAGCGATGTCTGGGTTTGGCTTGAGAACACCCGCGATTACGTCGGCGACCTCGGTGAATTCGTTTGCACCGAAGCCGCGGGTTGCAAGCGCTGGGGTACCGATGCGAACACCCGAGGTAACCAGTGGTGGTCGTGGGTCGTTAGGTACCGAGTTGCGGTTCACTGTGATGCCAACCTGGTGCAACAGATCTTCGGCAGTCTTGCCATCAATCGGTGAGTTGCGAAGGTCAACGAGCACTAGGTGAACCTCGGTTCCGCCGGTGAGAATCTGAACGCCATTGTCTTTGACGTCTGCCTGAGTTAGTCGGTCAGCAATGATTGCAGCACCTTCGATGGTGCGCTGCTGACGGTTCTTGAACTCTTCGCCCATAGCTGCCTTGAAGGCTACAGCCTTAGCTGCGACCACGTGCATTAGCGGGCCACCCTGCTGACCAGGGAATACCGCACTGTCGATCTTCTTGGCGAATTCTTCTTTCGCAAGAATCAAACCTGAGCGAGGGCCGGCAAGAGTTTTGTGAACGGTGGTTGAAACCACGTCTGCGTATGGCACAGGGCTTGGGTGAAGACCTGCTGCTACAAGACCGGCAAAGTGAGCCATGTCGACCCAGAGCTTCGCGCCAACTTCATCTGCGATTTCGCGGAAGGCCGCGAAGTCGAGCTGACGCGAGTAAGCCGACCAGCCAGCGATGATTACCGCAGGGTTGGTTTCTTTCGCGCGCTTGCGAACGATGTCCATGTCAACGCGGTGGGTGTCTGGGTGTAGTTCATATGCATTGGCCTGGTACATCTTGCCCGAGAAGTTCAAGCGCATACCGTGGGTCAAGTGACCACCGTGAGCCAGTTCAAGACCGAGGATGCTATCCCCTGGATTTGCAAGTGCCATCAAGACAGCAGCATTCGCAGATGCACCAGAGTGAGGCTGCACGTTCGCGTGGTCAGCACCGAAGAGCGCCTTCGCTCGGTCGCGTGCTAATTCCTCAGCAACGTCAACTGCTTCGCATCCGCCGTAGTAACGCTTGCCTGGGTAACCCTCGGCGTACTTGTTGGTGAGCACTGACCCTTGAGCTTCAAGCACTGCGCGTGAAACGAAGTTCTCGCTCGCAATCATTTCAAGGTAGTTGCGCTGACGGTTCAGCTCAGCCTGAAGTACGGCTGCGATCTCTGGGTCGACCTCGCTCAATGGCGAATTAAAGGTTGACGGCAATGCCATGAAGTGCTCCTCGAGAAAAGGGGAATGTGCCTAGTAAGACTTCGTTAATTCTAGGCGATAGAAGCCTTGCTAATAGGATTGGCGTATGACTTCAACAACGCACTGGGTGCTAAACATTGTCTGCGAAGACAAGCCGGGTATTGTGCACGCCATTTCGGGTGCGATTGTTGCCGCTAACGGAAACATCACCGAATCTCAGCAGTTTGCTTCTGAAGACACCGGCCGTTTCTTCATGCGTTTGCAGATTGAATCTTCGGTTCCTCGCGAACACTTTGTAAACCAGATTGAACCGGTTGCGGCACGTTACGGAATGCACTGGTCACTCGATGTGGTCGGTCGCCCGATGAAGACCCTGGTGCTGGTTTCAAAGTCAGCTCACTGCTTGAACGATCTGCTCTTCCGTCAGCGTTCTGGTCAACTTCCAGTTGAGATTCCTGCGGTTTTCGGCAACCACGATGACCTTGCCCCAATGGCTGAGTTCTACGGCATTCCGTTTGAGACCCACGCAATCAAGAGCGATGGCGATAAAGCAGCATTCGAGCACATGCTTCGCGATTTCATCAAGACCGCAGGCGTTGAACTTATCGTTCTTGCTCGCTACATGCAGATTCTCTCTCCAGAGTTCTGCGCTGAGTTTGCCGGCAAGATCATAAACATTCACCACTCATTCTTGCCAGGCTTCAAAGGCGCAAACCCATACGCGCAAGCTCACGCTCGAGGCGTAAAGCTAATCGGTGCCACCGCACACTTCGTTACCGAAGATCTTGACGAAGGCCCGATCATCGAGCAGAACGTGGTTCGAGTTGAGCACAGTGATTCAAAAAACCGTCTGGTTTCGATCGGTCAAGATGTTGAGTCAAAGACTCTAACTCAGGCAGTGCGCTGGTTCGCAGAACGTCGAGTGCTACTCGATGGTCAGCGCACTATTATCTTCCGCTAAGAATTCTTCTTTCTTCTGCGGCAGATTCTTCAAGAACTTGAACGAGAACAGCGCAATCGCGGTTCCGATAATCAGCGTTGCCAGGTAAGGCGTGCGTAAATCAATCTGAGCGATTGCTCCACCGATGAGCGCACCGATTGGCATTAGACCCCAAACCAAAGTTCTGCGGGTTCCGTGAATGCGACCGAACAGGTGGTTCGGAATCATGTCGTGGTAGGTCGACATCAGCAGAATGTTCCAGATTGAAATCAGGTATTGAAAGATCATCGAGATCGGCACGAATACCCAGATGTTCGGAACATAGCCTGCGGCTCCGGTTGCAACGCAACAGAACAGAATCGAAATCGCGAGCATTCTCGAACGACCAAACCGCTTGCTGAGTTTCGGTGCGTGAATCGAACCGAGAATCGAAGCAACTCCCTCGATTGCCATGATGATTCCGAACCAAGCTGCTGGCATCTTCAAAACGTCAAGCAGGTAGAGAATCGCAGTCGAGGTTGAAACATTGAACAAGAACCCGATGCTTGCAGTGGTTATTACCAAGCGCAAAAGCACCTTGTCTTCGTAGAGGTATTTCACTCCAAACTTCACGTCTTGCCAGAAGGTGCTCGGTTCGCGCTCTGGCGGAATCATCGCCTTGTTCCATTCGGCTTTGATCGCGGTTGGAATCAAAAGAACCAGCGCGGCAGCAATAGCAAAGCCGAGTGAGTTCATCGCAAACGGAATCCAGATGGCTACCGCGTAAAGCAGACCACCTAGCGGGGTTCCGATGAAGTTACCGAGAATTGTGTGCGCGATGTTCAGGCGAGAGTTTGCCTTCTCAATTTGTTCATGTTTCACCAGCTGGGGAAGCATCGATTGGATTGCGGTGTCTGAGACTACCTCTGCGGTGCCAATCAAAAAAGAGGCGACATAAAGCATCCAGATGTGAATGCTGCCGGTTGCAATCGCAACTGAGAGAGCAGCGGCTGAACTGAGCTTGATAATCGCAGCAGCCGCTAGAGCTTTGCGTCGATCGATTCGATCAAGCAGACCACCGATTGGAATTCCGAAGAGCAACCAGGGCAACATCACCAGGGCAGAAAGTCCCGCGATAAGTATCGGGTCTTTGGTCAGCGTGGTGGCAAGCAGAGGTGCGCTAGTGGCAAGTAATCCGTCTGAAATGTGACTGGCTAGCGAAGAGCCGAAAAGGCGGTCAAACGGGCGACCAAGCGACATCGATTTTCTAGCCATCAACCTGAGTCTACTTAAAGCAAAAGGCCCCGACTTACGCCGGGGCCTTTCGTTTGGTTGATTAAGCAGCAGCCTTGGTGCCGATACCCTTTGCAACGATTACTAGAACTGCAGTTACAACAGTTCCAACAGCGATTGCAAGTAGGTAGGTCAGCATTGAGGTTACGTTTACGCCATCAAGCAGTGGAATCACGAAGATACCGCCGTGAGGAGCTGGTAGGTGGTTCTGGAAGAAACCAACTAGAGCACCGGTCACACCAGAACCGATCATGATTGAAGGGATGACGCGCAGTGGGTCAGCAGCTGCGAATGGGATAGCACCTTCAGAGATGAATGATGCACCCATTAGCCAAGCAGCCTTTCCGTTTTCACGCTCGAACTCGGTGAAGAGGCTCTTGCGAAGAACGGTTGCCAAAGCGAGACCTAGAGGTGGGGTCATACCAGCAGCCATGACGATTGCCATGATTACTAGACGGTTGTCAGTGATCGAACCAGCAGCGGCACCAAGACCGGTGGTAGCGAATACGTAAGCAACCTTGTTAACTGGTCCACCCATGTCGAATGCCATCATCAAACCAAGGATGATACCTAGAGCTGCAAGGCTTAGGCCGTTAAGGCTGGTCAACCATGCGGTTAGGCCATCGATAAGTAGCTTGATTGGGAACTTGAGAACAAGAACCATCAAGAAACCACCGATTAGCGATGCTAGAACAGGGATGATGACCACTGGCATCAATGGGCGTACCCAGCCAGCGACCTTCCAACGGCTGATCCAGAGAGCTAGGTAACCAGCTAGGAAACCACCGACGATTGCGCCGAGGAATCCGGTGCCGGTGCCCAGTGGGTTGCCGTCTAGACCGGTTGCAAGTGCACCGATAACCAAACCAGGTGCGATACCTGGGCGGTCAGCGATTGCGAATGCAATGTATCCAGCCAAGATTGGAACGAAGAATGCGAATGCAGCCTTACCTAGCCAGAACACGATGAATGCCCAGTTACCGAGGTCGAGAAGGTTGAAGAAACCTCCATCGGTTGGGACACCCATTGCAGCGGCGTCGTATGCACGAATACCACCGGTTGCTGGGTCAGTTCCTCTTGCGATTGTTCCTAGCAAGAAGCCGAGGGCGATGAGAATACCGCCACCTGCTACGAAAGGAATCATGTATGAAACACCAGTCATCAGTGACTGGCGAATCTTTGTGCCTACAGACATTGAGCCTCCTATTGCTCTTTATTTGTATTTGGTTGGCCAATCCACGGGGTATGGATTGGTAGATTCTCTCTACTTATTACTTTTTGCCGAAGAGCCCTCCGAAGAGTCCTCCCTTTTTATCGGCTGGCTTCTTTTCAGAAGCCTCTTTCTTCTCGGCTGCAGGAGCAGCGTCACCGACCTTAGGGGCGGTGCCATTCTCGATTGCTTCGAGAAGTCCGTTGATTAGACCGGTTGCGCCAGAGATTGCCTTGGCTACACCGACCTGTACATATGGCTTGCCGTTGAAACGGTCGCGGCCATTCACTTCGAGGTCTACTGCAAAGATGACTGCGTCTGCAGCATCAATGACTTCTTGCTTTAGTGGGTTGACTCCAGCTGAACCCTGGGTCTCAATCTTGACTTCGTGGCCAAGTTTCTTGCCAGCCTGCTCTAGAGCTTCGGCTGCCATGTAGGTGTGTGCGATTCCGGTGATGCACGAAGTTACGCCAACGATCTTCATTAGTCTTGTACCTCTCGGGTTACGGTTGCCGCGATTACGGCAGGGTCTTTTTCGGCGCGAAGGTCATCGCGGAATTCTTCGTTCATGACCTTGCGAGCAAGCTTGGCGAGAATCGCGAGGTGAGCACTGTCACCACTTGCTGGTGCAGCGATCAAAAAGATTAGGTGTGATGGTCCGTCGTCGGCACCGAAGTCGATGCCCTTCTTAGAGGTTGCAACTGCAACGCTCGGAGAAACAACTAGATCGCTCTGTGCGTGAGGGATAGCAATGCCACCCTCGATTCCGGTTGGGAAATGCTCTTCGCGTTTTGCAACGGCTTCTAGGTAACCGTCAATAGAAGTCAAACGCCCAGCGTCTAAAAGGCGCTGAGCTAATAGTTTGGTGGCTTCTTCTTTGGTGGTGGCATCGATATCTACGATTACCATTTCGGCTGTGGTTACAGCAGTACTGCTCAACTGATTTTCCTCTCGCTTCACTGCGGAGGGTTGTCCGCAGTGAAAACCTTGTGTACGAATACTACTGCTGCGCGAAACTCAAATGTGGCAAATTTTGGTCTACTTTATTCATCTGTAATCGTTTACATTTTTTGCAATAGTCTGCAATTTGTTTTGCAGGACAACTTAATTGCGACAACCCGCTATTTGAGTGAGAAAATAAGAAGTCATTCATCTTTATCAAAGGGCACCCCATGTCAGTTATCTCAGGTTCAGTAGAGGTTCTAGACCCGATTGGTCTGCACGCTCGTCCGGCAAGCCAGATCGTGAAACTTGTCAAAGAGTCAACTCTCGAAGTTCAAATTGGTCGCGCAGGCGAAGAGTTCGCTAAAGCAAACTCAGCTTTGCGTTTGATGGCACTTCAGATTAAGCCAGGCGAGACGCTGCTAGTTGAGGTAACTACTGACAACGCTGATCTCGGCAAAGAGATCATCGATCAGATTCAAGAATTCCTAAAGGGCTAGTCGTGCCACTTAGCGCAGGCACAGTACTGACTGGCCTAGGCGTTGGTCTCAGCGCAGTTGTTGCCCCGGTATTTCGAGTAGCCCCAGTTGCTGCTCTACCGGTCTGGACCAAAACCTCTAACAACCCCGCCAACGAAGTCGAAGCTCTCAAAGAAGCCATCGCATTCGTTAGCGCTCACCTCGATGAACTCGGCGAAAAAGCGGGCGGAACCAGCGCAGAAATTTTCGAAGCCCTGAAGTTCTTGATGGAAGACGACGAACTTCTAGAGGTTGCAACCGAAAACATTAATGACGGATGGTCAGCTGGCGCCGGCTACGGAATGGCAGTAAACACCTTCGGTGAACTACTAAGTGGCGACCCTACCTTTGCTGCCCGCGTTGATGACCTGCAAGACCTATCTCGCCGAGTTCAGGCGAGACTCGCTGGAATCTCTGTTTCACTCGAACTTCCTTCAGAGGGCTCATTTGTAATTGTCGGTGACGACTTCTCTCCGGCAGATACCGCACAGTTCACCAAGGCAGTGGTCGGCGTAATCACTCTCAAGGGTGGCCCGACTTCGCACACCGCGATCATCTGTCGTTCACGTTCGATTCCCGCTGTGGTTTCTTGTGGCGCAGCAGCTGGTCTAGAAAACGGCGATGTAGTTTTGGTTGACCCAGTGGGCGACCGCGTTGTGGTCGGTGGCGAAGTCTCGCAGGCAACTACCGCGCTTACTTTCAAGGCAACCGGGCTAGACCCGATTGTTCCGGTTCGATCAAACATCGGATCAGAATCAGACGCCATCACGGCGAGCGCAACCGCTGCCGAAGGTGTTGGTTTGTTCCGCACCGAGTTGCTTTACCTATCGGCTCAGAAGCAACCTTCGATTGAAGAGCAGGTTGAGTCTTACAGCAAAGTTCTAGCCGCTGCTCCTCAAGGCCCGATCGTGGTTCGCACTATCGACGCAGGCAGCGATAAGCCGGTTCCGTTCTTGAACATGCCTCACGAAGAAAACCCTTCGCTCGGTGTTCGCGGGTTCCGTCTGATTGTTGAACATCGCGCCTTCATCGAGGATCAACTGAAGTCCCTCGAGCTCGCCCGTCAAAAGACCGGTCGCGAAGTTTGGGTTATGGCTCCGATGATCGCAACGGTTAGCGAAGCCAAAGAGTTTGCAACCCTGGCACGTGAACTCGGTGATTTCAAAGTTGGCATCATGGTTGAAACTCCGTCGATTGCCGCTTGCATGACTGACCTCGAAGGTGTTGTCGACTTCATCAGCGTTGGCACCAACGACCTCTCGCAGTATCTCTTCGCGGCAGACCGAATGAATGCTGCTCTCGGCACCCTGTTAAACCCTTGGCAGCCGGGTTTGATTCGCACCCTAGCCTCAATCGCTAGCGGGGCAACCGCGGCTGGCGTTTCAAGCGGTGTCTGCGGTGAGTCAGCTAGTGATCCGGCATTCGCGGTCATCCTTGCTGGTCTAGGTTTCAAGTCGGTTAGCGCTTCACCTTCTCAGGTAACTGCGGTTCGAAACGCTTTGAGCGCGGTTACCCACGAGCAAGCCAGAGAAGTCGCGGCTGCTGCTTTGAAGGCAACCACGGCTGAAGAGGCGAAGGCCGTAGCTACTTCGATGCTGGCTGCCCTGAGCGCCTAATAAGTTAGGCTTTCCCTTAGCCGCTAACAAGAAAGAGTTTGCTTTGTCAGATTCAGTTTGGATTATCCTGCCTTCATATAACGAAGCAGAGAACCTTGTTGTAGTTGTACCCCAGATCATTGACGAAATGTCAAAGCAAAAGAAGCCGTTTAAGGTTTTAGTTTTCGATGACGGCTCAAGCGACAACACCGCCGAGGTGATGGCTGGGCTTCAGAAGAAGCACAAGGGTCTGCTCTACGAAGGCACCAAGCGCAACCGCGGCAAAGCTGCTGCCCTGCAAAACTCTTTTGAGATGGCAACCGCTGCCAATGCCAGCATCGTAATCATGATGGATGCAGACGGTCAGGATGACCCGAAAGAAATCGTTGGGCTGATTCACGAGCTAGAAAGCGGCGCAGACCTAGTTACCGGTGCTCGCATGACCCGCAACGACCGCTTCATCAAGCGCAACACATCAAAGATTTACAACGCAGCCACCTCGAAGTTGGCCGGTGTTCCTGGTAAAGACTTCAACTCTGGTTTCAAGGTAATGACCGGCGAAGTTGCTGCTGCAGTTTCACCAATGCTCTACGGCGAGATGCACCGCTACCTCACCGTCATTGCTTACTGGAACGGCTTCACCACTCGCGAGAAGGCAGTTGAGCACCACGCTCGTCTAGCCGGCAAGAGCAAGTACGGAATCGCTCGCTTCTGGCGCGGGTTCATTGACCTGCTTACCGTTCGCTTCTTGATGAGCTACGAGTCTCGCCCATCGCACCTTTTCGGTGCATTCGGTGTTAGCTCACTGCTTATCGGTTTGGCGATTCTTGCTTACCTAACCTTCGAAAAGATCATCGGTCACGGAATCGGCGAGCGCCCGCTCTTGATTGCCGGCCTGCTTTTCACCCTGGTTGGTATTCAGCTTCTGATTTTCGGTTTGCTCGCAGAACTCATCGTGTTCTCACGCAAGCCTCGTCGCTAACCCTTAGGTACGTAAACTACAAACCCGTGACCGTCATGGTCGATGTAGCGCTCAACCACGTCGTAATAGGTTGACAGGGCAGTTGCCAAGGTTGTCAGACGACCTTCGTAGTGCACCAGGTAGAGAATCAATAGCGGCTTCGCTTTTGTGATGCTCAACTTTTCAGGGGTGTAATCAGTCACCACAGCAGTTTCGTCGTGAAGCTTTTGAATGGTGTGCAGGGTCAGTGGCTGGTAGTTGTTTTTGCCAATGTAATAAGCACTCATTGGCTTAGGTCTGAACGAAACCTCTACGAAGTTGACTCCGCCAGGGTAGTTTTCTTCAGACCACTCAGTAGCAAACTGAATTGTTCCACGCCAATTAATCTTGCCTTCATTCGCCGCTGCTACCGATTGCGGCAAAACCGCTGCCAGCACGAATGCGCTAGCTACCACTGCCTGCCAAGTCTTCTTGCGGTTGGCGTTCTTAGCCTTAGCGAACTTTTCGATTGCCCAGTAGAACGCGAGCAGCATGAACACCGGCAGAAGTGCGGCCGAGTAGATGTAGTAGCGCGAACTTTCACGAGCAGCGTTGATCGCGACGAATGCCACATAACTTGCGAGAATTGGCAAGAAGGTTGCGAAGGTCAGCTGAAGCAAAACGTTTTCGAGGCTCTGGTATTTGAAACTGCGCTTGCGAATTTGCAAGAACAAAACTGTGAATGCAATCGCGCCAGAGACATAAACCAGAACGGTGATGATGACCGAGCTGGCATCCAGATTCAAATCAACCAGCATCGAGTTGTACATGTCGAAAATGTTTAGCTTGTCGGTGCCGGCATATTTGCCCTTCTTAAAGAAGAACTGCACCACGAAAATCGCACCCCAGATGACGGCATACATTGCAACACCGGTGAGAATCGCCCAGACTCCCTGCAGGTAACGCTTGCCGAGTTTCTTGTCACTCTTGAACATCGCCAACTGGGTGAGCAGGTAAGCACCCAGCGCACCAACCAAAAACATGTTGTAGTAGTGCGTGAACATTAGCCCGGCGATTGCGAAAGTGAACAGCCAGAAGTTCTTGCGATAGCCAGCTGCCGAACCAAGCACAAATCGCTTGAGCGCAAGCAGCGAAACAATCGATAGCGCGAGTGTCATTGCATATGAACGAGTTTCAATGGCATACAGGATGCCGCTCGGCTCGGCACCGTAGACGGCGGCAGCCAAAACTGCGAGCCACTTCGGCACGGCATCTCTGATCAGCGCGTAAAGCGCAATCATCGCGATTGCAATGAAGATGTTTGAAAGGGTTCTGGTGGCGATTTCGCTATCGCCAAAAATCTTCATGTAGAACCAGAGGGTCATCTGGTAAAGCGGTGGGTGAACCGATTCTTTAGCGAAGAAGAAACCCATTTCAAATGGGTTAGAGAAGTAACTACCGTAGGCCCACACCGAATAGTGCTCGTCAAGCCAGTAAGACTGCAAGTTGCTCAGAAAAAGTCGGGCAGCAAAAAGCAGGCTGACAACAATTGAAAGTTCTTTGTGCTTTACAACTGTGTTCTTGAGTCGAATCGACCTGTCTTTCAGACCAGAAAAATTCACGGCGGGCAG
>JBJTOA010000060.1:0-4839 GCA_046074285.1 Micrococcales bacterium
ACTCAAACCCGGCCACCATCATGACTGACCCAGACTTCGCAGACGCAACCTACGTTGAACCGATTACCCCTGAGGTAATCGAGGCAATCATCGCGAAAGAAAAACCAGACGCAATCTTGCCAACCCTTGGTGGTCAAACTGCACTTAACGCGGCAATGGCTTTGCACGAACGCGGCATCCTTGAAAAATACGACGTCGAACTAATCGGTGCGAAAGTTGACGCCATCAAAAAGGGTGAAGACCGACAGATTTTTAAGCAGCTAGTACTTGACTGTGGCGCAGATGTTGCCCGCTCGGTAATTGCACACACCATTGATGAACTGCTGGATGGTGCTGAGCAACTTGGATACCCACTGGTTGTGCGCCCATCATTCACCATGGGTGGGCTTGGTTCTAGCTTTGCCTATAACGAGGAAGACCTTCGCCGCATTGGTGGTGCTGGTCTACAAGCTTCTCCAACAAACGAGGTACTACTCGAGGAGAGCATTCTCGGCTGGAAAGAGTATGAGCTCGAGCTCATGCGCGACACCGCAGATAACACCGTCGTGGTTTGCTCGATTGAGAACGTTGACCCAGTGGGCGTTCACACCGGCGACTCAATCACTGTTGCACCCGCTCTCACGCTGACCGACCGCGAGTACCAAAACTTGCGTGACATTGGTATCGCTATCATTCGTGCAGTTGGCGTTGATACCGGCGGTTGCAACATTCAGTTTGCAATCGACCCTAAAGACGGTCGCGTGATTGTGATTGAAATGAACCCGCGCGTCTCAAGATCTTCAGCACTCGCTTCGAAAGCTACCGGTTTCCCGATTGCCAAACTCGCTGCGAAACTAGCTATCGGTTACACCCTCGATGAAGTTCCTAACGACATTACCAAGGTCACCCCGGCTTCATTCGAACCTACCCTTGACTATGTAGTCGTCAAGGTTCCACGTTTCGCATTCGAAAAGTTCCCTGCGGCAGACACCACACTCACCACAACCATGAAGTCGGTTGGCGAAGCCATGGCCATCGGTCGCAACTATTCACAGGCTCTGCAGAAGGCACTTCGCTCGCTCGAGCGTCGAGGTTCATCATTCCATTGGGATGGCGAACCCGGCAATGCAACCGAGTTGCTAGCCAAGGCAGTGGTACCGACCGATGGTCGCATTGTGACTCTGCAGCAGGCGTTGAGAGCAGGTGCAACCCCAGAGCAAGCTTTCGAAGCAACCAAGATCGACCCTTGGTTCATCGACCAGATCGTCTTGATCAATGAAGTTGCTGACTTTATCGCTAGCGCGAATCACCTCGACGGTGAGGTTATCAAAGAGGCTAAAGAGCACGGATTCAGTGACGCTCAGATTGCTGCCCTCAGGGGTATCAGTGAAGCCGAAGTTCGCTCAATGCGCCACGACCTTGGCTTGCGCCCGGTTTACAAAACCGTTGACACCTGTGCCGGTGAGTTTCCAGCTCTAACCCCGTACCACTACAGCACCTACGAAGAAGAAACTGAGGTTGTTGCTTCTGACCGCAAGAAGGTAGTGATTTTGGGTTCCGGCCCAAACCGAATCGGTCAGGGTGTTGAGTTCGATTACTCTTGCGTGCACGCTAGTTTCGCACTGGCAGAAGCTGGTTACGAGACGATCATGATCAACTGCAACCCTGAAACGGTCTCGACCGACTATGACACGTCTGACCGCCTGTACTTTGAGCCACTAACGCTCGAAGACGTGCTCGAAGTTATTCACGCTGAACAGCGCAGTGGCGAATTGGTTGGCGTTGTAGTTCAACTCGGTGGGCAAACTGCACTTGGCCTTGCTAAAGGCTTAGAGGCAGCCGGAATTCCAATTTTGGGAACTACGCCTACCGCTATCGACCTTGCCGAAGAACGCGGTCAGTTCCAGCAGATTCTAGATGCGGCCGACCTTCTTGCTCCGGCGAATGGCACCGCCACAAACCTGGCAGAAGCTGAGGTAATTGCAAACCGAATCGGGTACCCAGTTTTGGTGCGCCCGTCATTCGTACTTGGCGGTCGTGGCATGGAAATCGTTTATGACCAGCACGGCATCCGTGATTATTTCGATCGCATCAAAGAGCACGCTCTGGTGGGACCAGATCACCCGCTGCTAGTTGACCGCTTTTTGAACGACGCTATCGAGATCGACATTGACGCGCTATTCGATGGTGAAACCCTCTACGTTGGTGGAGTTATGGAGCACATCGAAGAGGCCGGAATTCACTCTGGCGACTCTAGCTGTACTTTGCCACCGGTAACCATGAGTCAGGACCAAATCAATCGAGTTCGCGAAGCCACGTTGAAAATCGCCCAGGGCATCGGAGTTCGCGGTCTACTCAATGTGCAATACGCACTGGCAAACGATGTGCTTTACGTTCTCGAGGCAAACCCGAGAGCATCTAGAACCGTGCCATTCGTTTCTAAGGCACTGGGGATCACACTTGCCAAGGCTGCTTCGCTGGTTATGGTTGGTCACTCGATCAAGCAGCTGGTCGCAGGCGGGCACCTGCCAGAAAAAGACGGCACTTACATTCCAGCTGGTTCACCAATCGCGGTGAAAGAGGCAGTGCTGCCGTTCAAGCGATTTGCAACCCGCGACGGGCGTTTCGTTGACAGCTTGCTCGGCCCTGAAATGCGCTCGACCGGTGAGGTCATGGGCATGGATGTAGATTTCCCAACTGCGTTTGCGAAGTCACAGGCTGCGGCTGGCTCTAGCCTGCCTACCTCGGGTCGTATCTTCATCTCGGTTTCAGACCGTGACAAGCCACACGTGGTGCTTCCGATTAGAAGACTCGAGCAGCTCGGCTATGAAATTCTTGCAACTTCTGGAACCGCAGCCATTCTCGAGCGCCACGGCATCAAAACCACCACTGTGGCAAAGTTGAGCGAAGACGAATCTATCGGTAAGAACGTAGTTGATTTGATTACCTCTGGTGAAGTTGACGTGGTGGTGAACACACCTTCTGGCGCATCAGCCCGTAAGGATGGCTACGAGATTCGCGCCGCCACAACCGCAGCCGATAAAGCTATCTTCACCACGATTGCCCAGCTTTCGGCAGCCATCGGGTCTTTCGAGAGCGTCATCGCAGGGCCATTTGGCGTAAAGTCACTTCAGGAGCACTCAGCCGATAGAAAGGCAGCCCTTGCCAAGTAGTTTTGGTGCCAAGCTCGCCAGAGCGGTAGACGAGCACGGGCAACTCTGTGTGGGAATCGACCCGCATCAACAGTTGCTAGAGGAATGGGGACTGCCGGATTCAGCTCAGGGTTTGAACTCGTTCGCAAACATTGTTCTAGAGGCTGCTTCAGGCAGGGTTGGAATAATCAAGCCCCAGGTTTCATTCTTTGAGCGTTTCGGTTCAGCGGGATTCAAGGTGCTCGAGGATATTTGCGTCAAAGCAAGTGATGCCAAACTGCTCAACATAATGGATGTCAAGCGTGGTGACATCGGATCAACCATGGAAGCTTATTTTCAAGCCTGGCTCGGAAAAAATGCACCTTTCGTTTGTGATGCCATCACGGTTTCGCCCTACCTTGGTTTCGATTCACTCAAACCGATTCTGGCTGAAGCCGTTGAACTGGGTAAGGGAATCATTGTTCTCAGTGCAACCTCAAACCCGGAGGGTGCTGTCTTTCAGCAAGCTAAGACCGCCGAGGGAAAAACAGTTGCGGCATCCGTGTGGGAATCACTTGCGAGCATAAACACCGTAACTTCTGGTGCAGGGGAGCGCTTCGGCTCTTTTGGCGCGGTGCTCGGTGCCACACTCAACCTGAATAAGTTCGGATTGGCTGGCCTGCTAAGTGAAGATCAAAAAGTAAAGACGCCGATTTTAGCGCCCGGATTCGGAGCACAAGGCGCAAGATTGTTAGATGCTGGCCGACTGTTCGGTGCGAGTGCGAGTCAGGTGATTGCGAATGTTTCGAGGTCGGTTCTGGTCAGCCCTAGCACGGTTGATGAATTAATCGACAAAGCCAACGCTGAACTTGCTGAGGGGCTCGAGTAATGTCCGGAAGTTTGACAGTTGTGGCAGGCCCTACCGCGGTTGGTAAGGGCACTGTTATTGCCCACATCCTAGAAAACCATCCGGAAGTACACCTTTCGGTCTCGGCAACCACTCGTGATGCCAGACCTGGCGAAATTGACGGTGTGAGTTACTTTTTCTTGAGTATGCACGATTTTGATGACCTCATCGCGCGGGGCGAAATGCTCGAGTATGCAGTTGTGCACGGTAAGAACAAATACGGAACCCCAAAACAACCGGTAGTTGAAGCTTTGGCCAGGGGCGAGAAAGTGCTGCTCGAAATCGATATTCAAGGTGCGCGCCAGGTTAAGAAGGCAATGCCTAGCGCAAACCTGGTATTCATTGCGCCGCCATCTTGGGAAGAACTGGTTCGCCGACTGACCGCCAGGGGCACAGAATCAGCAGAAGAGCAAGAGCGCAGACTCGCAACGGCACGTGAAGAACTCGCAGCTAAAGCAGAGTTTGATCACGTGGTTGTTAATGAAAAAGTCGCGGATTGCGCCGAGGCTATCGTAAACTTGATGTAGTCGCCGTTTTGGCAAAGTTTTCTCAACTAGAAAGTTGACATCCATGTCACAGAAACTCGAAGGCATTGTTTCGCCGTCAATCGACACCTTGCTAAACAAGGAATACGTTTCGTCAAAGTACGAATTGGTGATCTTTGCTGCAAAGCGTGCTCGTCAGATCAATGACTATTACTCAGAACTTGCCGAAGGCCACCTTTTCAAGAACACCGGCCCGCTGGTTGACACCACCATCGACGAGAAGCCACTGACCATCGCGCTTCACGAAATCGAAGCTGACAAGCTCGAAAAGCGCTAA
>JBJTOA010000061.1:0-2873 GCA_046074285.1 Micrococcales bacterium
GGCCGAGGTGACGCCGCACGGGGAGTCCAGTTCAAGTTTACTCGCGTTTTATGCGTCGAAACTTTTGGAGCTCAATTCGATTTAGTCGAAGTCGAGGAACTCACTTAAGAAGCTCTTTTTCTTCTTCTGCTGATAGCCAGGGTTTGGGTAATTGTGCTGATTTGGTTGATTCTGCGTTGGTGCCGACCAATTCTGCTGGGCCGGTTCAGCTGGGGACGCCGCGAATTTCGCCTCCGCATCCAAAAGGTGTTCGAGCTCTCCCCTGTCCAAGAAGATGCCTCGACAGCCGGTGCACTGATCGATTGTGATGCCGTTTCGCTCGTAGGAGCGCATCGAGGCATCGCATTTAGGGCAGTTCATAGTTGTCCTTTCGATTTATTCGGATGAAGATCTCAACTACTAAACTCTCCACTTTCTTTCTGATAGTTCGCTGAGAAGCCTGAGCCCCGTGCGAGCTGTTGCGCGACGCCACCGCAGGTGTCGATAAACTCTTCCACGAGCAACAAAGTTTTTTAACCAGGAGAATTCGCATAGTGGCCTATGGCGCACGCTTGGAAAGCGTGTTGGGTGCAAGCCCTCATGGGTTCGAATCCCATATTCTCCGCGAAAAGACCCTCTTTCGAGGGTCTTTTTCTATATGTCGATCCCTCCGCGAATACAGGTGACTGTTGGGCCACCAACCCACACTTCGCCATCACCATCAACACTCAAAGCAATCGTTCCTTGTCGCCCAACCCGATTTCCTTGCGATGCTTGATAAGAGTTAGCAACTACACCAGTTCGGAACAACCACTGTGCGACGCTCGCGTTCAGACTTCCAGTAACAGGGTCTTCATAAACACCGATTTTTGGAGCAAAGGCTCGCAACTCAAATGCCGACTCGCTTCCTGCTGGGTGCGCACCCAAGAGACCGAGCATCAGGTCTGAATCTGCGTCAAACTTCGGCTCAACCTCCAACACTCTCGCTGCGGATGTCAGTTGGACACAGACCCACCCAGGCCCATTATCGACATACTGATGAGCCACAACTTCTGATTCGTCGATGCCAAGAGCGTCGATAATCGTCGATAGAAGACTTGCTTCGAGTGGCCCACTTTTCACGGTTTCCGGCGCACGGAAAGACAGTAGCGAGCCGCCCACGCCTTGGTTGAGAGTTACAAGACCAACACCGCACTCCTGAACCAGTTTGCCGCTGACCTTTGGTTTCCCGCCGTTTTCTAACCAAGCGTGAGCAGAGCCAAGAGTTGGGTGACCCGCAAATGGCAGTTCTCCCCCAGGAGTGAAAATACGAATTCGGTAGTCAGCCTCTGCTGCTGTTGGCGACAGCACAAAAGTGGTTTCCGAAAGATTAGTCCAACGAGCCAAGTGCTGCATCGCTTCGTCACTCAAACCATCAGCATCGAGAACTACGGCAACTGGATTTCCCAAATACGGCGTGTGTGAAAACACATCGACCTGGGCGAACTTTCTCTTGCGCGTTGCCATCGGTCACGACCTTTCATTCATTACAAATAGTCTGGCTTCTTTTCACGAAAGGTAAAGCAGACCGATGACTAGTCACGAGGTTGATTTTCGCTTCAAAAACACAAGATGGCGTAGAAAGGTGGCGTAGAAAGAAGAAGTTCGCAAATGAGACAGCGAAAAAGCCCCAGAGCAATCTGGGGCTTTTGTCGTTTGGGTACCAGAACCTAAACTTGCCCCATGCTTACTTCAATCTTTGTGAACCTGCCGGTTGCCAATCTAAAGAAATCAGTCGAATTCTTTACCAAGCTCGGCTTCACCTTCAACGCCCAGTTCACCGACGAGACCTCGACCTGCATGATCGTCAACGAAACCGTCTATGTGATGTTGCTAGAGCACGAAAAATTTGCCGGCTTCATCGATAAGCCCATTGCGCCGTCGACCAGCACCGAGGCAATCTTTGCCTTCGCCTGCGAAAACGTGGATGAAGTGCGCGAGCTGTCAGAGAAGGCATTCGCCGCTGGCGGCCGACGTGTCAACGACCCGCAGGACATGGGTTTCATGTTCAGCTGGGGGTTTGAAGACCTAGACGGCCACCTTTGGGAGCTCTTCTACATGAACCCTGAGTACGTTCAGTAACCTTTGGTTTTTTAGAAGTCGGTTAGCTTCTCAAGCGCCTTTTTCTTCGGCAAATTTGCATAGTTCCACTGAATGCTTCGGCTCTTTTCGAGCCAGCCCGCAAACGCATCCTGGTTAAAAGTGTCGACCGATTCGATGGCAACCCCGGCGGCCTTGAAAGAACCAATGGCCTTGAGCGCTTCGTCATTAAACGACTGGCCGCTCCAAAACAAAATGCGCACCGAGTCTTTTTGACGGTGATAACCAACCACCGGGTTCGACTCGATAAACCAAACCGGGTGACCATGCCAAACTTTGCCGGAAGCCTCAGGCAATGCCGCCGCTATGGTCAATGCCAACCAGTTGCAAACAACTTGGTCTTCTGCCGTTTGCTTATCGTTGTATGCCTGAACGTCTTCTGGCGTCAGCATTAGTGCTCGATCTTGTGTGAACCCAAACGCTTGGCAATTTCAGGGGTTCGGTGGTCAAAGAACAGGCTCGCACCCGTGTCTAAAGCAGCGATGGTTTGCATGTCTTGGTCGTCTAGCTCAAAACCGAAAACATCAAAGTTCTCTGCCATGCGATCTGGGCGAATCGACTTTGGAATCACGACCACATCGCGCTGAATCAACCAACGCAAAACCACCTGAGCGATGCTCTTGCCATGCTTAGCGCCAACCTTGGCCAAAACCGGGTTCGTGAACAGGTCATTCTTGCCCTCGGCGAATGGGCCCCAAGACTCGATCTGAACGCCGTGTTCGATCATCAGCGGCTGATAGTCGGCACGCGAGAAG
>JBJTOA010000062.1:0-12781 GCA_046074285.1 Micrococcales bacterium
GACGTTCGTTCGCTAGTGATTCACCCAGCTTCGACTACACACTCACAGCTCACCCCAGAGCAGCAACTAACCGCAGGTGTAACCCCAGGTCTAGTTCGACTCTCGGTTGGTCTTGAGTCAATCGAAGACATCTTGGCCGACCTCGAGTCTGGTTTCGCGGCCGCCAAGTAACAAAAAACAAGTGGTTAGGTGGGTTCGTTTCGGCGAACCCACCTTTACGCTTAGTTAGAGAAAAATGGAATTTCAGACACCAGAAGACACGGTTCCATCGGGATTCATCACCGATGAGCTGAGTCGCCAACTCATCGGTAAGCCGCGTGCTACCGGTGCTTGGCGCGATGGTGACCCAGCTGGAAACCGACAGTTTGCTCCCCTGTTCGAACTCAAACTTGAGTCAGGTAAAACCCTGCACGATGTTCGCATCGCCTATGAAACCTGGGGCGAGCTCAATGACACTAAAACCAACGCGATTCTGGTGCTTCACGCGCTAACCGGAGATTCACACGTCAGCGGCGCAGCTTCTAAAGAACACCCGACCGAGGGTTGGTGGTCTGACATGGTCGGGCCAGGGCTCGCCATCGACACCGAAAAATACTTTGTGGTTGCGCCGAACATGCTCGGTGGATGCCAAGGCTCAACCGGCCCAGCCTCGCTAGATAAGCGCGGGCAAGAATACGGCCCGAAATTCCCTTACCTAACCATTCGCGATCAGGTGAGCGCTCAAAAACTTTTCAGTGAGAAAATCGGAATCACCAAGTGGTTTGCGGTCATCGGCGGCTCGATGGGTGGCATGCAGTCTCTAGAGTGGGCTATTACCTACCCAGATTCTCTCGAACGCGTTGCCGTGATCGCAGCCCCACCAATTACTACGGCAGATCAAATTGCTCTCAACTCGGTGCAGATCGAGGCCATCAAGAGCGACCCAGCCTTCAAAGGTGGCGAGTATTACGATGCCAAGCCCGGTTTTGGCCCGCACCATGGCTTAGCACTTGCCAGAAGAATGGCTCTATTGAACTACCGTTCCCCAACCGAGTTGAACGACCGATTTGAACGCACCTGGCAATCCCCTGCGGTCTCACCTCTCGGCGGTGGTGGGCGCTTTGCTGTTGAGAGTTACCTAGATTTTCACGGCAACAAGTTCACTCGCCGCTTCGATGCCAACAGTTACATCACACTTGTGAACGCCATGAACTCACACGATGTCGCGCGCGATCGCGGTTCATTGAAGGCTGCTCTGAAGCTAGTCAAAGCGAAAACCTTAGTGGCAGGCATCGATACCGATCGACTCTTCCCGCTTGAAGGCCAGCGTCAAATCGCTGAAGGTCTCAATACCAAACTGCATGTCATCAGCAGTGAGTTTGGGCACGATGGTTTTCTAATAGAAAAAGATCTAGTGGGCCCGCTCATCAAGAGCCTGCTTGCCTAGTTTCATAAGCTCTAAATTCGCCTGCACAAGCAAGAAAATCAGCGCGAGGTTTCGAAGCGTGAGCACCATCGTTGGCAGCAATTCTGATTGCAAAATTCCGTCGTAAACCATCGGGTAAATCACAAACGTTAAAAAGCTAATACCCGCGACAGAAAAGATAGCGGGCTTCCAGCCTGCAAGTGATTTCGCGATTGCGTAAATCGCGGGCACAAAGAGCCAACCGATGTACTGCGGCGAACCCACCTTGTTAAAAACAATCATGTCGAGAATCGCCGTCATCGAGACCCAGGCAAAGATCTGATCGCGATTACCCTGCTGCCGCGAAGCCTTGATTGCAAGCCAAGCTGTAATACCAAGCGCAGCATAGAAAGCCTGCGACATCAGCGAAGCAAATGTTTCGACCTGTTCACCCTGAACTTGAAAGGTCAGGTAGGTCTGGTCGTAATAAATGCCAGAAGTCGCTGAACCGAGAATTTTCTGCCAGATCCAGATCAGCGCGATCGGTGATTCAATCTGGATGCCCCTATCTGACTGAGCCAGGAAAAACGAGATGGAATGGAAGCGACCAAACAAGAAGCCAAGCAGAGCAATCGAAATGAGCACGACCTGACTTGATTCAAGAACTTTGCGAAGGTTTTTAGTAGCCGCAAAGAGTGCGAGCAAAACAGCTGCCGGCCAAATTTTCACCCAGGTGGCAAATGCCAACCAGCCGGCTGCGATGGCATCCTTGCCTTCTAAAAATGCGCCGATCGCAATCATGGCGAGAGCGATGCTCAGATTATCAATTCGACTTATAGCGACTGGTCCCAGCAAAAATTGCAGGCCGACCCAAGCAAAACCCGCGAGCAATCTCGCACGAGTTGCCGTTCCTCTGAAACCGATCAGCGCCCAGAGCGCAACCAGATCGATGACGATTGAGCCGGCAACCCAAACCGCGAAGTAACTGTAACCAGTAGCGAGAGCAATCAGTTTTGGCACCAGCACTGGCAGAAGATCTACCCAGGGGTAAACCCAATCTGATGTGATGCCAAACAGTGAGTTGTTCGAAACCATCTGAGTTGCCCACGGCTCATAGCTGTAGGTAATGTCGCCCATCGGGGTGCCCCAGAGGCCACTGACTCCCAGCAATAGCAGCACAAAGTGCGAAGCCATGCTTGCGAGAAAAACCCCTGACCGACTTACTAAATATTTCAAGCTGCTAGCTCCCTGCAGAGTAAACCGAGCGAATCTATTATCGTGCTCGCTGTAACAGAGCCTGCTTCAGCGGCGAGTTCAGCAGCTGCCGAGTGCAACCTGACAGCTAACTCTGCAATGTTTAGCCAGGTTGGTTCTTCAGGATTCGCCGCCGCAATTGCACCAAGCAGACCGGCCAGGACATCACCTGAGCCCGCGGTTGCAAGGTGCGGTGAGTTTGGGCCTACGGCTCGCACTTCGCCCTCGGCTGTCGCCAGAATCGTCAGGCTTCCCTTGAGCAAAATAGTTTGCCCAGTGCGTGTGGCTGCGTACTTTGCGATGGCAACTGCATCATCGCGAATCGACTCTGTGGTGTGAGTTTTTACACCGTCAAGAGTGTTGAGCAAGCGTGCCAATTCACCGTAGTGCGGGGTCAGCAAAAGTCTCTGCTTACTGAGCAGTTCAAAATTCAAATACTCAAGCGCACCGGCATCAACCACAGCCACTGCCCCACTGCTGAAAAATACCATTTCGCTGTTTCGCTTTTGCAGCGCATCATTCGCGGGAACCCCTGACCCAATAACCCAGGCGTTGGCACGACCGGCATCATTGGCAAACTCGCTGCAAACCACTTCGGGGTTTGACACCAAAAGCAAATCTTGCACGCGCTGCGGCCCAATGTACTTAACCATGCCAATCGAAATAGCCTGTGCCGCTCGTGTTCCCAAAAGAGCAGCTCCCGGGTAATGATCAGAGCCGGTTACAAAACCAACGACACCGCGCGAATACTTATCGTCTAGCGCATTTGGCAGGCGCAAAAGGGCAGCCAACTTGTCATCGAGCGCTAGGTGAACCATGCTCTAAGGCTACCGAAGTAGGCTAAAGCCATGAGCAAGCTGTTCGAACCAATTCACCTGCGTCAAGTTGAAGTTCGCAATCGAGTGTGGCTGCCACCAATGTGCCAGTATTCCTGCGAAAACTTAGATGGTGTCGTTAGTGATTGGCACTTTGTTCACTATGCCGAACGCGCCAAAGGTGGCTTCGGCATGATTATTGTCGAAGCCTCTGCGGTTTCACCAGAAGGTCGTATCACGCCCTGGGACGCAGGCATCTGGAATCAAGACCAGGCAGATGCTTGGTCTCGTATCACCGCTGAGATTCATCACTACGGCGCTAAAGCCGCCATCCAGTTAGCTCACGCTGGCCGCAAAGCTTCTATCTATCGCGAGTGGTCAGGCTCGGGAAGCATGACCATTGAAGATGGCGGCTGGGAGACAGTTGGTCCGACCGACGTTGCCTTCGATGGCTATAAAGCTCCTCGCGCGCTGAGAACTGAAGAACTACCGGCAATCGTCAAAGCCTTCGGACAAGCAGCCAAACGCTCAGTCGAAGCAGGATTCGACGCTGTCGAAATTCACGCAGCCCACGGCTATCTGATTCATGAATTCCTCTCCCCGATAACCAACACTCGCACCGATGAATACGGTGGCAGCCTAGAGAAACGCGCAAAACTGCTGCTCGAGATTGTCAGTGAGATTCGCTCTCAGATCAGCCAGCAGGTGCCACTCATGATTAGGTTCTCAGCTACTGACTGGCGCGAAGACGGCTGGAATCAAGAACAAACCGTTCAGGTTGCCAAGTGGGCTCAAGAACTTGGAGCCGACATGTTTGACACCTCATCAGGTGGTTTAGTCATGGGAGTGCAGATTCCATTCGGACCGAACTACCAGGTTCCACTCGCAGAGTACATCGCAGAACACGTGGGTGAACCAGTTAGCGCGGTTGGTTTGATTACCGAAGCAAAGCAAGCTGAGAGCATCCTTGAAGCAGGTCAGATCAGCGTAGTAATGATTGGACGTGCAGCCCTCAGAGACCCGATGTGGCCGCTTCGCGCAGCGCATGAACTCGGTGTTGAACTTGATTACTGGCCACCGCAGTACAAGCGCGGAAAATTTTAGTTAGTAACATCTCTGACTTCACCGACGAGTTCTTCGATGATGTCTTCAAGAAATACGATGCCTACGGTTTCGCCCTTGCGGTTGATTACCTTGGCTAAGTGAGAACTGGTGCGACGCATGCCAGCTAGGGCATCTTCTACTTCGGTGTTTTCACTGAATGATGTCAGCTGTCTGACGCGCTTCTCAGGGAACGGGTCGGCAAGTTCATCATCGCGCAAATCAAGCACATCTTTGAGGTGAAGGTACCCGGTGATCTCACCGTTTTGAGTGAGCGGGTATCTTGAATAACCGTGCTTCGAAACCGCGGCTTCGATTTCTGCCGGAGTCACAGTGATCGGGAAAGCCACCACTTTTCTCAGCGGAATTGAGATGTCTTTGACTTTCTTCTCGGTGAACTCGAAGGTGTTCGAGATTGCACCCGAGGTGTCACTTAGAACACCCTCGCGAGTCGAGTGTTCAACGATGTCTTCAACCTGTTCGATCGTGTAGGCAGTGTTGGCCGAATCACGCGGTTTTATTCTGAAAAGTCGAAGCACGCCATTCGCGATCGCATTAAGTGAAACCACGAGTGGCTTGGTAATCAGAGCGAAACCGTAAAGCAGCGGAACCAGAATCAGAGCGGCACGTTCAGGCACTGCGAAAGCGAGTTGCTTAGGAATCATTTCGCCAAGCAAAACGTGAAGCGATGAAACCAGAATCAGAGCGACTGAGAAGCTGATGATTCCCTCGAGCTCGGCACCCATTCCCAGTGATTCAAAAGGAACTGCTAGTAAGTGATGGATGGCTGGTTCTGCGATGAGCAGAATAAGCAGCGAACAGACAGTCACACCAATCTGCGTTGCCGCAAGCATGATCGAAACTCGATCCATGGCCTTTAGGGTAATCTTCGCCGCACCACTACCGTCTTCGGCACGAAGTTCGATTTTGGCTCGCTTGGCCGAAATCACTGCGAATTCAGAACCAACAAAAAAGGCGTTCCCGATTAGCAGCACGAAGAACCAGATGATGCCGTTCAATGCCTCAGACACTTCCGACCTCCTCAGGTGTGAATCTAACTCTGTCGATGCGGCGACCATCCATGCGCTCTACTCGAAGCTCGCCACCGTCAATCTCGATTACATCGCCAACCTCAGCCAGACGGCCAAGTTTCTGCATGATGAAACCACCTACGGTTTCGTAAGCACCGACATCAGGAATCTTGATTGCAAGTTCTCCGAGCTCGTCTGGTCGCATTAGCCCTGGGAACAGAATGCTCTTTCCGCCGCCTCGGCGAATGCCAGCCAAACTGCGATCGTGTTCATCCTGAAGTTCGCCAACAAGTTCTTCAACTAGGTCTTCAAGCGTTACAAGACCTGCGGTGCCACCATACTCATCAACCACTAGGGCGATTTGCATTCCCTTGGCACGCAATGTGCCAAGCAGGGTCTCGAGCTTCATAGTTTCAGGCACGCGCTCAACCGGGGTAACCAAGGTTGCGACCTTGACCTTGTCGCGTTCACCGCGTGCGATTGCAGCTGCCTTTTTCACGTGCACGAGGCCTACCACGTCATCGGTGTCTTCTTCGATAACCGGGAAGCGAGAGTGCCCCGTTGAGTTGGTCAAGGCAACAACGTCTGCTGCAGTCTGCTCGCGATTTACCACGTGCATCTTTGGTCGGGCAGTCATGATATCTGCTGCGGTGAGTTGGCTTAGCGCAATGGTCTTGGTGATTAGAGTCGCAGTGCTTGAATCAAGCGCACCTTCAGCTGCTGCTCGTCGAACTAGCGATGCGAGCTCTTCTGCGGTACGCGATGAAGAAAGTTCTTCTTTCGGTTCGAACCCGAAGAGTCGAACGACCCCGTCACCCACGATGTTCAAGCCCTTGACCGCCCAGCCGAAGATGAACGTAAAAATCAACTGAAAAACAACTACAAAGCGGTTGACTTCGAGCGGAATAGTCAGCGCCAATTTCTTCGGGATGAGTTCGCCAACCAGAGTTGAGAACACTGTTGCCAAGAACATTCCGAGCGCGAGGGCAATCGGTTCGACATCTGCCTCGGCGATACCCCAGCTTGTTAGCGGGTCTGACAGCAAGTGAGTGAGAGCTGGTTCGGCGAGGAATCCGGTAAGCATTGTGGTCAGCGTGATGCCAAGTTGGGCACCAGAAAGGTGAGTGCTCGTCTTCTTCAGTGCGCGAATCGTGTTGCTAAGGCCCTTTTGGCCTCGAGCCTGACGCGCTTCAAGGTCAGAACGCTCAAGGTTGACCATTGAAAATTCGGATGCCACGAACAGCCCGGTGCCCACAGTGAGCAAAATTCCGAGCGCGAGCGATAACCAACTATCCATTTCAACCAAGCATACCTTTGAGTGGAAACTCGTGCATTTCGAGGGGTAAACGAAAGGTAGGCTTAAGAGGCTGTTTTGTTCAAAATTTTGCGATTTATTTCGAGGTGGAAGTAGTGTCCGAAGAAACTGAATTCGGTGCCAACGAGTGGCTAGTCGAAGAGATGTATGCCCAGTGGAAGCAGAATCCAGACGCAGTTGACAAGTCTTGGTGGCCAATCCTAGAGCGCTACCACACAACTCAGGTTTCAGCACCGGCTGCACCGGCACAAACACCGGTGGCTGCACAGCCAGTCAGCCCAGAAGCACCGCTGGTAGCCAAGACCACCCGCGTTGAACCAAAAGCAGCACCAATTCCGGCTCAGGCTCCGGTAACCACCTCGGTTGACATCGTGGCTTCGCAGACCGAAGCTGAAGAGCAAGACCAGGTCGAAGTTCTCAAGGGCATGGCCAAGGCCCTGTCAACCAACATGGATGCCAGCATCCAGGTACCTACCGCAACCAGCGTTCGAACCATTCCGGCCAAGCTGATGATCGACAACCGCATTGTCATCAACTCTCACCTTGCTCGAACCGTTGGCGGCAAAGTTTCTTTCACGCACATAATCGGGTACGCCATCATTCAGGCAATCAAAGAATTCCCGAGCCAGAACGTTTTCTACCAAGAGGTAGAAGGCAAGCCAGCAGTAGTTCACGCAGCAAATGTGAACTTCGGTCTAGCGATTGACATTCCTAAGCCAGACGGAACCCGCTCACTTTTGGTTCCGAACATTAAGCGCGCCCAGCGCCTTAACTTTGCTGAATTCCTGAGCGCTTACGAAGACGTTGTGAAGCGCGCTCGTGACAACAAGCTCACCGCAGGTGACTTCGCTGGCACCACCATTTCGCTAACCAACCCTGGAGGCATCGGAACCGTTCACTCGGTTCCACGTTTGATGCAAGGTCAGGGTTCGATCATCGGTGCCGGTGCTCTTGAATACCCAGCTGAGTTCCAGGGAATGAGCGAGCAAGCTCTGGCACGCCACGGTGTGAGCAAGACCATCACTCTCACTTCAACTTACGACCACCGCGTTATCCAGGGCGCTGGTTCTGGCGAGTTCTTGAAGAAGGTTCACGAGTTGCTACTCGGCGAGCGCGGTTTCTACGAGAACATCTTCAACGACCTTCGCATTCCTTACGAACCAGTCAAGTGGGTCACCGACTTCGAGTCAGATGACGCAGATGACCGTTCGAAGGCTGCCCGCATCCAAGAATTGATCAATGCCTACCGCGTTCGCGGTCACTTGATGGCAGACATCGACCCACTCGAATACCGTCAGCGTTCACACCCTGACCTCGACATTCTGAACCACCACCTGAGCCTTTGGGATCTTGACCGCACCTTCAAGACCGGTGGCTTCGGCGGCAAGTCAAAGATGCTGTTCCGCGATATCTACAAGATTCTGCGCGACTCTTACTGCCGCACTGTTGGTGTCGAATACATGCACATTCAAGACCCTGCGCAGCGCAAGTGGTTCCAAGACAAACTTGAGCACCCGTATGCCAAGCCAACTCACGACGAGCAGATGCACATTCTCGAGCGTCTGAATGAAGCCGAAGCTTTCGAAACCTTCTTGCAGACCAAATTCGTTGGTCAGAAGCGTTTCTCACTTGAGGGTGGCGAGTCGACCATTGCATTCCTTGATGAAGTTTTGCAGCAGGCCGCCGATGCCAACCTCGAAGAAGTTGCTATCGGCATGGCTCACCGTGGTCGTTTGAACGTTCTTACCAACATCGCCGGCAAAACCTACGGCCAAGTGTTCCGCGAGTTCGAAGGTAACTTCGACACCAAGACCGTGCAAGGCTCTGGTGACGTGAAGTATCACTTGGGCACCAAGGGCACGTTCAAGAGCATGAAGGGTAACGACCTAAAGGTCAGCTTGGCTGCCAACCCTTCACACCTCGAGGCTGTCAACCCGGTTCTCGAGGGTATCGTTCGCGCCAAGCTCGACGTGCTCGACACCATGCCTGAGAGCTACCCGGTGGTTCCAGTTTTGATTCACGGTGACGCTGCCTTCGCAGGTCAGGGCGTGGTTCCTGAAACCCTAAACATGTGGGCACTTCGTGGCTACCGCACCGGCGGAACCGTGCACTTGGTGATCAATAACCAGATTGGTTTCACTACCCCACCGAGCGAATCCCGTTCAACGGTTTACTCAACTGACATCGCGAAGAGCATTCAGGCACCGATTTTGCACGTGAACGGTGACGACCCAGAAGCTGTGGTTCGCGTTGCTCGCCTCGCTTTCGAGTTCCGTCAGGAATTCCAGAAAGATGTCGTAGTCGACCTAGTTTGCTACCGTCGACGCGGTCACAACGAAGGCGATGATCCTTCGATGACCAACCCGCTGATGTACAACCTGATCGAGGCAAAGCGCTCTACCCGCACTCTCTACATGGAGAGCCTGGTTGGCCGCAAAGACATCACTCGCGAAGAGTTCGAAGAGGCAAACGCTAAGTTCCAGAGTCGCCTAGAGAACACCTTCAATGAAGTTCACGAGGCAATGTCTAAGCCTGCGGCTCTTCCTACTCGTCAGGTTGGTATCGGCACCACCGCAACCGACCGACCAGCAGTCAGTCGCCCGACCGCTATCTCGCAGCAGATCGTTGAACTTATCGGCGATGCGCACAACAACACTCCTCCGGGCTTCTCGGTTCACCCGAAGCTTCAGCAGCTGCTCGCTAAGCGCGTTGAAATGTCACGCGAGGGTGGAATCGACTGGGGTTACGGCGAGTTGCTAGCTTTCGGCTCACTGCTACTCGAGGGCGTTCCAGTTCGTATTTCAGGTCAGGATGCCCGTCGCGGAACCTTCGTTCAGCGTCACGCGGTATTCCACGACCGTGTCAACGGTCAAGAGTGGATGCCACTTCGCAACCTCGCTGCCAACCAAGCCAAGTTCTGGATCTACGACTCGCTACTGAGCGAGTACGCAGCGATGGGCTTCGAATACGGTTACTCGGTTGAAAGTGAGAACGCTCTTGTGCTTTGGGAAGCCCAGTTCGGTGACTTCGCAAACGGCGCCCAGACCATCATCGACGAATTCATTTCTTCTGCCGAGCAGAAGTGGGGACAGCAATCTGGTCTAGTGCTACTGCTGCCACACGGTTACGAGGGTCAGGGCCCTGACCACTCATCTGCCCGCATCGAGCGCTACCTGCAGTTGTGCGCTGAGAACAACATGACCGTTGCTCAGCCTTCAACTCCGGCCAGCCACTTCCACCTGCTGCGCCGCCAGGCTTACAGCGAGCAGAAGCGACCTCTGATTGTGTTTGCACCGAAGTCGATGCTGCGCCTGAAGGCTGCTTCGAGTGAGGTTAAAGACTTCACCAGCGGTGAGTTCCGCCCGGTTATTGACGACGAGCAGAATCTCGATAAGAATGCCGTCACCCGCGTGCTATTCTGTTCGGGCAAGATCTACTGGGATCTACTCGCCGAGTCGCAGAAACGCAATGACGGCAAGACCGCAATCGTTCGCGTCGAGCAGCTCTACCCGACTCCGGTGGATGAAATCAAGGCGACTTACGCGCAGTATCCAAACGCCGAGCTTTACTGGGTGCAGGATGAACCAGCCAACCAAGGCCCATGGACTTACATCGGTCTATTCCTGCCGAAGTACATGAACGGACAGGTTGCCAAGTTGGTTTCTCGCCCAGCATCTGCTTCGCCAGCTGTCGGATCAGCTAAGACTCACGCTGTAGAACAAGCCGACATCATCGCTAGAGCTTTCGCGTAAGAAACGTGATTCCGCGCAAAGACATTCGAATCGTCATCATGGGCGATTCGATTGTCAGTGCCGCGGGCGATAGTCGAGGCATGGGTTGGGTCGGTCGAGTAACGGCTAAGACTCCGGCTACCAATCCGAGAATTGACATCTGGGCTCTGCCTTTCCCAAATGAAGATAGCCAATCACTAGCAGAGCGGGTAAAGACCGAGGCTTTCTCTCGATTTACCGCAGACACTGACAACCGACTGGTTATCGCGCTTAGCAATAGCGACCCTGCAATGGGAATCACCACCTCGAGAAGTCGCCTAAACCTCGCGACGATTCTCGACGAGTGCAAGCGGCAACAGGTTGAAACTTTTGTAATTGGCCCCACCCCGCACCACAACCCTGAGCTAAACGGCGAAGTCGAGCACCTATCAACCGGCTACGAAGACGTCTGCGGTCGCCGAGGAATCACCTATGTAGATTGCTTTCACCCGCTGGTTGATCATGAGGGTTGGAACCTAGAGATTCAAGCCTCCCCTCACGCCTACCCCGGCCAAGTGGGATACGGTCTGATTGCCTGGCTTGTGCTCAACCGCGGTTGGTATGACTGGCTAAATGTTTTTCCAGAGGAATCATGATTAGCAAATTCATCGAGTGGATGAAGAAAGTTCTTCAGGTATTGCCGCACCCGGTCAGATGGGCCACGATTGTGGTGCTCGGGTTTGCTCTGGTGATAATCGGTTTGATTTTTATGGTGCTGCCAGGCCCTGGTATTCCAGTGGTAATCGCCGGTCTGGCCATCCTTAGCCTTGAATTTGTCTGGGCTCAAGAGGCAGTAAAAAACGGCGAACAGTGGCTCGAAAAACTTGTTCGCCGTTTAAAGACTTTTTTCAAAAAGAAGTAACTACTCGGCCCCTAGGGTCTTCAGTTTGTTCAGCACACGCTGAGTGACGTCGTCGGTGACGTGAGACAGATACGCGCGTTGAATCGCTTCGTTGAGAGCAACTTCAACATCGAACTCGTCTTCGCATGCCTCACAATGCTCTAGGTGCTCATGCACTACCTGCATCTCTTGCTCACTTAGTTCGTTCTGCAAGAATTCGTGAACTCTGCGCTTAGTTGCTTCGCAGTCGTGTTCGGTCATTTTTCAACCCCTGATGCTTTCGACTTTCGCTGCTTCTTGATCACCTTGGTGCTGTAGCCTTCCTGCACAGCGTATGACTTCAAGATCTCGCGTAACTGATCTTTGCCGCGCCCCAGTCGAGTACCAACCGTGTTCTGCTTGACGCCGAGCTCTTTCGCGGTTTCTGCATATGAATAACCGCGGATGAGCACATAGTCGAGCACCTCACGGTACTCCGGTGACACCTTGTCGAGTGCAGCTTCAACCACATTCTGCGACATGGCGTCAATCGCTTCGGCCTCTGCCGAGCGACTGGTGCGAGAAGTTAGCGACTCCGTGATTTGTTCCTGTTGCCAGTCTTCAAGGGCGTCGTAACTGGTGAAGACACTTTCTTTCGAAACCTTGATTTTATGGTTCGTAAGGGTGTTCTTCATGATTACCTTCATCCAGGCAGCCAGTTCGGTTCCCTGTTTGAAAGTGTGCCAACTGCGAAATGCCTTGATGTAGGTTTCATCTACCAGGTCATCTACGTAGTCGCGGTACTGCGGACCACAGAGTCGACGTGCATTCGCATACATCATCGGCAGCAGTGGCATTGCCTGCGTCTGAAACTCGAAGTTCTTCTGCTTATCGGCTTGTTCTTGTTTTGTCATCGGTTTTGATATTAAACCGCGACGGGTGTTTGGGTGAAGCGAAGTCGAGATCGTCGACATTTTCCTCCTCGGGCTTTATGAGCCCATCTAGGTTGTTAGAAACACAGCTATTCAGTTATTTATTCCATCGGAGCATCGAAATTTTTATCCCCCATATATAGGGCCCTGCACCCACTGCCCTAGACTTAAGCCCAGATGAGCACACAAAACAGCAACCAATGGCCTGCGCCAACTCGCAGCTTGCCTATCAACGCCACCGTTGAACTTCCCGGCTCGAAATCGCTTATGAATCGCGAACTGGTGCTTTCTGCTCTCGCTACCTCACCTTCTGTGCTGCGCGCACCGCTAGATTCGCGTGATTCTCGCCTCATGATTCA
>JBJTOA010000063.1:0-25939 GCA_046074285.1 Micrococcales bacterium
TGCAAGAGAGAAGTAGAGGTGCTGACTTGGTTGCACGAGATCGCCGTCTACGAGGCAAACAGTTTTTTGCTTTGCAATTTCAAAAGCCAGATTTGCTGCTATCACCGACTTACCACTTGCCGGTTGCGAGCCAGTTACTGCAATCATGAGTTAGCGACCAGGTAGATTGCAGACTCGCTTGCCATTGCGTCTAGCAGGGCAGGGAGAGAGTCGGTCGGCACCTGCAGCTCAACTTCGGGATTACTCTGCTGGAACATAGAGTCTGACTCAACCGCTCGAACAACTTCAGCTTGCTCTATCAACACAGTGGCCGGAGCCAACTCTGACCCGAATCTAGTTGCCACCCAAACCTGAACCTGAGTGGTGGCATGAATCGTGCTGGTCAGTTTGTTTGTAATTGAGACCACTACTTTCGAGGTGTCACCCAGTTTGGTCTCGCTGAGATTTGAAGTGGCTATCAATTGGCCAGCCTCAAGTGGCTGCAACAGGAATCCTGTTGGCTTTGCATTGCCAGCTAGATAAAACTTGGATGCCTCTGCCAGATTGGCTGGCAGCTGCCTGAGCGGAAGCTCTGCCAGGTTAGAACCTGCCGGTGCATCGACATTAACGACCCAGTAGGTTTGCTGCTGACTCTGGAAAAACCAAAGACCTGCTGCAGCAATTGCGAGTATCGAAGCAATAGCCGCAGTCACGACCTTTGTTGGAAGTTTTTTAGTTAGTTGGATTTTGTTTGTAGCCATGTTGAACCCCTTTCACGAAGTGAATGCTCACACACTGCTGCATTCTTCGATTGGAGTTTTCCACAGCGCCAAGCTCTGCAAACTATGCAGGCTAGTGGCTAAGCGGGAAGTTGGGGTTTTCAACCAGATGAGATGTTTGTCGACTGCGTCTAGTTTTCCTGCCAGGGTGCATGCTGAGCTTTGCTCGACTCGAACTTCTGAGCCAATCAGTCTCGCCAAATGCGATTCAAGGTCTTCTTCTCTGCGTAACAACTCAGGCAGCCCAGCTACTGTCTTCAGCTCGACCTGTGCTAGTTGAGAATAAGGAATCACAAGCCAAGATTTGCTTGCGATCTCAAGTCCGGCAGCGAAATCTATGCCCAGTACTGCCTGCGTGAGTTGACCCCGTCGAAGATTGTTTTGGGCAAATTCGATCAGGCTATATTTTTCAGTCATTTCTGTATTGAAACAGCCGAACATTTTGCAGAAAAAAGTTTTCCACAGATATCGAATTGTCTAGTTAAATGGGTGAATCGGGCTTTAGCGTCTAACTAGAAAAGTTTGGAGGGAACCATGTCAATCATCGATGGTCGCATCGGCAAAAGTCTCACCCACGCGGGTAAAAAGAGGCGAGCGATGGATTCGATGTTTGATGATGCCCCGAGAACTCTTACATCGGCAGAGCTAGATGCGCTTCCAGACCCAGAACCAATTCTTCAAGCACTCGCAACCAGTGTGGTTGAAGTCATCACCGGGGTTAGATCGGTTGACCAGATTGCTTCTCTGGTTTCGGCGCAGGTTTACGACCGACTTCGACAGAAGGTTGCTCAACGAGCTCAACTAGACTCACACGCCGGCCGCCCAAGATTGGCTCCGAAGTTTGCAGTGCGAAAAGTTCACCAAGAGTCGCCAATGCCTGGAATTATCGAATCGGTGGTTTTGCTTAGCAATGCAGTTCGCACTCGGGCAGTGACTATTCGCCTAGAGCCAATCAATAAGCGGTGGAGAGCCACCGATATTTCAATCCTCTAGTTCTTGAAGAAAGAACTACCCTGGCCGTTATTTGGCTGCTGGTTGTTCGCGCGCTTAGGTGGCTGGTTGCCTGAAACCTGAGTCTTTCCGTCTTCATCTGGTGACGAGTACGTCAGTTGAGCAGAGTTGGTCGGCTTAGCTTCAAGCCCTCGAGCAGCAACCTCGGTGTGATCTGCAGAAACTTCGACCTTTACCTCTAGGTTGAACAAGAAACCAACAACTTCTTCACGAATCGCACCCATCATCTGAGTGAACATGCCGAAGCCTTCGCGCTGGTACTCGACTAGCGGGTCACGCTGAGCCATGGCACGAAGCCCGATTCCCTCTTTGAGGTAGTCCATTTCGTAGAGGTGGTCTCGCCAGTGACGGTCAACTACTGAAAGCACGACTCTGCGCTCTAGCTCGCGCATCGCGGTTTCACCGATCTGCTGGGTTCGAGTCTGATAGGCAATGCGTGCATCACTAACGATTTCGCGAGATAGCCAAGCCGCGGTGAACTTTGAGCGGCTACCGGCTTCAGCAAGTACCTCATCAATCTTCAAGTCGATTGGGTAAAGCTGTCCGAGTTCTCGCCAAAGTTCTTCAAGGTTCCAGTCTTTACCTGAGCTATCTGAAACATGCGAGCGAACGATTTCTGAAATGGCAGACTCGAGGAACTCATCAACCTGTGTTGCAATGTTGTCACCCTCGAGAATGTGACGGCGATCTGAATAGATTGCTTCGCGCTGGCGGTTAAGAACATCGTCGTACTTCAAGACGTTCTTGCGAATTTCTGCGTTGCGAGCTTCAACTTGCGACTGAGCACTCGCGATTGCTCGGCTTACCATCTTCGACTCAATTGCCATGTCGTCTGGAATGCCAGGACGGTTCATAATGGCGCCCGCTGCCGCTGAGTTGAATAGTCGCATCAGGTCGTCGGTGAGTGAAAGGTAGAAGCGAGACTCACCCTTGTCACCCTGGCGACCAGAACGACCTCGAAGCTGATTGTCGATTCGACGAGATTCGTGACGTTCGGTGCCCAAGACGTAAAGTCCGCCTACTTCTAGAACCTTGTCGGCCTCTAGGGCAACCTTCTCTTTAATTTCGGCGTAGGTCTTTGCCCAGGCTTTTTCGTAGTCTTCAGGGGTCTCTTCTGCCGACAAACCAAGTTTGTTGAGTGCTTCAACGGTGAGGAACTCAGCGTTACCACCGAGCATGATGTCGGTACCGCGGCCAGCCATGTTGGTTGCAACGGTAACTGCACCGAAACGACCGGCCTGGGCAACAATCGCTGCTTCGCGAGCGTGGTTCTTAGCGTTTAGCACTTCGTGACGAACGCCAACCTTGGCAAGCTGCTTAGAAAGGTATTCGCTCTTCTCAACCGAGGTGGTTCCCACCAAAACAGGCTGGCCCTTAGCGTGGCGTTCAGCGATGTCTGCAACAACCATCTCGAACTTGACCACTTCGTTTTTGTAGATCAAGTCTGCGTGGTCAAGGCGAACCATTGGTTTATTGGTCGGAATCGGAACAACTCCGAGTTTGTAAGTGCTCATGAATTCGGCTGCTTCGGTTTCAGCAGTACCGGTCATACCCGAGAGCTTCTTATAAAGTCTGAAGTAGTTTTGAAGTGTGACGGTGGCGAGAGTTTGGTTCTCGGCCTTAACCTCTACACCTTCTTTAGCCTCAATAGCCTGGTGCACACCCTCGTTGTATCGACGACCCGAAAGAATACGGCCGGTGTGTTCATCCACGATTAGAACTTCGCCGTTCATAACCACGTAGTCTTTGTCACGCTTGAAAAGCGCCTTAGCTTTCAGCGAGTTATTCAAGAATGAGATGAGCGGGGTGTTTGCTGACTCGTAAAGGTTGTCGATGCCAAGGTAATCTTCAACCTTGTCGATTCCAGCCTCGAGGATGCCCACAGTGCGCTTCTTCTCGTCGACTTCGTAGTCGATTACGGGTTGAAGCTTTTCTGCGATGCTTGCGAATTCCTTGAACCAGCGGTTGGCTTCGCCTTCGGCTGGGCCAGAGATGATCAGCGGGGTGCGAGCTTCATCGATCAGAATCGAGTCAACTTCGTCAACGATCGCAAAGTAGTGGCCACGCTGCACCAGGTCTGACTTAGTCCAAGCCATGTTGTCGCGCAGGTAGTCAAAACCAAATTCGTTGTTGGTGCCGTAGGTGATGTCGCAAAGGTACTGTTCACGTCGTTCTGCCGGTGACATGTTCGAAAGAATGCATCCGGTGGTCATGCCAAGTGCTCTGAATACGCGACCCATGAGTTCGCTCTGGTAACCGGCAAGGAAGTCGTTCACGGTAACCACGTGAACACCGCGACCGGCGATTGCATTTAGGTAAGCCGGAAGGGTCGCCACCAGGGTCTTACCTTCACCGGTCTTCATTTCAGAGATGTTGCCTAGGTGAAGGTTGGCTCCACCCATGAGCTGCACGTCAAAGTGTCGCATGCCTAGAGTTCTGCGGGCAGCCTCGCGTACCGCAGCAAATGCCTCAGGCAGCAGGTCATCTAGGCTTTCACCGTTTGAATAGCGCTCACGCAACTCATTGGTTTCGTTTCGAAGCTCTTCGTCAGTCAACTGTTCGAATTCAGTTTCTAGAGCATTTACGGCATCTGCGTAGTTACGCAAACGCTTGAGCAATGCACCTTCACCTGCGCGCAGCAGTTTGTCGATTACTTTAGGCAAGTTTCCCGCTCCAAACGGTAGTGGACGTCTTTACCAATCTTAGACGACAGGGCTTGAAACCAAAATGTTATGAAAGAGTCAGTAGACCGTAATTCCAGCCCTTGCGACGGTAAACCACCGAGGGTTTTTGAGTGGATTCGTCTAGGAAGAGGTAGAAATCATGGCCTACCAACTCCATGTGGTACAGAGCTTCATCGACGGTCATTGGCTTGGCGTTGAATTCTTTGCGACGAATCACGACAGGGCTCTCGCCATACTCGTTTGCCTCTTCAGCCTCAGTCGCCGCAGTAGCTTTGCCAAGCAGTAAATCGGCATCTACCGGTGTGACATCTAATTCGGCAAAGTCATGCGCCGAAATCTCTGAAACTGAGTGCTGTCGGTGTTGTCCGCGGTGCACCTTGTTGCGATCGGCTGCTCTGCGAAGTCTTTCTGCAAGTTTGTTTAGCGCGATGTCAAAGGCAGCAAATTTATCGCCAGCGTGAGCTTCTGCACGAACCACGTGCCCAGGTTCGATAACGGTGAGCTCTACCTGGTCTTCTTGGCCATTGCTCTTGTGCTCGTGGCGAGTGACTTTGATTATCAGCGATTCGACTCGGTGAGTTAGGTTTTCGACCTTGTGCGCTCTATCTTGCACATAGTCCCGAAAGCGATCTGAAACCGTAAGGTTTCTGGCTGAAATTTGAATATCCACGATAGACCTCCGTCTCAGGCTGCTTCGCCTGTGTTAGCAAGTTACTCCTTTTTTGAAACTTATGTTGCAGTTTTTCGCAAAGTTTCGGCGTAGGCGAACAAGAAACTTGGTTCGCAACCAACCGCGCGCAAAGCCCGCTGGCATTCTGTCATTGATGCGCCAGTGGTAATGACATCGTCAATGAGCACAAGGTTGGTATTTTTTAGTCTGGCAAACCCTGGTGATGCCAGCATTGACCCTTCTATGTTGGTTTGCCTCAGAACAACATTTAGGGCTGCTTGGTCTTGCACTTCGCGACGCTGCCAGATTCCTTCGACAACACGAGTTTCTGACATTAGCCTTGCAAGCTGTTTCGCCAAGACCTGCGCGGGTACGAAGCCTCGCTCTGCTGTGGCTTTTGAACCGCTGGGCACCGGTATCAATAAGGTCTTACCGGCCAATTTGGGTAGTGCAGGATGCAGGCTCTCAGCCATCCACCTCGCTACCGAATGTGCTTTCCCAAGTTTGAAATAGTGCAGTAACTCAGCTAGCGCGGGTTGATAGTCAGCTGCAAAGTATGCGGTTGGAAGGCCTGGTCGATCAACGCTGTGTGGTCTGAGTGTGACCTTTGCTAGACACTGTTCACAGACCTGAAAGTTTGTGCTTTGAGTGCTGCGGCAAATGAGGCAGGTTTGTTCAAGCAGCAGGCTTCTAGGCACATAATCAGTTAGCCAAGTGTTCGGTTAGCTTTTTAAGTAGGTTGGCTCAACTGTGAATAACTACTTTGGTAGGTGGGCTGCTGAAATACCTGCGCCAACCAGATTGAAGCCATAACCGCGGTTCTCCCAGAGTTCGAGATTCTTAGTCAGCACATAGATTGCCTTACCAGCCGAGTCTGAAAAAATCTGCTTCACAGAGCTAACCGAACCAAACGAATTGGTTGTGCCGCCGAGGGTCGCCTGGTAAACCGAAATCTGATCGCGAGACACAATTCGATATGCCACGGTTATCTGGTTTTCACTAGACCAAGCTACATTTACCGGGCTGCCACTGACTGGTTGGAACTCAATTGGCGAGCCAAGTTCAGTTGGTATTCCATCAGTCCCGCGCACGATCGCCGAGACGAAAATCTTGGATTCTTGGCCGCGTTTGACCACAACTGCCATCCTTGAGCCTTCACGGCTTACCGAATATGCTTCTATCGAGAAGCCGCTGAGCCAGTCTGCTCTCACTTTCTGACTGAAGTTTTTCGAGACCATTCGCACTTCGCCTGAAGGTTGCTGCGAAATAGACCAGATTTTTCCGGAACGATCAAAACTTGGCGACAACAGTGCGAACCTCGAATCGAGCAAAACTAGCGAGCGATCTATCTGGCCGAGTTTTGCCCACTGAAGGCCTGTCACTGAAAGCATCACTACTTCGCGGGTCTGAGTGTTTAGCGCAAAGTCATTAGCTTGGTTCTGTTTGATAAGCGCTTGCGAGCCCTGAACCGGGTTACCCGTTAGGAATTCGAGTCGCGAGTTGGTGAGCACCACAGGTGTCGTGCCTGTGCTATCAGATTCGCTGTAACCCACGTTCGAGAGCAGCCGAGGGATTGAATCAAGATGAATCGAAACGTCGCTGACGGCTGGCAACTGTCTCAATGTGACCTGCGCTTGGGTTTTGAAATATCGCAGATCTTCATCAGACAGGGCATTCGCCTTGTCGTTCAAGCTGATGATTGCGGTACCGCCCTGAATCGTTACCGCCTGAATTGCCAAACCGACATCCTTCGGTAGCGGTCTAAGCACTGCCGGCTGCAACCAAGTGCTAGCACCAGTTATCAGAGCATTTGTAAGGCGGGTTGCCGTTGAAGCACGAGCGGGGAACCAGCGTAACTCAGGCACGAGATACTGGCGAGATATGTCGAAGAAATAAAGGGAGTAGCCGCTGAACAAAACGTCGAAAACCGCTTTGTTCAAAATGGTCAGGTTTGGTCCGGTAGCGATTCGCCATTGGCCAGACTCTTGAACAAGCTGATAGTTTAGCTGCCGAACTATTGGCTCCGGGAAGTTGTAGAGTATTCCGGCTTCGTCAACTCGGGCCTGAACCTTAACGGTGACTATGGCAATGTTTTCTGCAGAAATATCAACCTGGATGCCTCCGGTTAGAACGAGCACTTCATCGTTCGGGCTCCAGGTTGCTCTGAAGTCTTTGCTCAGAAAGTCGCGAGCAGTTAGATAGTCGTTTTGTGGTCCGGTACCAGCTGTAATGAATCCAGTCATAACCTGCTGCTGGGTTTGACCATCGTATGGCCCAGATGGAGAGTAGTAGATCGGTTCAGTAACGTTCTGCGGGTCGAGGTCGGGACCACTAATCACTGGTGATTCGCTTGGGATTTGAGCACATGCGGTAACTAATGCCAGCACTGGGAAAAGCAGAATAGCCGTTATTTTTCTAAGCATTTTTCGCCTTTGGTTGAGGCGGAAGTGGAAGTGGCGAAGTCTTGATAACCAATTCTTGATTGATAGGGAGCGTGAGTCTGAATGAAGCTCCCTGGTTTGGTCTTGACCAAACCTGCAACCAGCCATTGTGCAGGTGAGCGTCTTCTAGCGAAATGGCGAGACCAAGACCGTTGCCACCGGTAGTTCTTACTCTTGAAGGGTCTCCCCTCCAGAAGCGATCGAAAACTCTCTCTGAATCTTCTTCGGTCATGCCAACGCCTTTATCGGTCACCGTAACGGCAACCGAAGTCGCATTGAAGCCGACCAAAACACTGATCGGTTTGCCCTCGCCGTGTTCGGCGGCGTTTGCTAGCAAGTTTCTCAGCAACCGTTCGATGCGAAGTGAATCGAGTTCTACGAGCACACCGTCTTTGGCGGGGATGAATTTGATCGGAGTAGCTTTTTTAATCGCGAGCGGTTCAATGCTGTCGATAGAGTTCTGAACCACCTGATTGAAATCAACCCACTCGAAGTTTGCATTGACTTGTCCGGCGTCATATCGCGAGATTTCAAGCAGGTCATTCAGCAATCGACCAAAGCGGTCTAGTTGATCGTGCAGTAGTTCTGCTGAACGTTTGAGTTGCGGATCAAACTGCTCTCGATTATCAAACAATCGGTCACCAGCCATCATGATTGTTGTCATCGGGGTTCGAAGCTCGTGGGACACATCCGAAACGAATCTTTGCTGCAGGTGAGAAATCGTTTCATACTGCTGGATTTTTAGGCGCAGCGAGCTAGCCATTTTATTAAACGACCGCGCTAACTTCGCGACCACGTCTTGACCGCGTTCAGTCATTCGCTGGTTCAGGTCACCCTCTGAAAGTTTCTCGGCGATGTCGGCAGCTTCTTGCACTGGGCGAACCAAGAAGTTGGTTACGAAGTATGAAACGGTTCCGATTATGAGCATCAGAATCAAACCACCAACCACAAGGGTTTGCTGCATAAAGTCGAGGGTTTGCTGTTCGTTGTGAAGGCTGTAGAGCAGGAACAGTTCATAAGAACCCGCCAGTGGAACAATTACCTGCGAGCCGACAACCATGCCGGGCTCTTCTCGACCCTGATTCATGAGCTTCACAGACTGATAACTGACAGAGCCCATGTTGGTGGCGACCTGTTCGCGTAGTTCTTTAGAAATCAAAGTGGTGTCGAAGTCTGCCGAAATTGGGCTTTGAAGTAGCACCGAGGTTACCGCGGCATTTGGCGCTTTGATTAGTGCGACCAATCGAGTCTGCGTTGCTGAGTTCAGTTCAAGCTTTGGAACAATGGCGTTCACCAAACTCTGCAAACCAACTTCATCGGTAATCGAAGAGGCAGACAAAGTCTGCTGGGTTTCGCTAATCAACCTGGTTGACTCTGCGAGAATCTGTTGGGTTCTGGTCTGAAAGAGACCATTTCCGATTGAGTACGAAAGAAAACCGCCGAGGATTACGGTTGCGAAACCACTAAGTAGCAGCGTGAATGCTACTCCTCGGGCTTGCAGCGAACGGCGAAACAGCCCCGAGAGCGCAAAGAGCCTTTGGGCCGATTTCACTCGGTTATCCCTGGCCTGCTCGGTAACCTACACCACGCACAGTGACGACGATTGTCGGGTTCTCAGAGTCATCGCCGATTTTGCTACGAAGGCGCTGAACGTGCACGTTCACCAGTCGAGTATCTGGCTTATTGCCGAATCGAGGATCAGGGTTCACGGCGTAACCCCAAACATCTTTGAGCAACTCTTCGCGCTTAAATGCTTTTTCAGGGTGGCGACCCAGAGTCACCAAAAGCTCAAACTCAAGTGGAGTCAGCGAAATTAGTTCACCGTCTCGACGAACTTCGTGAGCCACAGTGTCGACTGTAAGGGGCCCAATGTTAAGGATTTGCTTGTCACCTTCAGTTGGCTTGAGTGGGCGAAGTCGACGGTTTATTCGAGCGATGATTTCAGCGCTCTTGACACCCTTCACGACGTAATCGTCTGCGCCAGCTCCGAGCCCTGCGACAACATCATCGCTGTCGCTTCTTGCAGTCAGCATGATGATTGGGGTTCCTGAGTACTCACGAATTTCCTGGCAGATCTGGATGCCGTTCTTGCCTGGAAGCATTAGATCAAGCAGCACAAGATCTGGGGTTTCCCGATTGAAAATATCAACTGCGGTATTACCGTCTGCGCAAAAAGCTAGGTGAAACTGCGATCCGAGATCGATATCGAGCATCTCGCGGATCGCTGGATCATCTTCAACGATCAGAATCTTGTGTGGCATGAATCCCGAATCTTCTAGTAGCGGTAGTGATCGACTTTATAAGGACCAGACTTGTTGACCCCGATGTAATCTGCCTGCTCGTCAGACAACTCTGTTAATTCAACACCCAAAGCGGCTAAATGCAAACGGGCAACCTTCTCGTCAAGGTGCTTTGGCAGCACGAAGACGCCTAGTTCATAGTTGTCTCGGTGCGCGTAAAGTTCGATCTGCGCGAGAACCTGGTTGCTAAATGAGTTGCTCATCACGAAAGATGGGTGACCGGTAGCGTTGCCTAGGTTCATCAAACGACCTTCACTCAGAATGAGCACGGCACGTCCGTTTGGCAAAATCCACTCGTGAACCTGTGGTTTGATTTCGATCTTCTTGATTCCAGGAATCTTGGCAATAGCAGCCATATCGATTTCATTATCGAAGTGACCAACATTGGCAATGATGGCCTGGTGCTTCATGAGAGCTAGGTGCTCTGGGCGGATGATTCCGGTGTTACCCGTTGCAGTTACGAAAATGTCGACTAGTTCGACCACGCTCTCGAGAGCTGCAACCTGGTAGCCATCCATCGCTGCCTGAAGTGCACAGATTGGGTCAATCTCGCTGACGATTACTCGTGCACCCTGCGCGCGAAGCGCCTCGGCAGATCCCTTGCCCACGTCACCGTAACCCGCAACGAAAGCCACCTTGCCACCGATTAGAACGTCGGTTGCACGGTTGATGCCGTCTGGCAGTGAGTGGCGAATTCCGTACTTGTTGTCGAACTTGCTCTTGGTGACAGAGTCATTCACGTTGATTGCCGGGAACAGCAATTTGCCCTGCTTGAAGAAGTCATACAAGCGGTGAACACCGGTAGTAGTTTCTTCAGTGACACCCTTGATTTCCGTTGCGATGCGGGTGAATCGAGTTGGGTCTTGCTGGATGCTCTGACGGAGAAGGTCGAGAATAACTGCGTACTCTTCGCTGTCAGAAGCTTTGGTTTCATCAACCTTGCCGGCTAGTTCAAACTCGCGTCCCTTGTGAACTAGAAGGGTCGCATCTCCGCCATCATCCAGAATCATGTTCGGGCCATCGTGACCTTCAGCGCTCCAGTCGAAAATGCGGTCGGTGCACCACCAGTACTCTTCGAGGGTCTCGCCCTTCCATGCGAATACTGGCACACCAGAAGGATTCTCAACGGTTCCGTGTGGTCCGACAACAACAGCGGCTGCAGCTTCATCATGAGTCGAGAAAATGTTGCAAGAAGCCCAGCGAATCTGTGCGCCGAGGGCAACCAAAGTTTCAATCAGAACGGCGGTCTGAACTGTCATGTGCAGCGAACCGGTGATGCGAGCACCCTTTAGTGGCTGACTTGCAGCGAACTCGCTGCGAAGCGACATTAGGCCAGGCATTTCATTTTCAGCTAAGCGAATCTGGTGGCGACCAGCGGTTGCCAGGTTTAGATCTGCGACTTTGTAATCGAACGACTTGCTCATTTTGCTTTCACTTTCAAGCGCGAATTAGCGCTAATACTTCATCTCTTAGTTGGGACATTTTTGACTCGGTGGCTGCCTCAACGTTGAGGCGAAGCAGTGGCTCGGTGTTCGAAGCTCGAACGTTGAACCACCACCAATCTTTTTCGGTTTCGTTTGAAGAAATAGTTATGCCGTCAAACTCTTCGACGCTGCCGAGATTATCGAACGCAGCAACAACTCGGGCTTTGGCATCAGCAACATCGGTGACTTTCGAGTTAATCTCGCCGCTCAAAAAGTAAGGGTTGTACTTGGCGGCAAACTTGCTCATAGGTTCTGCTTGGGCACCGAACTCGGCGAGCACGTGCATCGCTGCAAGCATTCCGTTGTCTGCTCCCCAGAAGTCGGCAAAGTAATAGTGAGCAGAGTGCTCGCCTCCGAAGATCGCACCGGTCTCAGCCATCTGATCTTTGATCAGCGAGTGCCCCACCTTGGTGCGAACCGCACGAGCGCCCTCAGCGCGAATGGTTTCAGCAACGACCCGAGAAGTAATCAGGTTGTAAAGCACGGTGATCTCTTGCTTGCCGTTAGCTTTTGCTCGGGCGATCTCTCGACGCGCAACAATCGCGGCTACAGCGGATGGTGTGACAGGGTCGCCATTTTCATCAACCACGAAGCAACGATCAGCATCACCGTCGAAAGCCAAGCCAAGGTCTGCCTTGTGCTCTACCACTGCACGCTGCAGGTCAACCAAGTTTTTCGGGTCGAGCGGATTCGCCTCGTGGTTCGGGAAGGTGCCATCCAATTCAAAATAAAGCGGCACGATTTCAAGCGGCAGAGCTTCGAGATCACTAGCATGGCCGAGCACAGCCGGTACAGTCATACCGCCCATGCCATTTCCAGCATCCACTACGACTTTTAGTTTTCTAATGCCGCTTAGGTCTACGAGTTCGCGAAGGTACTGAGAGTATTCACTCAGAATGTGTAGGTCTCGGTACGTGCCTGGTCGGTCAACCTGGGCAATACCGTCTGCAAGGTATTTGATAGCCCGGTCACGGATGTTTGCCAGGCCGGTATCCAAGCTGATTCCACGTGCCCCTGCGCGTGAGAATTTGATGCCGTTGTAAGTTGCGGGGTTGTGACTGGCAGTGAACATAGCTGCTGGAGCACCGAGTGAGCCAGATGCAAAGTAAGACTCGTCTGTAGAGCAGAGACCGATAGATACCACATTTGCACCGCGAGCTTGGGCACCCTCAGCGAAAGCATCGGCAAACTCTGGCGAAGAATCGCGCATGTCGTGACCCACGATTACGCTCTGGCCGGCTGCATCGAGTTCGTCGACAAAACCCGCGGCCAAGGCACTTACGATTTCGTTGGTGAGGTCAGTGCCGACCAAACCGCGAACATCGTAAGTTTTAACGATCGCGTCCCAGTTAATAGCCAACAGGGCTCCTAGTTCAGACTTTTTTGTGGCGAATAGCCAGACTCAAGTTTACCTCGGTCTTTGGCAGTTCTAAACTGACTTCGTGCCAGCAAAACCTAGAGACAGACACGGTCGCGGAGTGCGCAGACCTTTGCCTTCGAAGTTTTTTCGACCAGGCGAAATTCGGGTTGGCAAATTTATGCAGGCGGTAGAAGATACCAAGGGCTATCTGCAGCGGAATTGGCCCATTGAACTTGGTGACCTTGAAATTGTTGTTCTCAATAGCCCTAGAAAAATTGGCGACGAGGTTGACCGTTGGACTTTCAATGCAGAAAAGACCACTGTCTACCTATATCGAATTCCGATTGAAATGTTTGACCAGCGAAGAACCAAGTTCGACATTGAGCTTTTGGTTGAGTTACTCATATTTGAAGCTGTGGCAGCGATGCTCGGGGTGGATAAAAGTGATTTTCTTGAACCACCGGGTGACGACCCTGATGATGGCCAAGAAAGATTCTTTGACTAGCGAACTAGCACGCTGACTGTCTGACCGGTGTTCTGATAGGTAAGCGTTGGCACCACAGATACTGCTCCCGCTGCATCTATCACGATCGAACTGGCAACCGGTTGATCGCTTGAAATCCGCAGACTTTGACCCGAAGCTAGAAGCAAACTCGTGGCTGAAAACTTGTCGAGCACCACGCTTGCAGAATATGCTCCGCTGAGCTTTACAGTGACTTGCTCGTCACTAGGGTTCAGCAAACTTATTCGTGAAATGGTTCCCGCTGGCACGACGGTTGCTCGGTCACCGGTTAGCAGTTCGGCTGGCGTTAGATAAGCGAAGTCTGGCGACTTCGAAGCTTGCACTCTGCTCATCTGCCCCTCAACGAAAATGGGCTGATCGCTATCAACCAAAATCGCGTAATCACCATCTAGTAATCCAGGGATTTCGAAGCGATTGATTTTGCCAGCATCAATGGTTTGCTTCAAAACCGTTCCGTAGGCATCTTCGCTACTCGATACAACTTGAACTGTGACATTGGCTGCCACTTCGCCTGGAACATAGACCTGCAAACTAGGGGTTAGATCTTGGTAGTCGGAATTCTGCTGAATGAGCTTCTGCGCAGCCTCGCTACCACGAATAAATAATCCTGGAATGGTCAAGCTAGTTTCAGCTTGCTTCTGAGCAGGAATAAATTCGACTCCGCCTCTTGCCAAACCGCGAGTAGTTCTCTGCTGCACCCAAGCCCCAATTGCAGCGCCGCGACTGGTGATATGTAAGGCGATCGCTTTTGCCTTTGGAGCAAATGAAGCCAGCGGTAGGGTGGCAAAGTCATTAGCCGGAACCGATATTCCAGAAGCAGCAGATGATTCCAGCTGTCCGCCGTCGGTGAAGATTTGAACATCGACGCTGGCATCCACCGAAGTGTTGTTTTGAAGCAGCAAAATCGCCTCTCGGCCAGTGGTGGTATCTGCGCCAACCACCCACTGCTCATAGAGCGCTGGCTGACAACTTACGCCAGTTAATCCGCTGGTTGTTTCATCTGCTAACTTTTGGGTTTGAACCGCACTCAGCAGATTGCTCGACTGTTTTGCGCTTCCGGCTTCATCCTGAACCGTTAACAGTGAACCTTGAGCGCGCGAGTAGCTTGAGTCAAGCGAGCCACCGCCAAGTTTTTGCGGTTGGTTTTCTTGCAGAACTTGTAGCAATAGGTTTTGTGAGCCTTGAAGATTGCTGCCGAAGTAGATGTTGGCAGTACCTATTCGATCGAGTTCACCAATTTTGACCCCGTTCGAACCTCCCAATCTCACGATCGCACCTGGGCAGGCGAGAGACAAATCTTTGGGTTTCACCTCTAGCTGCTTTGCAGTGGGCTGCGACCCGATTTGCCAAGTCGGCAAAGTTACAAAAGTTGTAGCAAAGGCCGAAGCGATTAGCAACATCGATGCAGCTCCTGAGAGAACAAACTTGGCTTTACGCATCAAGTTCAACCTCCTCGATGGCCTGCGAGTTGCTTTCACCAGAAGCCTTGAAAATTTGCCGCCTTCTGGTTGGGACAGCAAGCAGAGCAAATGCTAGTAGTACAGAAAGTTGAACTCCTTTGGTCACTGACCAAAGGTCTTGATTGGTAGGTGCGGCTATCGGCACTTCGGTGAGGTCAGCAAGACGCCAAAGCTGACCGTAGTCGGTAAGACCAATCGATTTCAAACCTCTGACTGAGTCAATGTTTGAAATCAGTTGGCGATCAGCATTGGTATTTTGCGTCGGCACTAGTACATAGCCAATACCCGAAGCTTTCAACTTTTCGCCTAAGTTTGCCTCACTCGCAGAAACGATGTCTGCTGCGAGTTGAGCGATTTCACTAAAGTCTTGATCTACCAGAGCAAATCTGTAACTGGTGTTCAAGTCGACCATGTGGATTCCGTCTTTGCTCAACAGTGTTGCGCTAAAGTTGCCTGATTCTTCAGGCCGAATCAACAAGACTTTGAGCGAACTGTTTTGCTTTGCTTCAGCCCTGATCAGTGCAGGAACAACTCTTCCGTCAGAGTATTTCAACGTGCTAGGTAGTAAAACGGCGAACAAACCAAGCACTGCCAAACTCGGGTATGCGAGCATTCCGATTGCTCTTGCCGGCTTCAAACCATCAAGGGCAACGGCTGTGAGAATCACGATTAGAATGGCGCAAACCGAAAGTAAAGAGTGAGGCGAACCGCTTACCCAGGCATCACCAGTTGCTTCACCGACAACAGAGTTGTTCGCAAACTGAATCGCTTGAAATGCCCAAGCTGCGAAAAGCGAAACCGCAAAACCTGCTAATAGCCAAAGCGAAAGCAACACCTTTCTGAAAAGCGCAAGTAAAGCCACTAAAAGCAGAAGTGAAAAACCAATGGAATTCGCAAGTACCCAGTCTGTAGCCCAACCAGCAACTAGAAGTTCAGGCGCTGACAATGCTGCACTATTTAGAGCTAACCCAGGGTCTGCCAACAGGCTCATCGGCTTGCCGAGACCAGCGACTCTGAACCAGATTGTGGGCAGCCACAGCACCACTAGTGGCACCGGAATCCAGACTAAATAACCAATTTTCTTAAATCTGAAGATCGCAAATAGCACCCAGGCGATCGCCAAGAAAATAGTCAGCACCGGTGCGGCTACAGAGAGCACGGCAGCTGAAAGCGCGGCAAGAGCGGTAAATGCCCAGTTGCTCTGTCTTGAAAGTTGTTCCTTGTCGAGCAATTTGACCAGAGCAAAAACAACCACGGGAAGCATGATGTGGGTCACCACCTGTGCCAGGCGACCTTCAGATTGGGCAACCGTAAAAGCGGGCCAGAATGCATAAATCAGTGCGCTCAGGATTGCCAGCCAGAGCCGATTTGTAACCAATGATGCAGTTTTAAATGCCGACGCAAAAGCCACCGACTTTGCCAAAAAGAACAGCACAACAACTGCTATTCCTGCAGACCATGGAGTGAGTGAGGCAAGCGTAAGAAGAACCCAGTTGAATGGCTCACTCGGGGCAAAGAACCCGGTTCCCAAGTTTTGAAAACCAGAGCCGGTGGCAGTGAAAATGTTCAACCAACTGTCGCCACTCGGTATCAGGGCTGCTGCCGTTGCATCAACATCTTGTGGCCAGTACTGCCAGCTGGCAATCAATAGCAGGGCACTGACCCAAAATGCGCCAGACCTGAAGAAACCTAGTCTGGTGGCATCGTTGCCTTCGCTCACTTGCACATCGATGTCAGAGATGAGTTTCTGGGCCCTAGCGTCAGCTACTTGCTGTTTAGTCGCTAAGAGGGGCTTTAGCTTTTTTAGGTTGCGTCGGTCACGGCTGTGCAGGATTCTGCGAGCAGCAGCAATTCGATAGGCGGTGAAGAAAGCTTTTAGGCCAGCGGCAAGCTCGGTAGCTATCTTTTCTGGCTGCTTGCGCACTAGAAGCCAGAGCACTTCAATGAGAAGTAAAAAGGGCAAGAAAAGCCAAAAAGCGAATGCTGCTAAACCCGAATAATAGAACAGCTTCAACTGCATGTCTTGGGCTCGCTCTAGTTGGCGACTCGGATCTGAGCCCGTTACCTTAGCCTTTGGCGCAAGCAAAACGCGTTTGCCGTTGAGTCGCAAGCGAACGCCCAACTCGACATCGCAAGCCTGAGCTTGCAGTGCTTTCGCGAAGCCACCGACAGCTTTTATTTGTTGTGGGGCAATCAAAGCGCCCTCTAGCGAGGCACCTAAATAATCTTGCAAGTTGTCAAACTGAGCCTGGTCAAGATCGTCATCGGCTAGCGAATGCAGCGAGCTGCGCGAGGTAAGGGTCAACCCGAACTTAGAAATCAGTTTGGGGTTAGCCTCGCTCATCAGTTTTGGTGCGATCACAGCGGCAGTGGTAGATGTCTCTGCAACTGCGAGTAGCTCGTTTAGGGCATCAGCCTCGGGAACTTGGTAATCGCTTAGTGACCAAACCCATTCAAAGTCGCCCAACTGATCAAGGGCCTGCGCAAGGCTGCCCTCAAAAGTGGAACTTGTTACTGCTAGGTAGGTTGCGCCAAAAAGCTGACTAGGCTGCTCGAGGGCTGCAACGAAAAGTTCAAGGTCTTTGTGCTTACTTAACGCGGCCAGCGTCTCGCGTAGTTTTGAATCTTCAGAGTTGTGGCACACCACAACCGCGGCAAGAGCCATGTTTAGATTAGGCGCGCTTCTTTAGCTTGCGGCGTTCGCGCTCTGAAAGGCCGCCCCAGATTCCGAAACGCTCATCGTTTTGAAGTGCGTATTCAAGGCACTGAGCTTTAACATCGCAACCAGCACAGATGCGCTTTGCATCGCGAGTAGAGCCACCCTTCTCAGGGAAGAAGGCCTCTGGGTCGGTCTGTGAGCAGAGAGCATCGGCCTGCCAGGCAAGTGGATTTGTCTCTGGGTCTGAATAAGCACCTGATACCCCCAATAGCACTGGGTCGATAAACCAGTTGTCTGGAATTCGATCGCGACTAGTCATAAAGTACTTTCCTATCCTTTGTTGGCATCTGCGCCAAACAGAGTTTCGTTGTTGTAATTACACTGGTGTAACTCTCAATAAGTCAAGTTCAGAGATTGCTACAAATCAGTCTCGGGCGTGTCATGTTCTCTGAGCCGAACTTTTGGCTGAATAGTCGACCGTTACTATTGGGGTATGTCTGTTTTAGTCACCGGCGGTCTCGGCTACATCGGTTCACACGTTGCAAGATTGCTCACCTCGAGCGGCGAAAAAGTCATCGTGGTTGACAACCTTTCGACCGGTCAACTGCATCGCCTGGGCAGTGCAACACTGCTCGAGCTAGATCTTGCGGCAGCCGATGCGGTAGAAAAACTAAAGCAAACCATGGTTGATAACCAGGTTGATCGCGTGATTCATTTCGCAGCTCGCAAGCAGGTCGGTGAATCGGTTGAGAAACCAGAATGGTACTTTCAGCAGAACGTTGGCGGCCTGGTGAATCTGCTCACTGCGATGCGCGAGCTTGAAATCAGGCAACTGGTTTTTTCTTCTTCAGCCGCTACCTATGGCATGCCAGATGTCGAATCTGTATCAGAAGATTTAGCCTGCAACCCGATTAACCCATACGGCCAAACCAAGTTGGTGGGCGAATGGCTAGTGCACGATGCCGCTACCGCATGGGGTCTTAGAGCCTCGAACCTGCGCTATTTCAACGTTGCCGGTGCTGGATGGCCCGACTTAGCAGACACCGCAGTACTCAACCTGATTCCGATTGTGTTTGGAGCAATTCAAAACGGCAAGAAACCGATTGTCTTCGGGGCCGACTACCCGACCGCAGACGGCACCTGCATTCGAGACTATGTTCACGTGCTCGACCTGGCTGAAGCACACCTTGCAGCTCTCGAGTACATTTCAAAAGCTGATCCGCAATACACCGTTTTCAATGTCGGAACTGGAATGGGCTCGAGCGTGTTTGAGGTTCTAGACGGAATCAAAAAGGTAAGCGGTATCGATTTCGAAATTGAGGTTGCTCCGCGCAGAGCCGGTGACCCACCAAAACTAACCGCCGATGTAAGCCGGATTCAAAAGGTTCTTGGCTGGAAGGCTCAGCAGAGCCTGCAAGACATTATTGAATCTGCCTGGCTAGCTGCTAGCCACAAATAAGGTTCCGCTGCCGGTAAGGCTGTAGAGTCTTGCGTCTGCCAAGTAAGCTGCCTCACCTTTTTTGAGGGTTGCAGTTTCACCCTTACTGTCAAAAATTGTCACCTCACCTGCTGTGCACAATCCGATGCATCCTGAGGGTAAATCTAGGTCTGCCAGCAGATTGCTGCCTGAGAGTTCAAACTTGAAGAGCTGGTAATCCTCAGCCAGTCGAGGAAACCCATATGCGCCATTTGCGAGTTTCTTCGCTGTGAAAATTTCAACCGGCTTGCCTTCAAACTTGAGCACTTTTTTGAGTTCTGCAACGTCAATGTGTTTCGAAGTAAGCCCACCGCGCAACACGTTATCGCTAGCCGTCATCAGCTCAAGTGAGAGCCCCGAAAGATAAGCGTGAATCTCACCAGCGTTTAGCTGCATGGCTTCGCCAGGTTGAAGTTCAATGTAGTTCATCATCAGCGAGATGATGACCCCTGGGTCGCCCGGGTAGAGCTCTTCTAGCTCAGCTACCAGCGCGAGTGCGCCGGCGAATTGCGAGTCATCGACCTGCTTTGAAATCAGAGCGAGACCCTTGGTTGTTTCAGCCAGGTTGGCGCGATCATCAATGATTTTTGTAAACAGTTTTTCAATCGAGTCGGCTAGCAGGTCGCGGTAAAGCTGAATTTCATCGGCAAGAGAACCTTTTGCTAGCAATTGCAGTTTTGCCAAAAGCAGTTCAATTTCAGTCGCGTCTCTGAATCCGGCAAGCGCGCGAAAAGTTGTTAGAGCAACCACCATTTCTGGCTTCGGTTGGTCATCCTTGTAGTTTCGGTTGGCAGCATCGAGAGCAATGCCGAGAGAGTTCTCACGTGCAAACCCTTCGACAGCTTGAGCCTTAGTCGGGTGCGCTTGAATCGAAAGTGGTTGGCCGGCGGCGAGAATTTTGAAAAGGTACTTTAGGTTTGCGCCAATGAACTCGCTCAGCTTCTGTCCGGTAGCTTGCAAAATCGATTCGGATGCTGGGTGAGTACCGAACCAGATTTCAGCCATCGGTTTTCCTGTTGGTTCGCTACCGAAGTAATCGGGAATCAGGGACGTTGAACCCCACGCATAATCGCGTGGCGAGTTTGAAATCTTCCGAATCAAAGAACCTCTCCTGTTCCATACCAAAATAACCTATTGAGCGCTCAATAAACTTGGATGACCCATGAAAAAGTTCTATCTTGCCTACGCTGGCCTTTACCTGGTTTCAGCAAGCGACTCGATTCGCTACAGCATGGGTTGGGCAACTTGGATACTGCTAATCATCGGTTTGGGTTTAACCGCAATCATTTGGTTTCTGAGAAGCAAACCCTTACAGACTTTGAAACTTGTTCCGCCTGCGCTCTGGCTGTTGTTAGGTTGGATGATTCTGAGCCTGCTTTGGTCTAGTTACCAAAGTGCTAGCTTGATCGGACTGCTCGAAGTGTTTTTTGGCACCGGTTTCGCCCTCTTTCTGGTTGCTTCTTTCGACTGGAAGCAGTTGCTCAAATTGCTTGCGAACACCATGCGATTTATTCTCGTGATTTCTATCGCATTTGAGCTTTTTGCGGCCACAGTTATCCGGGCGCCGATTTACCCGCTCTTTCGAGATTTCCAGAATTTAGATTCACATGCCCAGGCCTACTACTGGACTCGAAGTGGGCTTTTCAAAGGCGAGAGGATCCAGGGCATTGTCGGCAACGCCAACCTGCTGGCCTACCTAGCGATGCTCGGTTTGATTCTCTTTCTGGTGCAATATGCGATCGGGCAAACCCATCGCGCGGTTTCAGTTTGCTCAATTTCCCTAGCTGCGCTTTGTCTGCTATTAGCACGTTCCGCCGGAGTCACGCTAGCACTATCGATTGTTGCGCTGGCCTTCATAGTTTTGGTGCTCGCAGAAGGCAAAGACCAAACCTCGAGACACCGGTTCTATCGAGTGGCTTATACGATTGCGGGAATCGGCCTATTTTTCATTGCTATCTACAGCCAGGAATTTTTCTTACTAATTGGTAAGACTCCAGACATGACGGGCAGAACTGACCTCTGGTTGCTGGTCATATCACTGATTTCTCAGAAGCCTTGGCTTGGTTGGGGTTGGATCGGTTACTGGCAACCGGGCGTTAAACCTTACGATGGGCTGTTCGTTCGCGAGGGAGTGACCTACTACCAAGCTCACGACATCTTCTTAGATTTTTGGGTGCAAATCGGAGCAATTGGCCTTGCCTTGCTGCTAGTTGTTATTGTCTTGACGTTCATTAAACTTTGGCGGCTAGCGGTGCGGCACCGTGACCCGCTGTATTCCTGGCCGCTCATGATTTTTCTCAGCCTGTTAGGTCACAACATCCTAGAGAGTCGGATGATTATCGAAATCGGTTGGGTGCTGTTTATTCTCTTAGCAGTCAAGATAAACGATGCTAATGCGGTATCTCAGGCCGAACCAAAAATCGGAAAACGAGAAGCTTTGAAAATTCTCTTGGCTAGGTTGATCGGTCGAGGTTGGGAAAAAACTAGTTATTAGTTACTCGGATAATCCAACCGAGTTGAATCACGTTGACGTCCTTGATGACGGTATTCCAGACATCCAAGTTGGTAGTAGTGGTCGAACAGGCTTTCGCGATTTTCGCCAGAGTGTCGCCGCTCGAAATCACGTGGAACCAGTTTGTGCCTGACTTATAAACGTTGATGGTCGGGCACGGAGTTGTAATGCTGGCAGTCGCTGACGCACTTGGCTTTGCGGTTGGTGTCGCAGTCGGTGACTTGGTCGGGGTTGGTGATGCACTCGGAGTCGCAGATGGCGAGGCAACAGGAGTTGAACCAGCAATTGCGATTGGTGTTAGCGCAGTCGAAGGATAGTTCTTACCGATCGGAATCAAGTTCGCGATAGTCACGTCAATAGTGAATTGCTCCGGGGTGGCGCCGCGTACAGTTCGGTATTGAGCAGACTTTGCGATGAGGCGGCGCTTGCCATTTTCAATCAGATAAGTGAAGCCCGCTGGTGACTTTACAAATCTGCCAAGTTGGGTAGTGCCAAATTTCAGGTAGCGGCAGGTTAGATCGTCGAGCAGAAGTGCACTTCCTGGATAGTGCTGGGCGTATTCGGAGGCTATCGGTTGCAACCTTCCGGAGATCCCGAAGTAAAGCTGCGTGCCACATTGAACTTTCATGCCGTCAAGCGAACCTGACTTGGTGTAACCCGCAATTGCCGAACTGCCAACCCGCGTTGGTTTTCCCAAACCGTATTCGTTGGCCAGATTTTGGTTTTTGACTCTGACCAGACGGCTAAGACCATCAACCATGAAGAGTTGGTTCTTGCTGTCGATGAGCAACTTTGCTGGTGACTGAACTGGCTTGCCAGCGTTGACCAGATCAAGAGCAGACTTGGTCAGTGTTTGCACTGAAGTGTTCGCCGAGGCAATTGACACCCTGGCCTTCACTTCGGTGCTGGCAACCAATCGCTTTTCACCGCCATCGAGCCAATAAACCTCGCTTGCGCCGGCCGGCTTTACAAGTGTCGGAGTCAACAGCGGATCTGCAGTGGTTGGAATCATGGCAACTAGAGCATCGGGTAGCTGGCTGGCTTGTGCGACCAAATCTGTCGGATTGCTGATTAGACGTTTTCCGGTTGGGTCAAGCAGGTAGAAATTAGTCGTGTCTCGGATGATTGATTTGATGGTGTTCGCATCGGTAATGGTGCTGATTCCATCGCTGCTCAGAGTTCCTGCCGAGGCAGGGAACCACTTGGTCAAATCAACCTCGGCTGCCGTAGCAGGGTCAATCACGAAGGCTTTGCCACCGTTAATGATCAGGCTCTGACCAGTTGAGCGGTTAGCGATGACCTGGTTTTCTCTCGCGATTGGGTCACCCCATGGCAAGTACTTGAATGAATCAATTCCTACTGGCAATACAGTCGTTGTGTTAATCGAGGCTGCAGTTGCTGCGGCTGCATCCAATATTTCGTGCTTCACACCGGCGGTGATTTTGTAAAGTTGTGGGCTGGCAAGAGCTGGGTCGCTCGGAACCACTGAAGACATCACTTGGGCAACGGTAAAGGCAGCAAGCTGATCTGATGAAAGCTGAACCGCATCGGTGCAGGCAAGACCAAACTCGACAACCTGAGGGCAGCCGGTGAATGGGAAGAGCTTGCCTGAATCTACAAAGTAGTAGGTACCCGAAGCGTTCTTGATCAGGTGACCAAGGGTTTGAGGTTGAGTCACGAAACTATCTAGGTAGTCTTGCGATACCTGACCGAGCGGACCAATCGGAGAGAAGTCAGCCTGCAACTCTTTAGTGCTGAGCAGGTACTTTTTGTTGTCCACAACCAGGTAATAGTTTTTGTCATCTGCACGAAGTAAGAAGCCTCCGCCGACTGGGCTACCGAACCACTTCCAGTACCAGCGCCAGAAGTTACGGTTTCCGTATGCCGAGCACTTATCTCCGGTGCCGAAGAGGTTGTTTAGGGCTGCCGCGTTAGGCACGTATGGCGTGTAGTAGTAGAGCTTTGCGGTAGCCGCACTCTTAAGCACAAACGACTGTGAACCGCAGGTGTTCTTGTAGACGCCATCAACTTTAATTGACGGGTGGTACGCAACCTTGATGGTGCGGCCAACGCGGTAATAGTTGAACGATCCCCTAGGGTCTCCGTACCAGCGCATCTGCCAGGCCGCACGATAAAGCTGCCAGAACAATCTAGAAGTTTGGTTTGAGTCGGTTCCACAAACCTGAGGTGCTGAGTCAGGGCAACCGTAGCCCATCGCAGCTTTGTACATATAAGTAGTCGGGTTACTAGATTGAACGAGCCCCTGCTCTTTTTGCAGGGTTACCAGAAATACGCGAGGGTTGATTTTGCAGGCGCGCGCTACCGCGTAAATAATCTCAGCGGCAGACATATTGTTTTTAGCAGGTACATCACCGCAGATCGCAAGATTGTAGTCGTGCAGATTGTCTTTGATTGCGTAGCTGCCGCTGATGTTTTCGCGATACAGCTTCAGGCAGGTAATGTCGCCCGGGTTAATGTCGACAGTTTTTGAGCGACAGGTTGCAACCTGACGGTCCAGGAATGCCTGAATGTCATCGACATCCATGGTGCCAAAGTCATAGAACACCGAGTCGCTGATAATCAAACCGGGGTCGAATTGAGAACCACTGAGCGCAGCCGCTGGTAGCGGTTTAATTTCGGTTAGGCCGGTAACCACCAACAGCATCGAAAGAGCTGCTAGCAAGAAGTTACGCGACCACTTAATCATTAGGGAATCGTCACCGTCAAAAGTTCTGATCGGCCTTTTGAGGTCGGTGAAATATACGAAACTCTAAAGCTCGCGTCTCCCGACTCAAGGCCAGAAAGCGGAACTTCGAGCAAGCCGCACTGGGTATCGGTTACGTTCTGACCGGCCTTGGCAGTTGCGTTAGCTGAACTTGCTCCTGAGCTCACAGTGAGCGCGCAGGTTCCGCCTTCTTCAAAAACATCGGTAACTTCAGCGATTACGTCAAATACCCCAGCCTGCGCATCAATGTAAAAGTCAGTTACTTCGACGGTAACTTTGTTGAGCGCTGGCTCGGTCGGGCTTGGCGTTTCGCTAGGGGTGGCAGATTCGCTCGGGGTATCTGAAGCGGATGCCGACTCGGTTGGCAAGCCGGTCTCGCCCCAGTGCGGATACAGCAGCGCGCAGCCCTGCAAGGTGAGGGCAGCAACTATAGCCACCGCTGCAATTTTTAGACTTTTCAAAAGCTACCTTTCTCTGACCTTTTGGGCGCTATTCGGTTGGGCTCGCTGATGGCGACGGTGTCATCGCATCTTTAATCATGTTTCTGATTTCTGAGAAATTCGGGTGAATCACATTCACCTTTGGCGGAACAAGTTCGACAGCCGCAATGCCTTGAGACTTCGCCTTTAGTGCTAGATCAACGAAACTCGAGATCATGTCAGAAGGAATATTGGTCTTAACCAGCTTTTCTCCGGCTTTGGCAATCGAATTGAAGTGGGCCATGACGTTTACCGGGTCGAGCTGTGCCAACATGGCCTGCTCGACTTCTCGCTGGCGAGCCATGCGCGAGTAATCGCTAGAACCGTGACGTGACCGTGCATACCAGAGCGCTGTGTGACCGCTCATGTGCTGCATACCTGGTTCGATCCAGCCGCGAACATTGATTGGCTGACCGTTGGCATCTTCGCCGCCGCCAATCGGCAGTCGAGTTTTCACGTCAATGTTCAAGCCACCGAGGGCATCAATCAATGCTTCAAAGCCAGCCATGTCGACTAGAACATATCCCTGAATCTTAAGACCGGTGACATATTCTGCAGCATCCATAGTCGCTTCAACACCAGGGTCGCTGCCGTTTGCGACTGCATCCGGGTATAGGTCTTGGTGGTTATCCATGACGTCTTTATAGAGCGCATTAATCAAACACTCGACACCGCAATTCCAGCCATTTGGGTAAACCGAATACATCGGTGAACCATCGCTGAACTTTACGTGTTGCATGTTACGAGGAATTCCAATGTTGACTGTCTGTCCGGTTCGTGAATCGATCGACAGCACTGAAATGCTGTCTGGGCGAAGGCCAAAGCGGTGAGCTCCGGCATCTCCACCGAGCAACAAAATGTTGAATCTGCCGTTTTCATCTGCTTGCCAAGTACCGTGCTGGCTAAAAACTGAACCTAGCAAACTCGACTGCGCGCCAGCGAGTGAACCGCCGTAGGCGATAGTTCCTGAACCAAAAAGCGTCACAGCGATTGTTGCAATTGCCATGATTCGGCGCGGTTGAATCGGCACGCGAACCAACTGCATGTGACGCAGCGTATCAACGCTGAGTGCAAAATAAAGCAGGGCCGCGGCGAATAAGTAGACGGCAATCAAGAACGCAGTAATCGAGTTTGTAAAGAACCAGATCAGGATGGTTCGGTTCACGAACCAAAGCAAAGCTGCGAGCAAAACTAAAGCCCATGCAACCAGGGTTCCCATCAGACCGATTCTGGCTAGGCGGCGATTGCCCGCCACAAGTTGAGCCGAACCCGGTACGAGGATGTGAAGCAGCAAGAGCCATCTGGCGCGACGAAACATCTGTTGCCAACTTGCCCGATCAAGATTTCTGAACGGGCTGTTTGAGATACTGCGATTTCAAATTCGCATTCTTCTCGG
>JBJTOA010000064.1:0-10145 GCA_046074285.1 Micrococcales bacterium
GAAGGGCGATGCTGTTTCGGCTACGACAGCAAGTGCACTGCTTCAGAGTGCTCCGGTTCTCACTGATTCAACCGGTCTAACCGGGTTTGCTGATGTCACTGACACGCTGTCAATTTCGGTGGGTGATTGGTATGCGTATCCGGCGCTTTCACAGACCTATGTTTGGTATGCCTGTGACAGTGCTCATTCTGCAGGTACGACTTTGCCTGAAGATTGCTCGGTGATTTCTGATGAGTCGAATGTTGATTTGACAATTGGTGTTTCGCTACTCGGAAAATACGTTTTAGCTTCAGAGACAACCAGCAACACTCTCGGTTCGACCGTTTTGTTTACTGCAACTTCTAGCGCAGTTCACATTGCGCCGAAGAACACGGTTGCGCCGGTAATAAGTGGCAGCGCAACCGTTGGCGGTTCGCTAAGTGTGACGTCGGGAACCTGGGATGCAGACCCTTCGCCGACCTTCGATTATCAGTGGTTGCGTTGTGATAGTTCGATAGCTTCTGTGACTTATCTTGTTCCGCAGATTTGTGCCGCAATTTCTGAGGCGACTACATCTAGTTACTCTGTCGTTCAAGCTGATACCGGTTCACACTTGGCCGTGCTGGTTAGCGCGGTAAACGATCTTGGTGACAAAGACATTGTTACTGTCTCGACTGCTGCTGTGACCAGTGCTCCGGTTTTGGTAAACGCCCCGGCATTTGCATTCGGATCATCGACTGCTAAACCATCTGCGACTGCTCTTGCCAGTAGCGGAACTTGGCAGGCATACCCGACAGCTAGCTACAGCTATGAGTGGTACGACTGCGCTTCAGCAGACAGTTGCATAAAGCTTTCAGGCTCTAGCGATTCATATAACGCTGGCTCTTTGACTAGCGGTCACTACCTCAAGTTCAAAGTCACTGCATCAAACTCGGTCGGTTCGGCTTCGAGTTGGTCAACAACTTCTTCTCAGGTTCTTGAGACCCCGCGAATTGTTCAAACAGGTTCAGTTGCCGGCAATGCTTATGAGGGCCAGTCACTTAGTTTGACTGCAACTACGTTCGCGGGCTTCCCATCGGTTTCAGTTTCAACCCAGTGGTATGCCTGTTCGAGTGCACCGGCAGCGGATGCTGCCACAGTGGTGGCTGGCTGTGATGCAATCAGCGGGGAAACCGGCAGCTCGCTTTCGGTTTTGCGCTCAATGCAGGGCAAGTATTTAGCGGTACTTGAGAGTGCTACAAACACGATCTCTTCAGTGCATGTTTGGTCATCAGTTAGCGCTGCGGTTGCCACCATCCCGGTCTTGTCGCTAGACCCTGCTGTTTCTGGCACTGCACTTGCAGGTTCTGTGCTTTCGGTATCCAGCGGAACCTGGACAGCTTCGCCAACACCATCGGTAGCCTATGAATGGTTCGCTTGTGATGCTGCACAAGTTGCAAGTGCTTCACTTGCATCTGGCTGCGCTACAACTTCGGTTACGGCATCAACCTTCACGCTAACCTCTTCGCAAAACGGCAAGTTCTTGTTGGCAAAGGTAACAGCGAGCAATGTGACTGGTGCCATATCGCGATACTCAGCAAGCAGTGCCGAGGTTCGAGAAATGCCTGCCAACACGGTGGCTCCAGTCGTATCTGGTACCGCCCTGGTTGGCAACTCACTCACGGTTTCTGACGGCACATTCACCGGATTCCCGGCACCAGTGATTAGTTATCAGTGGTACTCGTGCACGAGTGCGGTAGCTGCTTCGAGTGCTACTTTGGCTGCTGGTTGCTCATCGATCGGCAGTGCGACTGCATCATCGTTTAGTCTCACCGCTAGCTACGGTGGCAAGTATCTGCTGGCTAGTGTGAGCGCAACCAACTCGGTTGGCACGAAGACGATTTACAGCGCATCTTCGGCATATGTGAAGCAGTCGCCGGTCATATCGGTGGCACCTTCAATCACCGGTACTGCAAGAGCTGGTAGCACACTGACTGCTTCAAACGGAACCTGGACTGCTTTCCCTTCTGTTACTAGCTACTCGTATCTCTGGTTCGCCTGCACCGCAGCCGTGCTCGAGAGTGCGACCCAAGCAGACTCTTGCACTTCAACCGCAACCACCACTTCAAGCTTTGCTCTTACAAGCTCGAATGCCGGTAGCTTCATGGTGGTTCGTGTGACTGCTACCAATGCTTCTGGCAGCGCTTCTTATTTCTCGGCGAGCACGGTCGCAGTTTCTGATGCTCCGGTAAACACCGTTGCGCCGGTAGTTACAGGCACCGCTATGACAGGCCAAGTCTTGACGACAACTGCAGGAACCTGGACAGGCTACCCAACGCCGGGAATTACTTACGCGTGGTACTCATGCACTTCGACTCACGCAAGTTCATCGACCACTTTGGCAACCGGCTGCACACTGATTTCTGGTGCAACTTCAAGCACCTTCACCCTGACTTCAACTCAGGTCGGTAAGTACATAGAATCTGCGGTTACCGCAACTAATGCTGGCGGCACTAAAACTGTTTGGTCGGCAAGCACTTCGATCATCGCTTCGCTTATTTCAAACAGCGTTGCCCCGAGCTTCAGTTCAACAAGCACCACGGGTATTCCGGTGCCGGGAGACATCTTGACAGGCACAAACGGAACCTGGTCAAGCACCCCGGCAGCGACCTACACCTACCGCTGGTTACAGTGTTCTGCGACAAAGACTTCAAGCACTGGGTTGATCCCGAGTGGTTGTGTGGCAATTCCAGGCGAGACTCTGAACACTCATGAGATCACCGATGCCGATGTTGGCAGCTACCTGATGTTTGCTGTGCTGGCAAGCAATGGCTCTAGCACTCTCGAAGCTTTCTCGGCTACCGGCACACAAGTGCTGCAAGATATTGCAGTTGTTACTGAGCCAACTTTCTCGGGTGCTTCGGCATTAGGCACAGCCACAGTTTCTAATGGAACTTGGCAGGGTTACCCGGCACCAACTATTGATGCAACCTTTGAGATTTGCAGCAACCTTCACACCGACCCGTACATCATCAATGGCTTCGACAGTTGTGTTCCTATTGATGCCGTCGCTAACCAAGTTGCCCTGCCAGCAGATTCGGTAGGGAAGTACCTGCGACTGACTCTCAACGTTTGGAATGATCGTCAAAGTCTGCTGATTTCATATTCCTCAGCGAAGATTTCAGGCGCACCGAGTTTTGCTTATGCACCGAACATCGCTGGTCGGGGCCAAATCGGTCAAGTTCTTACGTTGGCTGATGTAAATGTTTGGGCAGAACCTGCAGTTAGCAGTTACAGCTATGTTTGGTATTCCTGCGCTCAAACTCAGAGCACGGTTTCACTGGTTGCGGCCAATTGCACAAACGTTACTGCAGCCGCAGAGACTACTACTCACACCGCAGTTGCTAGCGAAGCTGGCCAATATGAATACGTGGTGGTTACCGCAAACAACGGCTCAGCTACCAGCAAGCTTTCGAATGGTGTTCTGATCTCGCCAGCAACTGATGCTCAGGTTACAAGTGCTACTGCACTTAAAACCTTTAGCACTGTCCCTTCCTGTACGGGAACAACCTGGTACAACTGTGGTTTGAACCTAGGCTCGAGCAACCTTAATAAACTCGTTTTTGCAACCGGCTCAATCGGTTCGGTCGCAAACCTCACGGGTGTGGTTTTGTTTGACCAGACTAAAGACCAGCTGACATTCACTGTGACAAATGCTACGGCTGGCTTACAGCGAGTTGACCTGAATTCACTCGTAACAAATAGCGACGGATGCACTGGAACGCCAACCACCAATTCACTTTGGTTGGCAGCTTCGCAAACCAAGAGCGTAACTATGCAAATGGCAACACTTGGTAGTTTCGCGATCACTCAAAACTGCACCTTTGGCTTTGCTCTCAACAGCTTGCTCGTGGCATCCATAACGCTTTCGAATAATGGCAGCACTGCAGCACTCGCTGCCCCGGCGTTCTCGTGGAGTGAAGGTTTCTACGGATACCCATGTTTGATGAACGTCAAGACGCTTCGCTACAGCGTATGTTCAAATGCGGTGTCGGTTGACTTAGCCACCGGTAATGACATAAATGTGACAACCAAAATTACTTGGGATGCAACGCTAAATACACTCACTTATTCGGTAGTGAACAACACGGGATCGAGCGTCTACATCAAACTTCGCGAGGGGCAAACTGGGCTTTGCCACAATACCTCGCCAGCTGCGATAACTAACGAACTTACTGTTCGGGCCGGAAGAACCTATTCGCCTAACTCGGCTACCAGTGTTGCAGCGCAGACCCTGATTGATTTCGACTCGGATACCTTCTTCAACGAGGCGAGAATCAACTGTTCGATTACGGTGCCTGGATTGACGAGCGAATACAACTCTTTGGTCGCAACCGTTCAGGTTTCGACTGTCCCAGGGCTCTAGAGCGGGTTTATCAGGGCTCTGCCAGAGTTTTTGACGCTGTTGACCTCAGTTGAAACTCGATAGAAAAGTGCCTCTTGAGCAATTTCATCTGAGCCACGCGCGATCTCTTTGAGCAAATTGATCTCTGCTGGTTCGCCATTATCTAGCCAGTGATCGATGGTGTCACCGTTTAGAAAGACCGGAGTGCGCTCGTGTATGTGAGCAAGTTCTTTCACGCCTGGTTTAGTCAGGATGGTTGCGCTTAGCAGCCAGCGAGTTGGGTCATCAGGCTTTTTGTTCGGGTCAGCCCACCACTCGTAGAGGCCAGCAAAACCGAACATTCCGTCATCGCCAGCGTTGACGTAATAAGGGATCTTTTTGTCTCCGTCAGTCAGCCATTCGTAATAACCAGAAGCCGGGATTAGGCAGCGGCGTTTTTCGGTTGCTTCTTTGAAGCTGGGCTTTTCAAGTGCTGTTTCGATGCGGGCGTTGATAAGGGGAGCACTTTCACTTGGAGACTTAGCCCAGCGAGGAACCAAACCCCAGCGTGCCGAATGTAGTTCTCGACTGTCTGGCGAGCCATCTTTGAAGCTTCGGTCAACCACCATGCTGATCTGATTGGTCGGAGCTATGTTGTAGCTAACCGGGGTTTCTTCGATGACTTCATCAACCTCGAAAATGGTTGCAATCAAGCCAGAGGTTTTTGCAACTACGAAACGACCGCACATTAGCGAGTTAGGTGGCTTTCTTTATCTAGCGGTGCCGCCAGTAACCGAAGGCGTTTGCTAAATGATTCAAAATGAACTGGCTTTGCTAGCTCGATTAGGTTTTGGCCTTCAGAGTTTAACCATGAGGTAACAGGCCTAATGCCCTGCAGTGAACTCAGAGCCCACACTTCGCAACCAGCCAAATCTGCAGGCTTGGCATGCACTTCACGCGTCTCAATGCCAACCTGTTTTGCGATTTCGAAAATTTCACTGCGAGTGATGCTTTGAATCCAAGCGGTTTGATGATCAGGCGCTTCAAGCACACCATTTCTAAACCAAACGATTGAGGTGAGTGCACCTTCGGTGATGAAACCCTTGCTATCTGTGAGAACTGTTTCATCAGCTGCATGCATTTGAGCGTGACGCCGAAGTTGCATGCAAAGACTTAGGTCAGGGCCCTTAACCGTTGGCTTGAGTCTCGGATCGGCTTCTGGGTAGGTGAAGAGTTTTATGTCGTGCAGCTGTTCAGGTGCCTCGCGAAGCCGCAAATATAACGTTGGAAGTTTGTCTTTGTCACAGCCCTCGATATGCAATTCGATGCGTGGAAACCAGCGACCGGTTCTCGGCAGTGCAGCGGTAACCGCTTCAAAAAAGGCCTCGATCGTGTTGCTGATTGCGGGGGCCTGAGGCAGCGCCCAATCGGCAAAACGCTGATAGTGTGCCTCAAGACTTCGAACTCGGCCATTCTCAACCAGCCAAGAATCTGCGGCAGCCAGCTTAACTTCTTCAAGTAAATCGGCATTCGACACAAGCAAACCAGCCTCCCAACGGAAGAACTCTCCAGTGAGTGTCATGGTTACCCTGCCTTGTTGCCTTTAACCTATAGGTTAGGTGATTTTTACATCGCCAAATTACACGAGCAGGGTTGCCTTGAAGTTACACGAGTACACACTAAAGGGATGGGTGCATCCCGCCGATATCTTTGTGTCACTTTATGCCTCTGACGAAGCAGCTTTTTGGTTCGACCGAGAGTTTCACCCGACCAAAAGACTTAGCGTGATGGGCCACGCTTACGGTGGCAAAGTGGTGTCGCTTCAGCAGGTGGCTGAGGTACTTGAAAAGCTCGATAGCTCGGTCGCGAACGACTTTTTCACACCGGGATACGTCGGCTGGGTGGAATACCCGAATGAACCGCAAGCTGAAACCCTGCAGGTCGAAAGTAGCTTTTTAGAGGTTCGCGAAGCAATCGTCTTCGATCATGACACCAGAAGAATTCATCTCGTTGGCCTTTTCGAAACTACGGATGATTTCAACGAATGGGTGTCGGCTGCCCTGTTGAGACTTGGTGTGATGGGCGGGCAGAAAGAGACCTACCTGCACCGAGCCAGCAAACCGGTTATCAGCGGTGTTGAAATTGTGCACCGACAGGATGACTACTTAGCGATGATTGAGAGCGCCAAAGCCGCCATCGCCGCCGGGGAGGTTTATCAACTTTGCCTAACGAACCAGATTCGCGTGGTTGGCGCCTTTGATGCGTTGGCTATTTTCTTGAAATTGCGAACCAGTAATCCTTCACCCTATTCAAGTTTTATTCGCGTCGGTAATCGCACTTTGGTTAGTGCCTCACCTGAGAAGTTCTTCAGCGTGCAAGACCGCAAGGTAACTACAAAGCCAATCAAAGGCACTCGAGCTCGGCTAGTTGACCCGGTGCTCGATGCGCAGGCTGCCAGTGAACTTCAACAAAATCAAAAAGAACGCGCTGAGAACCTGATGATTGTTGATCTGATGCGCAACGACCTGAGCAAGTTTTGCGATGAAGAAACGGTAAAAGTTGAAAAGCTTTTCGACATTGAAAGTTACTCGACTGTTCACCAGCTAGTTTCGACGGTGACTGGGCAACTCAGTGAGGGGGTCAACCCAGTCACCGCACTGCTATCAGCTTTTCCCGCCGGCTCGATGACTGGAGCGCCAAAGTTGCGGGCTCAGCAGTTGATTAGCGACCTTGAAGGCATTAGCCGCGGGATTTACTCAGGCATTAGCGGGGTAATTGGTCTGGATGGGTCAATAGAAATGGCTATGAACATTCGCTGTCTTGTCTTTGAGTCGAACCAGGTTTCAATCGGTATCGGTGGCGGTATCACTGCAGATAGCGACCCGCGAGCCGAGTTCGAAGAGATACAACTCAAGGCCAAGGCGCAACTCGGCGTGCTCAGTGCTTCGGTAAACTGGTAACTCATACGCCTGAGGCGAGAATTCTAGAAAAAGTGAGCAAATGAGCGACGCAAATTCGCAAGTTGAAAACGAGTACGACGTATTCGCGATTCAAGACAAGTGGCTGCCAGTTTGGGATGATCTGCGCCCATTTTCATCTGGCAACCCAGGCGATGAACGCCCCAAGAAGTACGTGCTCGACATGTTCCCTTACCCATCTGGCGATTTGCACATGGGTCACGCCGAGGCCTATGCGCTAGGCGATGTCATTTCTCGCTACTGGGTTCAAAAAGGTTTTAACGTTCTTCACCCAATTGGCTGGGATGCCTTTGGTCTTCCTGCAGAGAATGCAGCCATCAAGCGCGGTCTCGACCCTCGCGGATGGACCTACGACAACATTGAGCAACAACGTTCTTCGATGCGCCGCTACGCCTGTTCATTCGACTGGGATCGCGTGATTCGCACCTGCGACCCGATTTACTACCGCTGGAACCAGTGGTTGTTCCTCGAGTTCTACAAGAAGGGCCTTGCCTACCGCAAGAACTCAATGGTGAACTGGTGCCCTTCTTGCCAAACCGTGCTTGCAAATGAGCAGGTGGTTCAGGGTCTCTGTGAGCGCTGTGACAGTGCGGTAACCAAGAAAGCACTGACCCAGTGGTTCTTCAAGGTGACCGAGTATGCCGATCGCTTGCTCGACGACCTAGACACCCTCGAAGGTAACTGGCCAGCCAAGGTGCTGACAATGCAGCGAAACTGGATTGGCCGCTCTTACGGAGCCGAGGTTGAATTCGAAATCGAAGGTCGCCAAGAGCCGGTTACGGTTTACACCACCCGTCCAGACACTCTTTTTGGCGCTACTTTCATGGTGGTTGCACCAGACAGTGAACTAGCAGCAGATTTGGTCGCCGGTTCGACTGCCGACATCCAAGCGGAATTCGCAAACTATCTAGACATTGTTAAAGCTTCGAACGATATCGAACGTCTATCAACCGAGCGCGAGAAGACCGGTATCTTCATCGGTCGTTACGCAATCAACCCGGTAAACGGCGAACGCCTGCCGATTTGGACGGCCGACTATGTGCTGAGCGATTACGGAACCGGTGCAATCATGGCGGTACCTGCCCATGATCAGCGTGACCTCGACTTTGCTCGCACTTTCGACCTGCCTGTGAAGGTAGTGGTTCAAACCGAAGCAGCTGACCCAGCGGTTACCGGTGAGGCTGCGCCTGGTGAAGGTGTGCTAATCAACTCAGGACCACTAGATGGCCTATCAAAGACCGAAGCAATTTCAAAGATCATCGAGATTCTTGCCAAGGATGACAAGGGTAAAGCCGCCAAGAATTTCCGCCTGCGCGACTGGCTGATTAGCCGTCAACGTTACTGGGGTACCCCGATTCCAATCATCCACTGTGAAAAGTGTGGTGAGGTTGCTGTGCCACAGGATCAACTGCCGGTTGAATTGCCATCAGCTGAAGGTCTCGACCTGAGCCCGAAGGGTACTTCACCACTCGGTGGTGCCGCTGACTGGGTAAATGTTTCATGCCCTAACTGCGGTGGCGCAGCACTTCGAGACACTGACACCATGGACACCTTTGTTGACTCGTCTTGGTATTTCTTGCGCTACCTGTCACCGAACAGCACCGAGTTCGCCTTCGACCCTCAAGCCGCCAAGGATTGGGCGCCGGTTGACCAGTATGTCGGTGGCGTAACCCACGCGATCTTGCACCTGTTGTATGCCCGGTTCTTCACCAAGGTGCTGCACGACCTCGGTCACGTTGATTTCGATGAACCATTCACCCGTTTGTTGAACCAGGGCATGGTGCTTATGAACGGTTCGGCAATGAGCAAGTCTCGCGGCAACCTGGTTCGACTTAGTGACCAATTGGATGAACACGGTGTTGACGCAGTGCGACTCACCATGGCATTCGCTGGCCCACCAGAAGATGACATTGACTGGGCAGATGTTTCACCAGCCGGTTCAGCCAAGTTCTTGGCGCGCGCCTGGAGAATCGCCAACGATGTAACCAGCAGCAAAAACGTTGAGGTGGCTAACGGCGACAAAGAGCTTCGAAAGCTAACCCACGCTTTCTTGCGCGATTTCAGCCAGAACATTGAAAACTTCAAGTTCAATGTTGGCGTTGCAAAAATCATGGAGCTAGTGAATGCACTTCGCAAGGCCATTGACACCGGTGTTGGCGCAGCCGACCCTGCGGTTCGCGAGGGAGCCGAAGAGGTCGCCAAAGCCCTGAGTTTATTTGCCCCTTACACGGCTGAGGACATGTGGCAAAAGCTAGGTCATGAAGCCGGTATTGCGCTGGCTGAGTTCAAGCCGATAGACGAAAGCTTGCTGGTGCAGAACACCCTCACGGCAGTGGTTCAGGTAGATGGCAAACTTCGCGATAAGTTCGAGGTATCTGTCGACATCAGCGGTGAAGATCTGCAGGCACTTGCGCTTGACAGCTACAACGTGAAGAAAGCTATTGGAGACAAGACCATTGCCAACATCATTGTTCGTGCTCCGAAACTTGTGAACATCGCTACGAAATAGCTTTTTTCCACAGCAGTCTCATAAAACGCCAGCCCGCTTGGGTTGGCGTTTTATTTTTGCTACATGGATGCCCTTCGAAAATTGCAAGCCGATTATTGGCTACCCATCCATCCCAAAGTTCGTAAGGGCATCCTTTTTACGACCATCAGCTTGATAGTTGTGGTCATTGCCCTAAGCAGTTTGAATTCCCAACCTGAAGCGGTTGCTTACACACCGACTGACACTGCTTCTTCGATTCAGACGGCCATGCTGGTGGTGCACATCGTTGGTGAAGTGAATAACCCAGGGGTGTTTGAGCTACCTGCAAATTCGCGCG
>JBJTOA010000065.1:0-12889 GCA_046074285.1 Micrococcales bacterium
GTTTCGATTTGCCCGCGGTCACGATTTCAAACTTCGCAATCTTGAACTTTTTATCCAAAGTTTGGCTTTCGTCAATCTCTTCTTGAGCCTTCGAGCCCTTCAGTGCGAGCAGTTCGCCGCCCGGCTTCAGCAGTGGGAAAGTCATTCGAATGAGTTTTGGTAAAGCCGACACAGCTCTAGCCGTGACGATGTCAAAATGTGCTTTGCCGGCCTCTTCAGCCCTGGCTCGCAAAACCGTGACATTCTTTAGGCCTAGCTGCTCAACCTGTTGCTGAAGCCAAGAAGCTCTGCGTTCCATCGGCTCGATCAGTACGAACTGAGCATTAGGTTGGGCGATAGCCATGGGAATACCCGGCAACCCAGCACCAGAACCGACATCTGCAACACGCTTGCCATCAGCGACCAGTTCTGCCACAACTGCAGAATTCAGGATGTGCCGGGACCATAGTTTTGGCATTTCACGAGGGCCAAGTAGGCCAAGGGTGTCAGAGTCAGCTGCCAGTGCTTTCGCATAGGCCCTGGCCTGATCGATTCCCGCACCGAAGACGCTAGCGGCTACCGCAGGCTCTTGCTCAAGTTCAAACTCAGCTGTCATGTTTCACGTGAAACATTACGGCTTAGTAATGACGATGTGACGTGCCTTGCCTTCACCCTCTGATTCAGAAACCAGACCAGCCTCTGCGATCATGTCGTGCGCAAGTTTGCGATCGAATGAAGACATCGGCTTGAGCGAGTAAGCCTCGCCGGTCTCTAGAACCTTGGCGATTGCCTTGTTCACGATCTTGGCTAGCTCGGCTGCCTTGGCATCGCGTGAACCAGCAATGTCAAGAATCAGGCGGCTGAAAGTGTTGGTCTTGACCTGTACCGCTAGGCGAGTTAGTTCCTGAAGAGCCTCTACGGTTTCAGGGTCTGAAATCAAGCGAAGGTTGCTGTTGTCATCCGTCGCGATTGCAACGTATGGGCGACCCTGGCGCACATCGATGTCGATGTCGCCATCGAGATCAAAGATGTCTAGCAGTTCTTCGAGGTAGTCGGCGGCAATGTCGCCTTCTTCTTCAAGCTGAGCACCGGTTGGTTCTGCTTTTTCAGTGGTTTCAAGTTCTTCGTTTTCAGACATTTTTACTTCTTCTTCTTGGCGCGGGTTTTAGAAACTGGTTGCTGACGCTGGGTGCTAATCGGCGCTTCGATGGCGTTTTCGATTGCGGTCTCGGCGGCGAGCAGAGCATCGCTGCCCTTACCCTTGCGAGCGGCCTTCTTTTCTTGGCGAGCTTCCCAGCTCTTGTAAGCCTCGCTGCCAGGGGTTGGCATGTTACGGATAACGATGAACTGCTGACCCATGGTCCAGAAGTTTGAGGTTAACCAGTAGAAAACTAGTGCCAGCGGGAAGCTGATACCGGTAACCAAGAACATGATCGGGAAGATGTAAAGCATGATCTTCTGGGTCTGCATGTATTGGCTGCTCTGGGTAGCTGGGTTCTGGTTCTTAGCCAAAATCTGCTTCTGAGTGATGAACTGAGATGCTGTCATCAGCAGAATCATGACTGCCGCGAGAATCTGAACTTCCAAATTTGTTGCGGTTAGGAATGTCTCTTTCAGTGGCGCACCGAAAAGATTTGCTACTGAGAACGACTTAGCTAGATCAACGTTCATCAGACCAACACCAGCTTGTCCGCGCTGGGCATCGCTTAGAACGAAGTAGAGACCAGAGAAGATTGGCATCTGAATAAGCAGCGGGATGCAAGATGCAACCGGATTAGTGTTGTGCTTCTTGTAAAGCGCCATCTGAGCTTCGGCGAACTCCTTGCGCGAATCAGGATCATTGCGACCCTTGTACTTCTTCTGAAGTTTCTGCAGTTCAGGCTGAACCACGAGCATGTTTCGCTGGCTCACGATCTGCTTAACAAAAACCGGAATCAGTGAGGCTCGCACTACCAAAACAAGACCGACGATTGAAAGTACCCAGGTAATACCTGCGGCTGCATCCAAACCAATAAAAGTCAAACCGGTGTGGAAACCAACCAGCACCAATTCGACGAGCCACTTAATTGGCCATAAAAGATCCATTAGATTTTGCCTTTCTTAGAAGCAACGGTAAATCCCGAAGTTGTGACACTGAAGTACTTTGCTCCCAACGGGGCTAAAGTCACTGGATCGCTGCCACCATGCGACCAGGGGTTACATCTGAGGATACGCCAAAAAGTGAGGATTCCACCAATCAACAACCCACGTTGCTGAAACTGCTGAAGACCGTAATCCGAGCAAGTCGGCACATAGCGACACACATCGCCGTAAATAGGGGAGATGAACTTGCGCCACAAGAGCACAAACCCGATCATTAGGTTGCGCGGTACGAGCAGCAAATTGACCAGTGCTGTGCGAATCACTTGCTTACCAATTTCACCAAGGCTGTTTCAACCTGCTCTGAAAGTTCGGAGAAGCTAAGTTCAGCTGCACCCGGCAGTGCACGCACGACCACGAGCGAAGAATCAAAGCTCGAGAGTTTGGTGCGCATAATTTCTCGCAGGCGACGCTTTACCAGGTTGCGCTTGACAGCATTGCCCACGAGTTTTGAAACCAAAAAGCCAAAACGAGCCGAAGTAGAAACTTCGACTCGTTTTAGATAAATCACGAGGTTGCTGGTGGTCTGCTTGCGACCAGTCTTGATGGCGGCCTTGAAATCAGCCGCGGCAGTCAGACGGTTCTCGCGAGCGAGCACTGTCGCCTTTGTTTAGGCAGATAGCTCTACGCGACCCTTGCGGCGACGAGCCGAAAGGATGGCGCGACCGGCACGGGTCTTCATGCGCAGACGGAAACCGTGGGTCTTTGCACGACGACGGTTGTTCGGCTGAAAAGTGCGCTTAGTCATAATCAGATCACTCCAATGAAAAGTCTGTTTGAGATTTAGAGGCGACCAAAGTGGTCAAGAAATTTCTCCCTGCAAATCTCTCAGCAGGGCAACCTCTTAAACTTATGCCAATTAAGCCCACTTGGTCAAGTTTCTGCAAGAAAAACTCGAATGAATTTTCTTGACAGTAGTAAAAAGGATTTGCAAATTTTCAGCACTTTGTGTTGAATCAGATTCAGGACTTTTCCACAGGTTATCCACATGGTGCAAAACTCATGGATTACCTGTGGAAAACTTTTTAGGGCTTGAAAGGGGTAGTGAAATGGCAGAAAGCGACGCAGTCGAAGGACTCTGGCAATCACTGCTAACCAGGCTCTCAAACGACAATCGAATCACCCGCCAAATGCTTGGCTTTTTGAGTTTGGTCGAACCGGTAGCAACCCTCGGTGAAACCCTCTACGTAGAAGTTCCTCACGAACTCGCTCGAGCCATGATCGAACAACGAATCAGCTCAATCATCACCGAGCTCATGGCCGATAACGCCGAGTGGGGTGGGGCAACCAGAATCTCAATCGCTGTGAACCCGGCACTCGACCCAGACCTTGATTCCGACTCAACACCAGAACCTAGTCCAGTTGCTATCGAACCGGTTCCTTCTTATTTAGCTAATCCGGTTGCTCCGGCAAGCGCTTCGGTTTCTGACTCAAGACTCAACCCGAAATACACCTTCGACACCTTCGTAACCGGTGAATCAAACCGCTTCGCACACGCGGCTGCATTTGCCGTTGCCGAAGATCCGGCTAAGGCATACAACCCGCTTTTCATTTATGGTTCTTCAGGTCTAGGTAAAACCCACCTGCTTCATGCCATTGGTCACTACGCAATCTCTCTCAACCAACGACTCAAAGTTCGCTACGTTTCGAGCGAAGAGTTCACCAATGCTTTTATTAACGCCATTCAAACCAACCGCACTGTTGAATTCCAGGCTGAATACCGCGGGATCGACATCCTGCTAATTGACGACATTCAGTTCTTACAAGGTAAAGACCAAACCCAAGAGGCCTTCTTTCACATCTTCAACAACCTGCACGATCACAATAAGCAAGTTGTAATCACCAGCGACCAGCCACCTAAGTTGATGTCAGGTTTCGAAGAGCGAATGATCACAAGGTTTGAATGGGGTCTCATGACTGACATTCAGGCACCTGAACTCGAAACCCGTATTGCGATTTTGCGCAAGAAATCAGAAACCCTTCGTTTGCGCGTTGGCGAAGAGATTCTCGAATACATTGCCGCCAGAGTTTCATCAAGCATTCGTGAGCTTGAAGGAACATTGATTCGCGTGACAGCGTTTGCAAACCTTAACAAGCGACCTGTTGACATGGCTCTGGTTCAAACCATTCTTAAAGACTCGGTCGTGGTTGGCGACAACGGCGGACTCACTCCGGTTCAAATCATGAACACCGTAGCCAAGTACTACGGCCTAAGCGTCGATGACCTCTCAGGTAGTTCTAGATTCCAAGCAATTGTTAGAGCTCGTCAGGTGGCCATGTATCTCTGCCGCGACCAGACTGACCTGTCACTTCCAAAAATCGGACAGCTTTTCGGGAATCGTGACCACACCACAGTCATGTATGCCTGCAACAAGATCACGAGTGAACTAAAAGAACGACGAGAGCTCTGGATTCAGGTAACTGAAATTCTGAACCGTCTAAAAAACAACCCAAAAGCCTAAATATTTAATGTCGATAAACCTGTGGATAAACAGGTGAAACCTCCTAAAACTTGGGTAGAAAGTGGTTTCAATTGATAATTGCAAAGACTGAAACTAACAGGCACAGAAGTTATCCACAGACTTATTAACAACTGTGTATACATCTCACACGCATGTAGTTTTCGATACTGGTGCGGAGTTTCAGACTTATCCACAATTTCCACAGCGGTTATTACTACTAATAAAAGAAGAATTGAATTAATTAGCTGATAACCCAAAAGCTCAGTTTTAGCCTTGGTTGACGATTAGCAATCTTGTGCCAAGATTAAAAGCCCGCAAAATCTCTGATTGGATGAACTTTGAAGTTCCAGGTAAACAAAGACGTACTAAACGATGCGATCTCATTTGTCGTGCGTTTGCTTCCTCAAAAGAACACCCTTCAAATTCTCACCGGTATCCTCATCGAGGCAGACGCTAATGCCCTCAGACTTTCGGTTTTCGACTACGACGCTTCAGCTCAGTCTGAGGTAGTGGCCAAGGTTGAGACCTCAGGGCGAGTGCTAGTTTCGGGTCGCCTTCTAAGCGACATCGTTAACCGCCTACCAAATGCTCCAGTTGAACTAGCGACCGACGGCTCAAAACTTCTGGTCACTTGCGGATCAGCCAAGTTCACTCTTCCAACCATGGAGGTCAACTCTTATCCGGTGCTTCCTGAGCTGCCTCCGGTTTCAGGCACCATCAACGGTGACAAGTTTGCCGACGCGGTAAACCAGGTAGCAATCGCTGCCAGCAAAGAAGAATTCGGTAAGCCTCAGTACAAGGGTGTTTTCATTGAAACCAGTGCTAAAAAACTGAGCCTCAAAGCTACCGACATGTACCGCATTGCAACCCAGGATGTGGATTGGGCAGGCTCAGCAAACTCAGATGGCTTGACTGCTCTTGTTCCGGCAAGAACCCTGCAGGAAGTTGCCAAGACATTCGCTAACCAGGGTGAAATCGCTATTTCTATTACTCGCAGTGATGAGCGCGCAATGATAGCTTTCAAAGCCAACAACCGCAGCATCACGAGCCAGTTGATCAAGGCTGAGTTCCCAAGCGTTGACCAATACATGCCAACCGCTGCAGAACACTACGCCGTAGTTAACACCGCCGACCTAATCGACTCAACCAAGCGTGTGTCACTGGTTATTGATCGCGATTCAGCACTCAAGTACAGTTTCTCGAAGAGCGAAGTAAACCTTGATGGCACCGGGCAAGAAACCGCTCAGGCCTCTGAAAACATCGCGGTTGAAGTTTTCGGTGAAGAAGTCGTAGTCTCGCTAAAGCCTCAGTACTTGATTGATGGCTTGGCCGGCACCCACTCTGAGTTTGCCAAAATCATCTTTACTAAGAGCAACACTCCACACAAGCCTGGGCCAGTTCTAATCACCGCACACTCAGCTAAAGATGCGACAGCAGTATCGGGTTACCGTTACCTTCTGCAGCCAAACCTGCTTCGTAAGTAACAGCTAAGGAGTCATAGGTGCTGGTAAAACACCTAACCTTGGCGCAATTTCGTAACCACGAAAGCACTGATATTGCTCTTCCTGGCGGAGTGGTCATATTTGTCGGCCCAAATGGTCAAGGCAAAACCAACCTGGTAGAAGCGATCAACTACTTAGCTACGTTAAGCAGTCACCGAGTCGCCGGATACTTGCCGTTGATTCGTGCTCAGCAGCCGACCGCCATCATCCGTGCCCTAATTTCACATGCCGGTAGACAGGTGCAACTCGAGGCAGAGCTAAATGCGAATGCAAAAAACCGCATCAGAGTAAATAAAAAAGACTCGAGTCGCATTCGCGACTTACTTGGCTATGTCACCACGGTGTGCTTTGCGCCAGAAGATCTCGACATAATCAAAAAAGACCCGAGCAACCGCCGAAACTTTATAGATCAGCTTTTGGTGCAGCAGACCCCTCGCCTGGCTGGAACTTTTCAGGATTACGAGCGGGTATTGAAGCAGCGCAATACCCTGTTGAAGTCAGCCCGAGCCAACGCGGTAAAGGGTGGTGCACTATCGACCCTCGATGCCTGGGACTCTCAGCTGATAGCGCTCGGCACTGAAATCGTCGTCGCAAGAAATAAACTGATTGTCGAGTTGAATCCCCTGCTAATCAAGGCTTATGAGGCAATCGCGGTTGATCGAAATCAACCTCTGATAAAGCTTAAGTCGAGCCTGGTGCAAAAGAACATACCAACCTGGGACGAAGACGAAATCGAAATCAGCGAGGAAGATTTCGCCGAAACAAATGCCTCTCTTGTGCAACAGATTTTTACCGACCGATTGGCCGAGGTAAGACCAAAAGAACTTGAACGTGGATTAACCCTGGTTGGCCCTCAGCGAGATGACCTAGTGCTCTTGCTTAACGACTTGCCGGCAAAAGGTTACGCAAGTCACGGGGAATCTTGGTCTTACGCCCTTGCCCTCAGATTGGCAGCTCGAGAGCTTTTGCGTCGAGACTCGAACTCGGGAGACCCGGTGCTCATTCTTGACGATGTATTCGCCGAGCTAGATGCCACCCGCAGGCAGCGACTTGCTGAATTGGTTCGAGACAATGAGCAGGTTCTCATAACCACAGCCGATATTGAAGCTGTTCCTGAAGAACTTAGAATCAATTTGTTTCACGTGAAAAACGGTGTGGTGCAGGCGGGCGATCATGAGTGAGCAAGGTGACTTTGCGGTCGATTTTTACTATCGAATGCGAAACAGCGCGGCTGGTCGAATCTCGCGCGATGCCAGGCGACGAGAAGATCGCATCAAAAGCGCAAACTCGCAACCCTTTGAAAAGGGCAGGGACCCAAAATCTGCTGGTCGATCAATCATGGATCTGCTCAAATCATTTGCATGGGACACCAACCTCGCCGAAGCAGACCTATTCAACAAATGGTCTGAAATCGTCGGTGAAAATAACGCCGAACACTCCACCCCTGAGGTTTTAAACAAGGGTCTTCTGACGGTTAGATGTCAGTCGACCGCCTGGGCTACTCAGCTGAGACTGATGCAAGACCAGATTCTCGAGCAGATCAAAAAGACTTACCCAGAGCTAGAAGTCAGCTCTTTAAAGTTCATTGGCCCTGATGCCCCAACCTGGAAAAAGGGTAAATTTTCTGTGCCTGGGCGAGGCCCGAGAGACACTTACGGATAGGTCGAAAATCGGCGGCTCAAAAAGTTCGCCACAGCCTATAAAACCGCGTATTTATGCACAATTTTGCCTACCGAATCTCCCAGAAATAATCCTCTGAAAAGGTAGAATTTCAACAGTTAGATAACCCGAATTTAAGTCGATTCTCGCAGTCGCAGTTCACTGGTCCTAACCCACTACTGAGGAGTTCAACTTAATATGTCGACACCAGAAAATTCCTACGATGCTGGCAATATCCAGGTACTCGAAGGGCTTGAGGCAGTTCGCAAGCGCCCGGGTATGTACATCGGTTCGACTGGTCCCCGTGGTCTTCACCACCTGGTCTATGAAATCGTCGACAACTCAGTAGACGAAGCCCTTGCCGGCTACTGCGACACCATCAATGTGACCATTACCAAGGATGGTTGGATTCGCGTAGTTGATAACGGTCGAGGCATCCCAGTTTCAACCCACCCAACCGAAGGCATTTCTACCGTTCAGGTAGTTCTGACGATTTTGCACGCTGGCGGAAAGTTCGGCGGCGGCGGTTATGCGGTTTCGGGTGGTCTTCACGGTGTAGGTGCATCCGTAGTTAACGCTCTTTCAACCAAGTTAAAGGTTTCGGTAGCTCGCGAGGGGCACGTCTGGCGCCAGAGCTATCAGATCGGTGTGCCAGATGCACCGCTCAAGCAAGAAGAGGCCGTTGACTACACCGGCACCACGATCGAATTCTTAGCTAACCCAGACATCTTCGAAACTGTCGAATACGACTACGAAACCCTTCGTGCTCGTTTTCAGCAGATGTGCTTCTTGAACAAGGGTCTGAAAATCACCCTGAAGGATGACCGCACTGGTCAAAACGACGAATACCTATATGAACGCGGCCTGCAAGATTACGTTGAGTACCTAAACTCAGCGAAAAAGTCTGACCTGGTTCACGACGAGATAATTTCGTTCGAGGCTGAGACCAAAGAGAAGAACCTCTCGGTAGAGATTGCTATGCAGTGGACCACCGCATACAACGAGAGCGTTCACACCTACGCGAACACCATCAACACTCACGAGGGCGGAACGCACGAAGAAGGTTTCCGAGCGGCTCTGACCGGTTTGATCAACAAGTACGGTCGCGACAAAGGTCTTCTAAAAGAGAAAGATGAGAACCTCTCTGGCGACGACTGCCGCGAAGGATTGACCGCCGTAATTTCGGTCAAGCTCTCAGAACCTCAGTTTGAAGGTCAAACCAAAACCAAACTGGGTAACACCGAAGCCAAAGCTTTCGTGCAGCGCGTTGTGAACGAAGAACTCGGAGACTGGTTCGGTCGCAACCCGAATGCAGCCAAAGAAATCATTCGCAAAGCCATTCAAGCTGCAACCGCGAGAATTGCTGCCCGTAAAGCTCGTGAAGCAACCCGTCGCAAGGGTCTGCTCGAGAGCATGGGAATGCCAGGAAAGTTGCGCGACTGCTCAAGCCGTAACCCTGAGGAAAGCGAAATCTACATCGTTGAGGGTGACTCGGCTGGTGGCTCGGCCATGCGCGGTCGCAACCCAGAGACCCAGGCAATTTTGCCGTTGCGCGGAAAGATTCTGAACGTAGAAAAGGCCAGACTCGACCGAGCCCTAGCCAACACCGAAGTTCAATCACTGATCACCGCATTCGGAACCGGCATCGGCGAAGAATTCGACGTTTCAAAGATTCGCTACCACAAGTGCGTTCTTATGGCTGACGCCGATGTCGACGGTCAGCACATCCGTACCCTCTTGCTCACTCTGCTGTTCCGCTACATGAGACCGCTGATTGAGCACGGATACGTTTACCTTGCGCAACCGCCGCTTTTCAAGATCAAGTGGTCGAATGCGGAACACCAGTATGTTTACACCGACGCTGAACGCGAAATCGAACTCGAAAAGGGTCAGGCCGCCGGAAAGAAGCTGCCGAAAGAGAACAGCATCCAGCGCTACAAGGGTCTTGGTGAAATGGACTACGACGAACTTTGGGACACCACCATGGACCCAAGCCGCCGCACCCTGCTTCAGGTAACTCTCGATGACGCAGCTCGAGCTGACGAAATCTTCTCGACTCTGATGGGCGAAGACGTTGATGCCCGACGCACCTTTATTCAGCGCAATGCCAAGGATGTTCGCTTCCTAGACATCTAGGAATCGACGAAAGAGACCAATCATGTCTGATGAAACCAGTGAAGTAACCGGCTTCGATAACGTCGAACAGGTAGACCTGCAAGTTGAAATGCAGCGCTCTTACCTCGATTACGCAATGAGCGTTATCGTGGGTCGTGCCCTGCCAGATGTTCGTGACGGCCTAAAGCCAGTTCACCGCCGCGTGATCTACGCGATGTATGACGGTGGCTACCGCCCAGATAAGCAGTTCTCAAAATGCTCTCGCGTTGTCGGTGACGTTATGGGTCAGTTCCACCCGCACGGTGACGGCGCAATCTACGACACCCTCGTGCGTTTGGTTCAAGACTGGAACCTTCGTTACCCGCTGGTCTCAGGTCAGGGAAACTTTGGTTCACCTGGTAACGACCCAGCTGCTGCTCCGCGTTACACAGAATGCCGCATGGCAACCCTGGCTCTCGAAATGGTTCGAGACATCGACGAAGAAACCGTTGACTTTCAAGACAACTACGACGGTCGCACCCAAGAGCCGACCATTCTCCCGAGTCGCTTTCCAAACCTTTTGGTCAACGGCTCGATTGGTATCGCAGTTGGTATGGCTACCAACATTCCACCTCACAACCTTCGTGAAGTAGCAGATGCTGCGCAGTGGTACCTGCAGAACCCAAATGCTTCACAAGAAGAATTGCTCGAAGCCTGCATCGCACGAATCAAGGGCCCAGACTTTCCGACCGGTGCAACCATTCTTGGCCGCAAGGGAATCGAAGAGGCATATCGCACTGGTCGCGGTTCAATCACCATGCGATCAGTCGTCAACGTAGAAGAGCTTCAAGGTAGAACCTGCCTAGTTGTCACCGAACTTCCATATCAGGTCAACCCTGACAACCTGGCTTTGAAAATCGCCGAGTTAGTTAAGGAAGGTCGTCTGCAAGGCATCGCCGACATCCGTGACGAAACCTCTGGTCGCACCGGACAGCGCCTTGTTCTAGTTCTAAAGCGCGATGCAGTTGCTCGAGTTGTTCTAAACAATCTCTACCGTTTGACCCCGCTGCAAGAAAACTTCAGCGCAAACATGCTGGCCCTAGTTGACGGCGTACCTCGCACTCTTAGCATCGACGGTTTCGTCAGCAACTGGGTTACCCACCAGGTTGAAGTTATTGTTCGTCGCACGCAGTTCCGCTTGAAGAAGGCAGAAGAACGTGCTCACATTTTGCGCGGTTACCTAAAGGCACTCGATGCGCTAGATGCAGTAATCGCCCTTATTCGCAAGAGCCCAACAGTTGATGACGCCCGCGATGGCCTGAACGACTTGCTCAAGATCGACGAACTTCAGGCTCGCGCAATCTTGAACATGCAGTTGCGTCAGCTCGCAGCCCTCGAGCGTCAGAAAATCATGGATGAAGCAGCCGAACTTGAGAAGCTAATTCTCGAATACCAGGCAATCATCGCTTCACCTGAGCGTCAGCGCGAGATCATCAGTGAAGAACTTTCTGCAATCGTCGCTAAGCACGGCGATGAGCGCCGCTCACAAATCGTTGCCGGTGTTGACGGCGGAGTTAGCGATGAAGACCTTATTCCTGAAGAAGAAATGGTCGTCACCGTTACTCGCGGTGGTTACATCAAGCGCACCAAGAGTGACAACTACCGCTCGCAGCACCGCGGTGGCAAGGGGGTCAAGGGCGCAACCCTTCGCGCTGACGATGTGATTGAGCACTTCTTCGTCACCACCACCCACCACTGGATTCTGTTCTTCACCAACAAGGGTCGCGTCTATCGCATCCGTGCTCATGAAATTTCAGAGGGTGGTCGCGACAGCAAGGGACAGCACGTAGCAAACCTGCTCGCTCTTCAACCTGAAGAGAAGATCGCTCAGATTCTAGACATCAAGTCTTACGAACAGGCGCCTTACCTGGTTCTCGCAACCAAGTCTGGTCTTGTAAAGAAGACAGCTCTCGAGCAGTACGACACCGCTCGTACCGGCGGAATCATTGCAATCAACCTTCGTGATGAAGACGAGTTGGTATCGGCAATGCTCGCAAGTGAAGACAATGACCTGCTACTGGTAAGCCGCAAGGGAATGTCAATTCGCTTCTCGAACAGTAACGAATCACTGCGACCAATGGGCCGTGACACCTCAGGAAACAAGGGCATGGACTTCCGTAAGGATGACTACCTGTTGAGCGCAAGCGTGATTTCAGACCAGGGCTTCGTATTCGTAGTTACCGAGGGCGGATACGCGAAGCGCACGTCAGTCGATCAGTACCGCATTCAGAACCGTGGCGGTATTGGTATCAAGGTTGCCAAGCTCGATGAAAAGCGCGGCGACCTGGTTGGCGCGCTAATCGTCGACGAGCAAGACGAAGTTCTTTGCGTTCTTGAGAGCGGCAAGGTTGTTCGCTCTGATGTCACCGAGGTTCCGGCCAAGGGTCGCGACACCATGGGCGTGGTATTCGCCAGATTCGAAGAGGGTGACGTAATCATCGGATTCGCAAAGAATTCTGAACGTAACTTGGAATCTTCAGCCGATGAGGCGACAATTGAACCTGAGCAAGAAAGCACCACAGAATGACAACCGGTAGCACCGAAAAAATAAAGCGAGGATTCCGCATGGCACGTTCGAGTGCAAACAGCAAGCAGGTCAAGCTGCGTCTAACTCACATTGACTTCTGGTCAGCTGTTCGAGTCGGTTTCGTAATTCAGATTGCGCTTGCCATTGCAACCATTGCCGGCTTCCTGGCAATCTGGCTGCTTCTCGGTGCAACTGGCTTGATGAACACTATCGGTGGTCTAGTTTCTTCAGCCGGAGCGGATGGCGCAGCAGCAACCAGCAGCCTGAACCTTCCGACCATGATGACCTTCGCCGTTGCGATCTCTGCCTTCAACATCATCGTGGGAACCATCCTGGCTGGTGTTGGTGCAGTCGTCTTCAATCTGATTGCCCGTATCACCGGCGGTTTGCTTGTTGGGTTCGCCAACAACTAAACTGGCTTTGATTTGAGCAAACGACTTTTATAGCGTAAAGTTGTAAAGGCTCTA
>JBJTOA010000066.1:0-5656 GCA_046074285.1 Micrococcales bacterium
CTGAAATTCATCAAGCAAGCCCAAGAGTTAGTTGCCACTCACTACAGCTGGAAGCGCGTGGCGAAGCAGACTCTCGAGTCGTACAACCTTTAGTTGCAAATCGTGCAAGACTCAAAGCATGAAAGCAACGAGGCTTGAACACGATATTGTTGGCGAACTTGAAATTCCAGAACAGGCATATTGGGGAATTCACACCGCTCGAGCGGTAGAAAATTTTCCCATCACCGGCGTATCAATTGGCCACTACCACAACCTGATCAAAGCCCTTGCGCAGATCAAGGCAGCAGCAGCCAAGGCTAACTACAAGGTCGGTGCGCTAGATCAAAAGCGAATGCAGGCCATAGTCGATGTCTGCAGTGAAATTGAAGATGGCAAGCACCATCGTCAGTTTGTAGTCGATGCTATTCAGGGCGGTGCTGGCACCAGCACGAATATGAACGCCAACGAAGTAATCGCCAATCTTGCAATCGAACGCCTAGGTGCGAATGCTGGAGACTACGAAGTTCTGCATCCTCTGAATGATGTGAACATGTCGCAATCCACCAATGATGTTTACCCGACGGCAATCAAAGTTGCGCTGATTTACGAAATCAGGCTTCTGATGAAGTCACTGACAACCCTTCAGAACTCATACCGTGCCAAAGGTAAAGAGTTTGCCAAAGTGCTCAAAATGGGTAGAACCCAATTGCAAGATGCAGTGCCAATGAGTCTCGGGCAAGAGTTTGAGGCTTATGCGGTTACCACCGGTGAAGATATCGAAAGACTCGGCGAACTGATTGTGCTGCTAAGCGAAATCAACCTGGGTGGCACCGCAATCGGAACCCGCATAAATGCACCTGCAGGCTATGTCGAGGCCATCCGTGCTGAACTGAGTGAACTAGTTGGTGTCGAGTTTTCAACGGCTAAGAACCTGGTCGAAGCTACCCAGGATGCTGGTGTATTCGTGACGGTTTCGGGAGTTCTCAAACGCGTGGCCGTGAAGCAGTCGAAGATTTCGAATGACCTGCGATTGCTATCGAGTGGACCACGCGCTGGGTTCAACGAGATTAATCTACCGCCGCGCCAAGCGGGTTCATCAATCATGCCTGGCAAGGTAAACCCGGTGATTCCCGAGGTGATGAATCAGATTGCATTCACCGTAATCGGCAACGACTTGACCGTTACTCTGGCCTGCGAGGCAGGGCAACTTGAACTCAATGCATTTGAACCGGTGATCGCTAGGTCGCTGCTGATGAGCATTACCTATCTTCGACAGGGCTGCGCAACTCTCACTAAGAACTGCATCGACGGAATTACCGCCAATGAAGAACTGCTGAAAGCCTCGGTTGTAAACTCAATCGGCTTGGTCACCGCGCTCAGCCCTTCGATCGGCTATGAAAATGCCACTGCGATTGCAAAGCATGCTCAAGCAACTGGCAACTCGGTACGAAAATCAGCCCTTGAACTTGGCATCCTTACCGCTGAAGAATTCGATGCGCTGCTTGGCAATCTCGAAGCGCTGATAGGGCCGAACTCGTAAGGCTAGCCTTACTTTCACAGAAAAAAGTTAAGTGAGACATTGAAGTTAAGACCGATAGGAGAATCAGATGAAGGTCAATAACAAGGTGGTCGTAATCACCGGAGCCGGCAATGGAATGGGTCGCGAAATGACTCTCGAGTTCGTTCGTCGCGGCGCCAAAGTATATGGCGTTGATATGAACGAAGCGGCCCTGCAAGAAACCGAAAAGCTGGTTGGCAAAAAAGGTGCCTTTGCTTACCAGGTGCTAAACATCACAGATCGCGTAGCGGTTGCAAAGCTTCCGGCCGCTGTAGAAGCAGCTCTCGGCGAGGCTGACATTCTCGTCAATAATGCGGGAATCATTCAGCCGTTCGTGAAGGTAAATACCCTTGAATTTGCCGACATTGATCGAGTAATGAACGTGAACTTCAACGGGCCAGTAAATCTGACCAAGGCATTTTTGCCGATCTTCTTGAAGCGCAACAGCGGCCAAGTTGCCAACGTTTCTTCGATGGGCGGGTACGGCCCAGTTCCTGGCCAAACCGTTTACGGTGCCTCTAAGGCTGCTGTGAAACTATTCACCGAGGGTCTGCGAAGCGAGTTGCTAAACACAGGCGTAACGGTAACTCTGATTTACCCGGGTGCTATCGGAACCAACATCGCGAAAAACTCTGGTGTTGGAATGGACATGGATGCAGATTCAGCTGCAGCAAGCAAGTTCAAGACCACCCCTGCTCCCCTGGCTGGGAAGCTTATGGTCGATGCAATCGAGGCAGATGCACCTAGAGCTTTCATCGGTTCTGATGCCAAGTTGATGGACCGCATGGTTCGCATGATGCCAGTGAAAGCGGCTGAACTTATCGCGAAGCAAATGGGAAGTTTGTTGAAAGACTAGATTCAACGTTGAAGGGCTGGGTGGTTGCCCAGCCCTTTGTCTTTTAAGTGTTAGTTTGAAACAGACAAAGGAGTCGTTTTGAAGCATCCCAAAGCGCAGATGCACACACAAACGCCTGAATCTAGGGCGTTGCGCAATCAGATCATCGCGTATGCGCAAACCCGCATGGACTACGACCCGGCGCCCCTTGACGGACCAAAACCTTTTAGCGAACTGCTGGCAAGCGCTGGCCAGACAATCACCAGAGCCGGCCTCGGCGGCAAAGCTACCCTTGCCATCTGGGAATCAGTGCTTTCAGAAGCCACCATTTCTTCTGACCACCCAGGTCACGTCGCTTACATTCCAAATGCACCAACCGAGGCTGCCAGCGCTTTCGACCTAGTGGTTGCAGCAAGCAGTATTTTTGGTGGCTCATGGCAAGAAGGTGCCGGCGCTATCTACGCAGAGAATCAGGTTCTAGCGTGGTTAGCCAAAGAAGTTGGTTTGCCTGAAACCGCCGGCGGGGTTTTTGTTCAGGGCGGAACCTTGGGCAATCTGAGTGCACTAGTGACTGCGAGAGACCAAGCTAGAGCAAATGGTCTCAAAGCCGAGCGCTACAAATTTGTGTGCAGCCGTGAAGCGCACAGTTCGCTAAAGCACGCAGCCAGAGTGATGGATGTCGACGTCGTGCTTGCCGATGTAAACGAACGTGGTCAATTGACTGGAGTTGCAGTCGAAGCCGCACTCGAAGGACAAACCGGAGTTTTTGCGATTGTGGCAACCGGCGGAACCACAAACTTCGGGATTGTCGACAAACTTCGTGAGGTTGGCGAAGTTTCTCGCAAACACAACCTGTGGTTTCACATCGATGGGGCTTACGGAATTGCGGGCATCCTTGCTGAATCTGCTAAAGAACTTTTCGATGGATCAGAACTCGCAGATAGCTTTATCGTCGACCCGCACAAGTGGCTTTTCGCGCCTTTCGATTGCTGCGCTTTGGTTTACCGAAACCCAAAAGTTGCCAAGGCTGCTCATACCCAGCACGCTGAATACCTTGATGAACTAACCGACTCTAGCGACTTCAACCCGAGTGATTACGCGGTGAACCTCACGCGAAGGGCACGCGGTCTGCCACTGTGGTTCTCACTCGCGGTTCATGGCACCGATGCCTACCACCAGACCATTGAAGAAACCATGCAAACCACCCGCGCGATAACCGATGAGATTAGAAAGCGAAGCTATCTAAAGTTGGTTCGTGAACCGATGCTTTCGGTGGTCGCTTTTCAACGAATCGGCTGGACTAAGCAGCAGTACCAAGTATGGTGCGACAAACTTCTGCAAGACCAACTCGCATTCGTGGTGCCGAGTTCACATAACGGCGAACCGATGCTGCGTTTTGCAATCGTCAACCCGAAAACTTCACTCAAACTACTAATCAAGGTTCTGGACACTTTAGAAAAATGAAACTGACTATCGCCAAAAAACTAGATTCCCTCTGTCGAGTTGAACCTTCAGCTCGCAAGCCGCTAACCGTTGCACTCGTGCAAACTCGCTGGCATGAAAATGCGGATGAACATGAAGCAAAACTGAGAGATGGCATTCGAATTGCTGCCGAAGCCGGCGCTCAGGTGGTGTTTCTGCCTGAACTTACCCTCAGCCGTTACCCTGCCGACCAGCTGCCGAACGCAACCCCAAACGAGCTAGCTGAAGATCTTGAGAGTGGCCCTACTGCTCAATTCGCCAGACTAGCAGCCAAAGATTTCGACGTCACAGTTCACGCGTCGTTATACGAGTACCAGCCGCTAGCCGATGGTCGCAGTTACAACTGTGCAATCATGGTCAGTCCAAGCAGCGAAATCATTGCGCGCACTCGAAAGTTGCATATTCCGGTAACCGCCGGGTATTACGAAGATAAGTATTTTGCACCAGGCCCGAATGAAAACCCATACCCGGTTCACGAAACTCTAGGCGCAAAATTCGGCTTGCCAACCTGCTGGGACGAATGGTTTCCTGAGGTTGCACGCGCTTACTCTCTGGCAGGTGCCGAAGTGCTCGCCTACCCAACTGCAATCGGCTCAGAACCAGATCACCCCGCTTTTGACACTGCTCCACTATGGAAGCAAGTCATCGTAGGCAACGCAATTGCAAATGGCACCTTCATGGTTGTGCCGAACCGATATGGGTTCGAAGGTGCACTCAATTTCTACGGCAGCAGCTTCATCTGCGACCCGTTCGGTCGAGTTCTTGCCGAGGCGAGCCGCGATCAAGACGAAGTTCTAGTAGCCGAACTTGATCTCGACCAGCGCCGCGACTGGCTAATGCTCTTCCCATTCCTCGCTACCAGAAGACCAGACACCTACGACAGCCTGACTGCGCCAATCAAAAACCCGCGCAATGACCTCGGGTTGAATCAGCAGGGAATTCCAGGAGTCGCACTTTGAGAATGCCCGCCGAGTGGCAGGCTCACGAGCGCACCTTCATGGCTTGGCCCACTGCCGACTACACGAGAGCTGAAGCCCAATTCAAAGCTTGGGCTCAAGTGGCAAACGCGGTGGTTGATTTTGAACCGGTAACCATGCTGGTCAACCAAGGTGATTTGCAACTCGCGCAAAAATACCTGAGCCAAAAAGTTGAACTTCACGAAACTCGACTAGATGACGCCTGGATGCGCGATATCGGACCGACCTACGTTCGCGACGGTGACCAGTTGAAAGCCGTCAGTTGGGTCTTCAACGGCTGGGGCGCGCAAGGTGGGTGGGCAACCTGGGAAAATGACAATCTCATTGCTGAAGAGGTTGCGAAGCTCAGTGGCACAACGGTGGTTCAGTCGAGCGTGGTAAATGAAGGTGGTGGCATCCACGTCAACGGGCTTGGCAAGATTCTGCTCACCGAGACCGTGCAACTTGGCAAAGGCAGAAACCCGAACCTGAGCAAAGAGCAAGTCGAACAAGAACTAACAAAACAACTCGGCGTTGACGATTTCATTTGGGTCAAACGCGGGCTCACCCGTGACTACGAAGAATTCGGCACCCAGGGTCACATCGACATTGTTGCCTGCTTTAGCGACGAAAATACAGTTTTGTATCACGATCAGCAAAACCCCAAGCACCCCGACTATCGCGTGAGCCGCGAAGTTGAAGAAACCCTAATCGGTCACGGCCTAAAGCTAATCGCAGTGCCGGCACCAACCATTCTCGAAGATCACGAAGTCATCGTTGACTTCAGCTACATCAACCACTACATCGTCAACGGTGCTGTGATTCTTTGCGCATTCGATGACGAAA
>JBJTOA010000067.1:0-5263 GCA_046074285.1 Micrococcales bacterium
CTCGGCCGCGCATTCCCCGACCAGAGCATCAGTCACCTAAGCATTGACTTGCTCAACGTGTTCTTCTGGGCAGCGCTCGCTGAGGTCGCGAGAGACTACGCCTGGCGCGACGCCAAGCTCAACGCTTATGCCGATTACCTCAGTTATCCGGTCGATGTCATCGGTTTTGAAGCCTCTGGGAATAAAGCTCAAGCCGCCTAGGTTCTTCTAAATCCACCTAAAACCACCACGAAATTAATTCCTCCGCCAACGCGCGTGTTGCGAATAAGAAATGTCGGTGGTCGGGTGTAGAAATGTAATCCGCTTGAAAAAGCAATCCTGAAATTAGACCTCGACCAACCCTCGAGGTCTCATTTCGCATCTCAAAAGGATGCCCCCAGCTGCAAAAAACTACCCACCAAGTAGAGACATCGAGGTCACACTATGAGCTTTTCAGACAACCCAAACGCCGAACGCGACTGGGAAATCATCCGCGATCCAAACACTTCAGACCTCGAGAAGGCTCACGCTTACAGTCGCCTATCTTTCTATCACTACCAGTGGAAGAACGAAAATGAAACCGGGCTGCGCTACGCCGAGCAGGCCGAACGTCTATTCCGCAAAGTTGGCGACACCAAGAACGTGGGCGACAGCCTCTACCACGCCGGTGAAACTTCATTCCGCATGAAGAAGTACACCAAGGCCCTTGACTACTATTCAAAGGCTGCCGACATTTTTCGCTCAGAGTTCGACCAGTTCTACCTAGCAATCTGCGTTGACCGCATGGGCAATTGCTACATCAAGCTCGACCAAACCGACCTCGGTGTTCAGCACTACCGCAACTCAGCTTTGATTCTCGAAGGCGAAGAAAACTGGAAAGACGCAGCCGATGAGCGCATGTCTGCAGCAGACACTCTAAACGATGAGGGCAACTATGCCGAGGCTGAACTCGAAGCCTTGCTGTCAATCAGCCTGATTGATAAAACCGAGTCAAACGAGGGCTACGCTCGCGCCTACAACCTTCTAGGCCGCGCCTACCAAGGCCAGGGGCAGTATGACCTTGCAATCGAAAAGTTTGACATCGCCATCGCTAACGGTGACTACGAAGATGAGCAGATGTATCTTCACGCTTCACGCTGGCACAAAGCAGAGTGCCTCTATGAACTTGGCAAACTCGATGAGTGTGAGACCAACATTTCGCTGGCTCGCAAAGGTTTCAAGAAAGAGCAGTTCGGTGTCGGCCGCGCTTACTGCGATTTTCTCGAAGCCAAGCTCGCATTCCGCGCTAGCAACAACGAGAAAGCTGAAGCGCTCGCGCAAAAGTCACGCGGATTCATGGCTCACGGTGACAAGGCCAACACTGCAGAAATCGATCACCTGCTAGCTGAAATCTCGCTATCGAATGGCAACAGTGAACAGGCCATTGAGCGCTACGAAATTGCACTTGTTTCTCTATCAAAACTTAGCAACCCAAAAGCTAAGCAGTATGAAGTCTGCATCGATTACGCAGCAGTGCTGATTACCACCCCGCAACTGCAACGCGTAATCGATGTGCTCGACCTGGTTCCGCACGTTGATTTTCTGGCACCGAAATACCAGATTGTCTCGAACAACCTGCGTGCTCGTGCCCACTACCTTTTGAGTCAGTTTGATCGCTGCCTCGAAGTTCTTGAGCAGGTCTTCGCCATCACCGGTGAAGACTGGCAGAACCGCGACTATGCATATGCGATTGAAACCAAGGCACGTGTTTTGGCTGACACCAATGCACCAGACGCTCTAAACACCATGCAGTACGCAGTGAACCTGCTCACCAGCCAAGGTGTCTACGAAGCACGCTACCTCGCGCAGCAGTTGCGCGAAATGCAGGGTCAGCAGACTAACTAGTCGAACAATTCCCCAAGGGTTGCCTTCCAAGAATCCTTCAGCTCGGCAATGTTGAAGTCCGCGACATCCTGAATCTGCAAAGTGCCAGAGTCTTCGGTCACACCGATTCGCAGCACTGGGATGCCGCGGGCTTCGCAAAGTCCAACGAACTTAACGTCATCCTCGCGACCAACAGAAACTAGAACACGACCAGTTGACTCTGAGAACAAGGCAGCGGTCAGGTCAACACCATCGCGCGAGCAAAGCTCAGACAACCAAATGCGAGCGCCGATGCCGAAGCGGAATACGCATTCTGAAACAGCCTGCGCTAAACCACCCTCGCTCAGGTCGTGAGCCGAAGCCAACAGACCCTGAAGCGAAGCACCGTGCATCAGCGAAGCCAAAGACTTTTCAAATGCCAAGTCAACAACCGGAGGCTTGCCACCCAAGTGAGAGTGAACAACACCAGACCAGACCGAACCAGAAAGCTCATCTTTAGTCGTTCCCAACAGATAGATGTTGTGACCCTCGTCTTGCCAACCTGATGGCACGCGACGAGCAACATCATCGATAACTCCCAGCACACCAACCACCGGGGTCGGGTGAATCGCAACATCACCAGTCTGGTTATAGAACGAAACGTTTCCGCCAGTAACCGGAATGCCAAGCTCTAGACAGGCATCTGCCAGACCAGCGGTAGCCTGCTTGAACTGCCACATAACCTCAGGGTTCTCTGGTGAACCGAAGTTCAAGCAGTTGGTAACTGCCGAAGGAACAGCACCTGAAACAGCAACGTTGCGATAGGCCTCTGCCAGAGCCAACTGGGCACCAGCGTAAGGGTCAAGTTGACCATAGCGACCGTTAGCATCGGTAGCCAAAGCAATTCCCAAACCGGTAGTTTCAGAAACTCGAATCATGCCCGAGTCATCAGGCTGAGCCAACGCAGTGTTTCCACCAACGTAACGGTCATACTGATCGGTAATCCAAGACTTCGAAGCCTGGTTCGGAGAAGTAATCACCGAAGCAAACTGCACTGCCAACTCAGAAGCAGTAGCAGCGCGCTCTAGAGCCGAAGCAGAATCCTTGTTCAAAGCGTCAATCCACTTAGGCTTCGCAACAGGGCGCTCATAAACCGGACCATCGTGAGCCACGGTACGAGGAGGAACGTTAACGATCTCTTCGTCACCCCAGTTGATGTACAAGCGAGGTTCTTCGATTACTTCACCGAGAACTGAATACTCAACTTCCCACTTCGTAACAATCGCAACAAATTCTTTCAAGTGCTTCTTCGGAACAATTGCCATCATGCGCTCTTGAGACTCTGACATCAGAATCTCTTCAGGGGTCAATGACTCATCGCGCTTCAACACATCCTGAAGCTGCACGCGCATACCGGCATTTCCATTCGAGGCAAGCTCAGAAGTAGCGCAAGAAAGACCAGCACCACCCAAGTCTTGAATACCCGCAACAACGCCGGCTTTGTAAAGCTCTAGACAGCACTCAATGAGCACCTTCTCAGCAAAAGGGTCACCAACCTGAACAGCAGGTCGACGTGAAGGCCCAGTCGAATCAAAAGTCTCGGATGCCAACACTGAAACACCACCGATGCCATCAGCACCGGTACGCGCACCAAACAAAATAACCTGGTCGCCAGGGTTCGAGGCCTTAGCAAGAACCAAATCTTCGTGACGCAGAGCACCAACCGAAAGAGCATTCACCAACGGGTTACCCTGGTAAACCTTGTCGAAAACAGTCTCTCCACCAATGTTTGGCAGACCCAAGCAGTTGCCATAGAACGAAATGCCATCAACCACACCGTGCACCACACGAGCAGTGTCTGGGTTAGCAACATCACCGAAGCGAAGCTGATCCATCACAGCAATCGGGCGAGCACCCATAGTCAAAATGTCACGAACAATGCCGCCAACACCGGTAGCAGCACCCTGGAAGGGCTCAATGTAAGAAGGGTGGTTGTGGCTCTCAACCTTGAACGTAACCGCCCAACCTTCACCAATGTCAACCACACCAGCGTTCTCACCCATGCCAACCATGAGGTTCTTCTTCATCTCATCGGTGACCTTCTCGCCAAACTGACGAAGGTAAATCTTTGATGACTTATAAGAGCAGTGCTCTGACCACATCACCGAATACATCGCCAACTCAGCTGAAGTCGGGCGACGACCCAGAATGTCCTTAATCCGCGAATACTCGTCTTCTTTCAGACCCAACTCTTTCCAAGGCTGAGCCTTGTCGGGAGTTGCCAGAGCTTCTGAAGTGGTATCAATCAAACTCATGCGTTCACCAAACTCTTCAAAACCGAACTAAAGACGCGAAGCCCATCAATACCCGAACGCATAGTGCCATCCATATCAGGACCAAACCCAGGCTCAACAGCGTGCTCTGGGTGAGGCATCAAACCCACCACATTTCCACGCTCGTTACGAAGACCAGCGATGTCATTGATTGAACCATTCGGGTTGCCTTCAACATATCTAAAAGCAACTAACCCTTCACCCTCAATGCGAGAAAGATCAGCTGCCGAAGCGATGTAACCACCCTCACCATTCTTCAAAGGAATACGGATTACCTCATCCTGAGCAAACTCAGATGTCCAAGGCGTTGACACATTCTCAACCCGCAAAGCCTGGTCACGACAAATGAAACGACCCTGAGAGTTACGAATCAACCCACCTGGCAACAGGTGAGCCTCGACCAAAACCTGAAACCCATTACAAATACCCAAAACCGGCAGGCCACCCTCAGCAGCCTTAACAATGGCCTGCGTGACAGGAGCCTGCGCAGCAATAGCACCGCAACGCAAGTAGTCACCGTAACTAAAACCACCTGGCAACACAACAGCATCAACACCACGAAGTGAAGCATCAGCATGCCAAAGAGGTACAAGCTCAGCCCCAGCTATGCGAACAGCACGCGCCGCATCGCGATCATCTAAAGTCCCCGGAAAGGTGACAACACCAATCTTCATAACTAAGCCTCTACGCGAACATCAACAACGTCTTCAATGACGTCATTCGATAAAAACTGCTCAGCAATCTCACGAGCCTCAAACAAATCGGCATCGGTAATCTCAGAATCAAAGTGAAGCTCAATACGCTTACCCACACGCACATTCACAATGCGCGCATTTCCCTTGCGGTGCAGCGAGTTATTTACCGCCTTACCCTGAGGGTCTAGCAAATCAGCCTTAGGCATAATCTCAACAACGATTTTCGGCAACTGTGGCTCCCATAATCATGGCCCCATAAGGGCAATCAGAACGCCCGACGGCGATGGCGAACCCTTTTATTTTACTTCGCAAACAGCCTTGTAAAGGGCCAGAGCCGTTCCGATTAAATGTGACCGATGATCGCTAGATTTAGTTCAAGCAATAAACCCTTCAAGGATGTTTTTCGATGAGCTC
>JBJTOA010000068.1:0-3939 GCA_046074285.1 Micrococcales bacterium
CTTCTTTTCAAAGCAAGGTTATGAAATAGCCATTCTTACCAGACGCCAAAGGGAGGGCATGACTTATGAGCAGATTATTTGGGATGGCAAGACTGCAAATCAAAGTTGGGGACAAGAACTAAAAGGTGCAGTTCTGCTAAACCTTGCAGGAGAAATCGTTGATCGTATTGCAACAGCAAAAAACATAGCCCTTCTTACAAGGTCGAGGGTTGAGCCAACCAAAGCTCTTGTTGATGCCGCGAAGGCTTTTGGTGCACCAGCAGTTTGGCTTCAAATGAGCACACTTGCGATTTACGGAGATGCTGGTGACAAGTTTCTTAGCGAGCAGTCTCCGGCTGCTTATGAACCACCGCAAATGGCCGGTGTAGCTCGAGCTTGGGAAGCATCTATAGCAGAGAGCCCCAGCAAGCGAACAGTAGTTTTGCGGACAGGTATAGTTCTTCAACCTGACAGTCCCGCGCTACATCGACTCTTGAATATAACCAAGTGGTTTCTGGGTGGCCGAGTAGCCTCGGGCAATCAGTGGGTTTCATGGATCGACTATCAAGACTTTGTGCGCGCATTGAAATTCATAATTGATGACACCGAACTATCAGGGGTTGTGCATGTGACAAGCCCAGTCCCATTAACCAACGCCGAAATGATGGCTCGATTGAGAAAAAGCCTTCAGCGGCCGGCAATGATTCCTACCCCCGCCTTTGCGATTCGACTAGGTGCAAGATTTCTATTTAGAACTGATGCGCAACTTGCACTTACTGGTCGCCGTGCGTTTCCGACCAGGCTGACTAATGCTGGGTTTAACTTTGAATATCCCGAGTTTGCGCAGAGCTTAAAGCATTGTCGCGACCAGTAAGAACTGATCGCGACAATTACTGCTTAGGAATTAGTGAGCTGCAGCAGCTGCGGCATCAGCCTTTTCTGCCATCGCTGACTTGTCGCGAAGTGCAATCTCTTTGACGAAGAAGGTCAGCACGAATGCAACTGCAATCACAAACGCTGCGGTCAGGAAGACTGATAGAGATGCGTTAGCGAATCCCATCTTGAACGGAGCAGCCAAGCGTGGGTCAAGGTTGTTGATGAACGATGAATCAGAGTTCATCTGGTCGCCTACGGCTGACATGTCACCGCTCTTCATCGCGGTTAGTAGATCCATGTTGGTCTTCTCGTCACCTTGAAGTGCTTTGCCAGCCATGACATCTGCGCCAACTTGCTTGAGGCCTTCAACAACCTTCGAGTCTTTGAATGCGTCTGCAATCGAGGTGCTTAGGTTATTGAACAGAATCGACAGGAAGATTGCCACACCTAGGGTTCCACCAATCTGGCGGAAGAAGGTTGATGAAGAGGTCGCAACACCAACATCTTTAGCTTCTACTGAGTTCTGGCTAGCAATAACCAGAGTCTGCATCAGCTGACCGAGACCTAGACCGATCACAACCATGCCAATAGCCATCTGCCAGTACTGAGTCTCAGCGTTGAAGATTAGGAAGAAGTAGACATACCCCAGAGTAAGCAGAGCTGTTCCGATTACCAGGAAGAGCTTGTACTTTCCGGTTCTTGAAGTGATCTGACCAGCGGTCATGGTTGCAGTCATCATTCCGAAGACCATTGGCATCATCATGAAGCCAGACTCCATCGGACTTGCACCTAGAACGATCTGCAGAAGCAGCGGAATGGTCATCATTCCACCGAACATACCGACACCGACGATTACACCGAGGATGGTGCTCATCGAGAAGGTAGTTGACTTGAAGAGCTTGAGCGGAAGCAGTGCTTCTTCGCCAGCCGCGCGCTCGGCGATGATGAAGGCAACGATACCGACGGCGCCAAGCACATACATGCTCACTGAGTTGAATGAATCCCAACCCCATTCGCGACCCTGCTCGGCAACAAGAAGAAGCGGAACAACGGCAACGATGATTGTGACGGCGCCCCACCAGTCAATGCGGTGCTTGACCGGGGTGTGAGGCACGTGCAAGAAAGCAACCACCATTAGTAGCGCAATGATTCCGATCGGAAGGTTGATCAGGAATACCCAGCGCCAGCCGGTAACCCAAAGAATCTGGTCAGCACCTGCGAACAAGCCACCGACCAGTGGGCCAAGAACTGAAGAGGTTCCGAATACTGCAAGGAACATGCCTTGGTAACGAGCACGTTCGCGCGGCGGAACGATGTCTGCCATTACGGTAAGCGCCATGGTGAAAAGACCACCGGCACCAATACCCTGAACGGCTCTCCAGGCAGCAAGTTCGTACATGCTCTGCGAAGTACCGCAGAGTACTGAACCAACGATGAACACGGTGATTGCGAAGATGAACAACCTGCGACGACCAAAGATGTCACCGAGCTTGCCGTAGATCGGGGTGGTGATGGTAGAGGTGATTAGGTACGCGGTAGTAACCCAAGCCTGAAGTTCTAGACCTTTCAGGTCGTCGGCGATGGTCTTCATCGCGGTACCGACCACGCTTTGGTCTAGAGCAGACAGGAACATACCTGCCATGAGTCCGAGTAGTACGAACATGATTTGGCGGTGGGTCATTACACCGGTTTTGGCTGACTCAGCTGCCGCCGCTTTTCTGGCATCACGTGACAAAGTAGGGCTTCTTTCAATGATTTTCTAGAAATCGAAATTATTTCTAAAGAGGGCTAAGACCATATTGCCTTAAATTGTTCCGTGCTTCAGGTAATCTTCAGTATTTGATTTTGACTTAGGCTTAACCAGTGCCACGCAAAAAAGCTTTATTCGCGGTGACGCTGAGTGTTTTACTCTGCCTCACCCCTAGCACAGTGCTAGCAGAAACCCCTTCGCCGACACCCACTTCAGCGCCTTCATCATCGCCTAGCGCGACTGCTGTGGTAAAACAGCGACCGGTCTATAGGTATGACAGCTCAAAGCCATTCTTCAACCAGGATGCGTTTTCAAAAGATTTCGATGAGCACCTCTTTTCATATAAGAAGTCAGATTCAATATGGGTGTTGGTTAACAAGGTGCGACCTCTCGACCCGCAAACTTATAAGCCATCGGTTGTAAAACCGCCTTTTGAAAAAGCCTCAATCAGTAACCCGTCAAGCCAAAAACTTCGGGTCGACGCTGCCGCTGCCATGGCAGCTATGGATCGAGCTATGTATAAAGAAATTGGTGCGCGCATCAGATTCTCAAGTGGCTACCGTTCATACACAACCCAAAAGGCGGTGCATAAGGCACAGGTTGCCCGACTTGGCAAAGCCGCGGGCGAAAGGTTGGCTGCCCGAGAGGGTTTTAGTGAGCACCAAACAGGATTAGCTGCTGATATCTCAGCAACAGGTAGCAAGTGTTACATTCAGGTTTGCTTCGGCAAAGAAAAGGCCGGCATCTGGTTGGCAAATAACAGTTGGCGCTTCGGATTCATCCTGCGCTACCCAAACAAAAAGACAGCTATTACTGGTTACCAATACGAACCCTGGCACTTCAGATATATCGGCGAAACTTTAGCCGGCGAGTATCACTACCTTGGTGCGAGCACTCTCGAACATTTCTTAGGTGCTGGCGAAGCACCTGCCTATGACGGCCCAGTGAAAGACGAAATCTACTTCTACTAAGAGGGCTTAGAGAACCGAATCAACTAGGGCTTTGGCTTCGACCTGAACTTGCTTGAGGTGCTCAGCGCCCAAGAAGCTTTCACCGTAAATCTTGTAGACGTTTTCGGTGCCAGAAGGTCGCGCTGCAAACCAAGCATTTTCGGTTGAAACTTTCAAGCCACCAAGAGCTGCGCCATTACCGGCAGCATGGGTTTCAATCTTGGTGATCTGCTCGCCAGCGATTTGTTTAGCGGTAACTGCATCGGCGCTGAGTTTGCCAAGTTTTGACTTTTGCTCGAGTGTCGCAGGAGCATCGATGCGCTCATAGGCCGGAGCACCGAACTTGTCTGTCAGGTCTGCGTAATGCTGGCTCGGGGTTTTGCC
>JBJTOA010000069.1:0-2856 GCA_046074285.1 Micrococcales bacterium
GCTTCGAGGGGGCCAAGCTCTCTCGGTAGAACCACAGATTCAAAACGAAACATCTTTTAAAGAAGAAAACAAGGAGATACAAAGTGGCTGAAATCTTTTATGACAAGGATGCAGACCTTTCGATCATTCAGGGTCGCAAAGTTGCAGTTCTTGGCTATGGCTCGCAGGGTCACGCTCACTCACTAAACCTGAAGGACTCAGGCGTTGACGTGGTCGTTGGTCTACAGCCTGGCTCAAAGTCAAAGGCAACCGCAGAAGAGCAGGGCCTCAAGGTTCTAACCCCTTCTGAAGCTGCCGAGTGGGCAGATGTCATCATGATTCTGACTCCAGACCCAGCTCAGCGTCACCTTTACGCACAGGACATTGAGAAGAACCTCAAGCCTGGCGACGCCCTAGTTTTCGGTCACGGCTTCTCAGTTCGCTACGGCTACATCAAGCCACCAGCCGACGTTGACGTTTTCCTGGTTGCACCTAAGGGCCCAGGCCACCTAGTTCGCCGCGAGTACATCGCTGGCAAGGGTGTGCCTAACCTGATCGCAGTCGAGCAAGACTTCACCGGCAAGGCATTTGACCTAGCACTTAGCTACTCAAAGGCAATCGGTGGTACCCGCGCCGGAACCATCAAGACCACCTTCACCGAAGAGACCGAAACCGACCTCTTTGGCGAGCAGGCAGTTCTCTGTGGTGGCGCTTCGCAGCTCATCATGTACGGCTTCGAGACTCTAACCGAAGCTGGCTACCAGCCAGAAGTTGCTTACTTCGAAGTTCTTCACGAGTTGAAGCTCATCGTTGACCTCATGTACGAGGGTGGCATTGCCAAGCAGCGTTGGTCAGTTTCATCAACCGCTGAGTACGGCGATTACATCTCAGGCCCACGCGTTATCGGCCCAGAGGTCAAAGAGCACATGCGCGATGTTCTAACCGACATTCAGGATGGCACCTTCGCACGTCGCTTCATTGCTGACCAGGATGCTGGCGCACCAGAGTTCGACGCACTGCGCGCTAAGGGTGAAGCTCACCCAATCGAAAAGGTTGGCCGCGAACTTCGCAAGCTATTCTCATGGTTGCGCAATGCAGACACTGAGAAAGACTACGTCGAAGGTTCAAGCAAGCGCTAAAGCCTCAAGTTATGCCCCGCCAAGTGCGGGGCATAACTCTTTAACCAAACTCTTGACATACCCCTAGGGGTATACACTAAACTAGTGTAAAGACACAATCAAAGGAGTCACCATGTGTTCACCAGCCACATGCGAAAACTGCGGCAAAGTAACTTGGCAAGGATGCGGCCAGCACATTGAAGAAGCGCTCGAAGGCGTTTCAGCTGAAGACCGTTGCACCTGCGAAAAGAATTAGTGATCGGTGCGATAAACCGCACCCATTAGCGGAGCATCATCAAAGAGTGTGGCTGGCTGAAGAGCCAATCCATTCACTTTTAGGCCGAGGCCTGCTTTGAATGGAGTTTCGATAATGTCCCAAGATTTTGCGATGCTGCCACCAAGAACCAAGGCTTCGGCCTCAAAAACCTCAACCCAGTGAGCCATGGCACCGCCCAGTTTTTCAACGGCCTCATTGAAAACTGCGCGTGCTTCGGCTTCACCGTTTCGAACTAGTTGAGCTATCTGCTCGACACTCGCGTGGCTACCTGTTAGGTCTCGATACTTTGCGGTGATAGCCCTGGTCGAGACCACGTCTTCTAGCGGGCGACCATCGATGGTGTCTAGGTGAATGGTTCCGTTTTTGACTACATTTGGGCCAGACTTTACTGGGACGCCATCGACTAGAAAGCCTGATCCGACGCCGGTTCCAAGAGTGAGCACAATCATTCGGTGGGCACCGGCGAGTTTGCCGAAAGCCCATTCCCCGATGGCGTAAGCGGTGGCATCGTGAATGAACTTGATGCGACTAGGTTCAATGTCAAGGCGTGAGGTAAGACCGTCGCGAACGTTGACGTTGTAGAGATTCTCAAACTTGCCAACACCTTCGAAGAGTGCCAAACCGGTCTCATAATCGAATGGGTCAGGCATCGCTAAAGTCCACGCGGTTGCTCCTGGTAATTGGCGGCAGGCAGCAGCCCAGGCATCCATAATGTTGTCGGCAGAATCATGCGAATCGACGTCGACGGTAACTCTTTCGAGAATCTTCGCGCCTGAGGGCGTAACCTCAGCGATTGCACAAGTTATGTGCGAACCGCCAATGTCAGCAACGTGGTATCTCACTTGCGAATCACTTCGTATTCACGGCGCAGTAGACCAGAGTCGTATTTCTTCTCTTCGGTGAGTGCGTAGTCAGAGAGAACTAGTTCTAGGGGTTCGTCGAACAACTCGAGACCTTCACCGAGTTCATCTGGTGCTTGAAACAGGATGATGCGGTCGAGCAACTTGGCTGTCAACATCTGATTCACCACGTCGGCACCGCCCATGACAAATACTTTGCCCCCGACCTTGGCGCTGATTTCACCGGCAACAGACTTGATGTCACCAGATAAAAAGTGAACGTTTGGGTCGTTGATTCCGTCGTATTTCATACGACTCGAGGTGAGCACGAAGGTGGGCAGCATTCGCCCCTGATCGCCCATGGCTTCAAGTTCGAAATCGAAGGTGCGCGAACCCATCACCACTCCAGAGCTTTGAAACATCAGTTCGCTAAACCCATAGTCTTCGTCGGCACTCAAGTACTTTTCAGCCCAGGCCATGTCGCCGTTCGGGCCGGCAAGAAACCCGTCACTGCTGATTGCGGCGAAGAAGGTGAATGTTGTCATGGCTTCCTTTGGTGTTTAGGGTATAAGGCTGAGTTCAACTAGCGGGCGGTTCTTTATGTCTTTGACGAAGTCACTTTCGGCTCGTTCCCACTCGAGAG
>JBJTOA010000070.1:0-3279 GCA_046074285.1 Micrococcales bacterium
CTTCGCCACTACCCCGCCTGCCAGGTAGCCAGCGTAACTGTGAGAGGCACAATCGAATCGGCTGGTAACCGCGGTTTCTATCCGCTGGTGAACTACATCAGTGGCAATAACCAAGCCGCTCAGAAAATCGCTATGACTGCACCGGTAATCCAAGAGCCGGTTGGTGATGAAGTTTATGAAGTTACTTTTGTGCTCCCAAGTGGCTACGACCTAAATGACCTGCCGGTTCCTAGAGACTCTGCTGTTGAGGTCAAAACCATGCCAGAACACTTTGCACTGGCACACGAATTCTCAGGAATGTGGAGCCAAAAGCGCTTCGAAACCGCTGAGAGCCATTTGCGAAATGCGTTCCCAGCTATCGCTGAGAAAAAGGGTTTATCCGCTAGCGTTTCAAATAAGGTCTGCATCGCAAGATTTGACCCTCCGTGGAAACCCGGATTCCTGCGCCGCAACGAGGTGCTGATGCGAGTTTCCGTCCAACCAAAAAAAGGAGAAAAATGAACGGCCTACTAAAGAAAGCTGTTGCCGAATTCGTCGGTGTAACTCTGTTTCTAACCGCAATCATCAGCGCTACCCAGATGCAAGACACCCGTTTTGCAAACGTTGCTTTGGCAACCACCCTGGGTCTCATGATCTTGCTCACCGCCAGCACCTCAGGTGGTCACCTAAACCCAGCAGTGTCGCTCTACTTCCTTGCTAAGAAGGCCATTGGTGTTGTTGCCTTCATCGTTTACGTTGTTGCTCAGCTTGCTGGTGCTGCAGTTGGTGTGATGCTAGGCAACACCCTTGCAGGAACCACTCACGCAGCTGCTGCAAGCAGCGGCAACCTAACCGGCGACCTAATCGGTGAGCTTGTTGCAACCGCAATTTTGGTTTGGCTAGTTGGTCACCTTGCAGCTAACAACCACGGCGACAAGATTCCATTCGCAGTTGGCGCTTGGGTTCTAGCTGCAAGCATGTTCACCTTGACCGGTGCACAGGCTAACCCAGCAGTTGCATTTGGCCTGCTAACCACTGGCGCAGACGGCACCTGGATTGCTCAGGTTGTAATCGCACAGGTTCTTGGAGCACTTGTTGCTGTTGTTGGAACCATGTTCGTAACCAGCGCAGCCAAGAAGTAATACTTCACCAAAAAAATCGGGTGGGTTCGAAAGAACCCACCCGATACTTTTTAAGAAACTTTATGGAAGATTTTTCTGGAAAAATGCTGTATTAATTTCTAATAGAAATGAAGAAACAGCAGCGAGCCCAGACCACAATCTCTTCGGTGATTGAAGCGACCAGCGATGCCATGCGCAGCGGTGGCGAGTCAGCTGTTCGTATCCAAGAAATATCGGCAAAGACCGGTGTTTCAATCGGTTCGATTTATCATCACTTCGGCGATCGCAACGGTTTGATTCGTGAAGCTTTGGTTTATCAGTTTGCTTCGAATGCTCGGGCTGACATTCAGCGGGTGCAGAACTGGATTTCAAACATTCACTCGACCAAAGATCTGCGGGACAACTATGACCGCATGGTTTTGTTTTTGAACCAGCACTTCGAAAATCAGAGTGCTCTCGAACGTGCTTCGATCATGGGAACCATGGTTGCCCGACCTGAGTTGCGTGAGGCTCTCGGCAAAGTTCAGCACGAACTCACAGAGAGTCTCGCTGAAGCAATGCAGGTTTTGAAAGAGCGCGGGATGCTCAAAGAATTCATCACTCCAAAGACCGCAGCCACCATTATGAGCGGAATGCTCTTTGGCAAAGTTATTGCTGAATTGGATAGCGAGCCAGTTAGTGATGAAGACTGGAACCGCGCAATGCTTGCAGCGCTAAGCGGTTTGATTGACTACGGCAAGTAGTTTCTAGAGTTCGTCGTCTTCATCGACAACGGTTACAACCTTGGAACCAGAGGTGGTCTTTTTCGGTGCTGGCTTTTTACCAGGGATTGCTGACTTAACGCTCTTAGTTACCTTGGCAGCGATCTCAGTTACGTTCTCACGAAGTTCGGCTTCTTTGTCTGCTGCAAACTCGGTGGCTCCTGCTTTCGCATCAGCAAGCTGACGGCCTAGGTCTCTTCCGAGTTTGCGAGCGTCAACTTCAGCGTCAGCCAACTTCTCTTGAAGTTGCCCACCCAACCAAGTGGCACCTGCTGCCAACCAAGAACCAACCTGGGCTCCCGCGTCTCCCATGGCTTGCTTGAGTTTGGCATCTAGATCGGTTGCGACCTCGGCCGCTACCTGACCAGCTACGCTTCCAGATGCTGGGGCTAGCTGGGTGAGCCATAGAGCAATTGAAGTTAGGCCATTTGCCTCAAGCGAATATTTGCGTGATTGGCCTTCTGCCTCAACGCTCACGAGACCAGCTTCGCGCAAAGTCTTGAGGTGCTTAGAAACTGTCGGCTGACCGTCGCCGGTGAGCGTCACCAATTCGGTCACGGTCTTCTCGCCCTTTGCGAGAGCTTCAAGAATCTGTCGGCGGGTTGGGTCGGCGATTGCGCCAAATACATCACTCATGGCTTTAGGTTATCCCTTCTGGCTGGCAATTTCTTTGGCTCTTGCCAAAGCTGCTTTAGTTGCCTTTTCAAAAATCGCTTGCAGACCAGCTGCTTCAAGTTCGGCGATTGCGCGCATGGTGGTTCCGTTCGGGCTGGTCACTTGGGCACGCAACTGCTGAGGTGTTTTACCCGAGGCTGCGAGCAGTTCACTTGCACCGAGGAAGGTTTGCTGAACTAGAAGCTCGGCAGTTGATTCATCGAAGCCCATGGTCTTTGCCGCACTGGTTAGTTCTTCGATTAGATAGAAAACGTAGGCCGGGCCAGAACCAGAAATAGTGCTCAATTCGTCAATCTGATTTTCATCAACAACTACTACCGAGCCAACGGTTTCGAAGAGTTCAATCGCAATCTTGAGTTGCTTTTCACTCGCGCGCTCACCCTTGGCGATTCCAGTGACGGCTCGGCCAACGATTGCAGGAGTATTAGGCATCGAACGAATCACGGCCACGTCTTCACGCACAGTGTTTTGCATGGTCTCGATGGTGGTTCCGGCGGCCACGCTGATTACTAGTGCACCATCTTGCAGGGCATCCTTGACTTCTGAAAGTACGGATGCCACATAAGCCGGCTTGACCGCGACCAGGATTACATCGGCGCCCCTGACGGCATGGGAATTGGCTTCAGAATTGCTCTCTTGCGCATATGCGATAACGCCGAGTTCATCTTGCAGACGATCTGCTGAGGCCTGAGATTTAGTGGTTACTGAAACCGCTCCAGGGAGAAATCCAGCCTTGAGTAATC
>JBJTOA010000071.1:0-5476 GCA_046074285.1 Micrococcales bacterium
GCTACAACTTGGCCACAATTACATCGGTACCGAACATATTCTTCTTGGACTTATCCGCGAAGGTGAAGGTGTTGCAGCACAAGTTCTTGTAAAACTTGGCGCAGATCTAAATCGTGTTCGCCAACAAGTAATTCAATTGCTATCAGGTTACCAAGGTAAAGAGCCGGCGCAACAAGGCGGACCAGCAGAGGGCACACCTGCATCATCAACTATTCTTGATCAATTTGGTCGCAACTTAACTCAAGCTGCGCGCGAAGGAAAGCTAGATCCAGTTATTGGTCGCGAGCTCGAAATCGAACGAGTAATGCAAGTTCTTTCTCGCCGTACTAAAAATAATCCAGTACTAATTGGCGAACCAGGTGTTGGTAAAACCGCAGTCGTCGAAGGTTTGGCTCAGGCAATCGTTTCAGGAAATGTTCCAGAAACTCTAAAGGGTAAGCAGCTTTACACGCTAGACATGGGTGCACTAATCGCCGGTTCTCGTTACCGCGGAGACTTTGAAGAGCGTCTCAAGAAGGTAACCAAGGAGATTCGCACCCGCGGCGACATCATCACCTTCATCGACGAGATTCACTCGCTGGTTGGTGCTGGTGCCGCAGAAGGCGCAATCGATGCCGCATCCATCTTGAAGCCTATGCTGGCTCGCGGTGAGCTTCAGACCATCGGTGCTACCACTCTTGATGAGTTCCGCAAATACTTCGAAAAGGATGCCGCCCTTGAGCGCCGTTTTCAGAGTGTGCAGGTCAACGAGCCATCGCTGCCTCACGCGATCAACATCTTGAAGGGTCTTCGTGACCGCTACGAAGCACACCACAAGGTTTCAATTTCTGACGGTGCACTAGTTGCCGCAGTTAACCTTTCAGACCGTTACGTTTCTGACCGTCACCTGCCTGACAAGGCAATCGACCTAATTGACGAAGCCGGTGCTCGTTTGCGTTTGGCCATGCTCTCATCGCCACCTGAGCTTCGCGAGATCGAAGAGAAAATCGTGGCCGTTCGCGTTGAAAAAGAGAAGGCTATCGAGAACCAGGAGTTCGAGAAGGCTGCTCAGAAGCGCGATGAAGAGAAGAAACTCAACGCCGAGCGCGTGAAGCTAGAGAAGCAGTTCCGCAAGGGTAACGTTGCCGCTGGCGGAATGGTTGACGAAGGTTTGATTGCCGAAGTTCTCGCTCAGGCAACCGGTATTCCGGTATTCAAGCTCACCGAAGAAGAGTCTGCTCGCTTGATGTTCATGGAGCAAGAACTTCACCGCAGAGTTATCGGTCAAGAAGAAGCGATTGCTGCTCTTGCCAAGACCATTCGTCGTCAGCGCGCAGGTTTGAAAGACCCTAAGCGCCCTTCAGGTTCATTCATCTTCGCTGGTCCGACCGGCGTCGGTAAGACCGAGCTTGCAAAGGCGCTCGCCGAATTCCTATTCGATGACGAAGGTGCGCTAATCACGCTCGACATGAGCGAGTATGGCGAGAAGCACACCGTCAGCCGTCTGTTCGGTGCCCCTCCGGGCTTCGTCGGTTTCGAAGAGGGTGGCCAGCTAACCGAAAAGGTTCGCCGCAAGCCGTTCTCGGTGGTGCTATTCGACGAAATCGAAAAGGCTCACCCAGACATCTTCAACAGCCTGCTTCAGATTCTTGAAGAGGGTCGCTTGACCGATGGCCAGGGTCGAATGATCGACTTCAAGAACACCGTGATCATCATGACCACCAACCTCGGAACCCGTGACATTGCTCGCGGCACCATGGGCTTTGCTCTAGAAGGCAACTCTCAGAACGACTACGAGGTAATGCGCGGCAAGGTGAACGAAGAGTTGAAGAAGAACTTCAAGCCTGAGTTCTTGAACCGTGTTGACGAGACCATCGTCTTCCCGCAGCTCAGCAAGGATGAACTTCGTCAAATCGTTGACCTATTCGTCAAGCGCTTGGCTTACCGTCTAGAAGATCGCGACATGACTGTCGAACTTTCAGGTGAGGCGAAAGATCGCCTGATCGAACTCGGCTTCGACCCAGCACTAGGTGCTCGACCACTTCGTCGTGCGGTTCAGCGTGAGATTGAAGACAAGCTCAGCGAGAAGATTCTGAACGGTGAGCTGCACAGCTCAGAGCACGTGAAGGTCGACTTCGTCGGTGGTGAATTCGTTTTCACTTCGGTAAAGCGCGTTCACGAATCAGTCGGAGCCGGCCCACGCGGTGACGAACTAACCGAGGAACCTCCGGTAGCCGAATAAACTCGGTCTATGACCATCACGCTTCGCAAGGCACACACTACTGACGTGCCCGAAATTCAAGCTATGCGTCAGCCGCACGTTGGTTCAAAGGTTTTGCTGCAGCACGACCTGGTGGGCCTCTACGAAAAAGTGCAGGAATTCTGGGTTGCAGAATTAGATGGCAAAGTCGTTGGCGCTGGTGCTCTGCACGTAATGTGGCACGATCTTGCCGAAGTGCGCTCGCTCGTAGTAGCTGAGTCTGCTCGCGGTCGAGGCATCGGTCGTCAAATCGTTGAGCGCCTCTTGTTAGAAGCTAAGAATCTCGGAGTTGCTCGAGTTTTCTGCCTCACCTTCGAAGTCGAGTTTTTCAGATCTCTCGGTTTCAGCGAGATCAGCGATGTTCCGGTCGATGAAGAGACCTACCAAGAGATGCTTCGCTCAACCGATGATGGTGTAGCTGAGTTTCTTGACCTTGCTCGCGTGAAGCAAAACACCCTCGGCAACACCCGCATGCTTAAACTGCTTTAGCCTCAAATCGCCATAGATTTGAACCATGTCTATGTATCGTGGCCAGCAGCGTCCTCCTTTGCCCATGAAGTATCGTCGTCGTCGCACCTACGCGCTGCTTCTGCTAATCCTGTTAATCTGGGGCATCTGGTCAGGTATCGGAACGATGTTTAACGGTGGGGGCGCTCAGCAGGCGAAGGCTGGCGAGGCTTGTGCAGCTGGAGCAGTTCAAATCGTGCCTCACATCGGTGACGGTTCAACAGATGCCACGCAGTTCTTCCAGGGCGAGACCATTCAGATGTGGTACGAACTCACCAACATTGGCAATGTTCCTTGTAAGTTCAATGTCGGCAGCAAGGTCACCTTCTTCAAAATCACGAGCGGGCCAGAAACCATCTGGGATAGCCACCAGTGTGATCGGGGTTCAGATTCAGACCTTGAAATCACTCTTGAGCCGAATAAGTCTGAGAAATCTACCCCGAGCACTTGGGATCAAGTTAGATCAAGCGACAGTGGCTGCAATGCTTCAAGCGGGCAAACCCCGGTGGATGCTGGTGGAGCGAGTTATCACTTAGCCGTCACCGTGAACAATGTGCTCTCGGCTAACGACATTCAGTTCACCCTGAATTAGTTACCAGTTCAAGCCAAGCGCGAGGGCGGCCTTGAGGTCGCCAACCTCGCTGTCGACTGAGCGAATGTAGCCCAGCCTTGATGCCTCTGCAGCGCGCTGCTTGCTATTTGTTACGGCCCTGATTTCGCCAGCCAAACTAATCTCGCCATAGGCCACCAGGTTGTGAGCAATCGGCTTGTCTTTTATAGCCGAAGCAATAGCCAGAGCGATTGCTAGATCAGCTGCTGGCTCAGTTAGCTTTACGCCACCAACGGTAGAAACGTAAACATCATGTTCGCTCAGTTTGATGCCGGCTCGACGTTCAAGAACCGCTAGCAGCATGGCAACTCTTGAAGAATCAACCCCGTTAGTTACTCGGCGCGGGTTCGGGGCACCGGTTTTAACAACCAGCGCCTGAACCTCGGCGATGAGCGCGCGTCTACCCTCGAGGGTAACTGTCACGCAGGTGCCTGAAACCGGGGTGGCAGCGCGACTGAGAAATAGCGCGCTCGGGTCAGCGACTCCGCGGATACCTTCTTCGGTCATCTCGAAACAGCCAACTTCGTCGGTTGGCCCAAATCTGTTCTTCAGGGTTCTAACAAACCGCAGCGCGGTCTGACGATCGCCCTCAAATTGGCAAACCACATCAACCATGTGCTCGAGAACTCGTGGCCCGGCAATCGAACCATCTTTGGTAACGTGCCCGACCAAAATAACGGGGATTCCGCGCTCTTTGGCAACTGAAATCAAACTTGCCGCAACCTGTCGAATTTGGCTTGGCATTCCGGCAGCGCCTTCGATTTCAGCAGAGGCAATGGTCTGAACCGAATCGACCAAAACCAGCTCAGGTTTGACCGAGTCAATCTGACCAAGAACATTTGACAGGTCGGTTTCGGTCGCGAGAAAAAGCTGCTCAACCAGTGCGCCTGTGCGCTCTGCCCGCAGTCGAATTTGCCCAACCGATTCTTCACCAGAAACGTAGAGCACTTTTTTCGACAGAGCAGCTTTCGCGGCGACATCTAGCAGCAGCGTGCTCTTACCGACACCGGGTTCACCCGAAAGCAAAACCACTGCACCTGAAACCAACCCACCACCGAGAACTCGATCGAACTCGCTAACGCCGGTTGGTGTAGAACTGGTCAGACTGGGGTCGACCTCGGTGATGCTTTTTGCTGCCCCGGTTTCAAGAATGATGGCAGCCTTGGTGGTTTTTGAGATGCCCGTTTGAGCACCCTGCACCACGGTTCCCCAAGCCTGACATTCGCCACAACGGCCAACCCATTTTGGTGCTGACCAACCGCACTCGGTGCAGGTGAATTCGTTCTTCGACTTGGTGGTTGCCATGCATCAAACCTAACCGCTGTCACCCACTCAAATCGGCAGGTGTGCGAAACGAGCCTAAACTTAGGGTGTGAATATCGAACGCATCGCGATCTTGGGCTCGGGCTCCATGGGAACCGCAATCTTGAGCGGATTACTCAAGGCTGGCTTCCACCCTGGGGCAGTTGCAGTCACCACGAAATCTCAGTCTTCAGCAGATCGTTTGCAAGATGAACTTGGCGTGATCGCTTATGCGCAAGAAAGTAATGCTGAAGCCAATTCCCATGCCGTCAGAGGCGCCGATGTAGTCCTGGTTGCAGTCAAGCCGGCCTATGTGGCATCCGTACTTTCAGAAGTCAAGGATGCCCTGGTGGATGGAGCGCTAGTAATCAGCGTGGCTGCGGGAACCACCATCGAGACCATGCAAAACGCGGTGCGTGAAGACATTGCCGTGATTCGCTCAATGCCGAACACACCTGCGATTGTTGGCCGTGCCGTGACTGGAATTGCCAAGGGAGAACGCGCCAGTGAAAAGCAACTCAAGATTGCGATTGAACTCTTTGAAACCGTTGGCTCAGTAGTAGTTGTTGATGAAAATCAGATTGACGAATTGAGCACTATTTCTGGCTCAGGCCCAGCCTACGTTTTCTACCTAATCGAAGAACTAACCAGCGCGGCAAAGACCATGGGCTTCGACGAATCAACCGCCGAGCTGCTAGTTCAACAGACCTTCCTCGGTGCGAGTGAACTGCTCGCAGCCTCGGGTAAAACACCTCAGCAGTTGCGTGCCCAAGTGACCAGCCCGAACGGAACCACCATGCGCGCAATCGCCGAACTTG
>JBJTOA010000072.1:0-49472 GCA_046074285.1 Micrococcales bacterium
ACTCAAAACATCCGAGTAAAAAAGTCTGCAAGCCAGAAGTAGATTGGCAAGCCAAAAATCAGGTTGAATGGGAAGGTTATGCCCAGGCTGGCCGTTATGGGGATTGACTGGTTTGCCTGGGGCAGTGCAATTGCTACTGCCGCCGGTGCAGCGATGTAAGACGCACTTGCGCAAAGAACAGCCAGCGCGGTTGCTCCACCTGCACTCAAACCAATCGCGGCTCCGACGATTGCTCCAAGAGTTCCGCCAATCAGGGGCATCAAAACTGCAAAAGCTACGAGTGCAAACCCAAGCTCTCTGAAGTATTTGAAGTTTTGCCCTGCTTTAATGCCTAGCGTCAGTAAGAAGAGTGTTAGCAATCCTGGTTGAGCATCCACGAAAAGAGTTTTGACGCTCTCATAGCCTTTTGGCCCGGCGATGTAGCCCATAATCACACCACCGAGCAGAAGCAGAACAGTTTTTCCGAAGAAGACTTCTCGCAGCAGTTCACGATCGCGCAGTGCTGATAGCCCGCCTTTAGCCAGCAGAATTCCAATAAGGATGCCCGGGATTTCCATTGCCACCAGAAGAGTAGTGACATAACCTTCGTACTCGATTTTTGAATTCTCAAGAAAGACAATAGCCGCGGTGAAAGTTACTAGCGATGTCGAACCATAGTGCGCGGCCAAAGCGCCTCTGTCTGCGAGCGTGAGCTTGCGCACGAACCTAAGAAGTGCAAATGCGATGAGAGGAATCACGCAGCCAAGCAAGAGGGTTAGCGAGATCGGCAGCGCCGTGCCTGCTATGCCACTCTTTTGAAGTGCAAAACCACCCTTGAGTCCGATAGCGAGCAGCAGCACAAAAGAGATGATGTCTACTGCGCTTCGCGAAATAGTTAGGTCAGCTTTCAACTTGCTTGCCACGATGCCGAGTGCGAATGCAAGAACTGGAATGCTGGTGAGGCTTGCTATAGCGGTGTCAAAAGAATTCATAGGAAATACTATACAGGAATAAAAAAACCTCTATTTTATTTCCGCTATGCTAGCAATATGAGCTGGACCTTCCTAAGTAATCACGGACACGTGGTCATTCAAATAGCAAAGAATCCCGACATCAAACTGACTGATTTAGCCTCGCTCGTAGGTGTTACCGAACGTCATGCAAGAGCAATCGTTAATGATCTGCGCGAAGCAGGCTACATAGAGATAAATAAAGCTGGCCGGCGCAACACGTACCGCGTAAATGCAAAAAAACCATTACGTCACGTTGCCGAAGCAGACCACACACTCAAGCAACTTTTGCAAACTTTCCAGGTTTGAATTCGGGTTAGACATAAAAGTCTTTATTCGCTAAACTTGAAAAGTTGTTTCAACCAGCGCTTGTAGCTCAACGGATAGAGCATCTGACTACGGATCAGAAGGTTGGGGGTTCGAGTCCCTCCAAGCGCACGAAACCCGGTTTCTTCTCACGAGAGCCGGGTTTTTCACTTTCTTAGGATTTTCTCCAGCGGCCTACCCTTGGCCAGTTCATCAACCAGTTTGTCCATGTAGCGAATCTTTTTCATCAAAGGATCCTCAAGCTCTTCGATGCGCACACCGCAAATAACTCCGGTTATAAGCGGTGCATTCGGATGAATGGATGCGGCATCGAAGAACTCAGTGAGTGAACTCTCGTTAGCTAGTTGCTTTCTAAGGTCAGTCTGACTAAACCCCGTAAGCCACCTGATCACTTGATCAAGCTCGTCCCTGCTGCGACCTTTCTTCTCGACTTTAGTCAAATAAAGCGGGTACACAGTCGAGAAGGGAATCCCAAAAATCCTATGCATTAGTCAGGTTTTATCGATCTAAATCTTTCTCAGTGAAAGCTTCGACTTCACAAGCTTCGTCTTTGTGGTGGTTCTAGCTTTCAACAGTTTCGCTGAACCGACTTGTGCGGTGGCAATTGTCACAGCTGTGACGGTACTGCTGCCGGTAGTCGATCCAGTCTTGGTAGTCGTGACTGTTAGCACAGGGCTTTGTCCTGAAACTAGCGGCCCACTGACTGTGATTGGCAAGGTTGAACCGACAGCTGTTCCCTTTGTGCAGGTGTAACCTGCAGTTACAGAGCAAGTCCAGGTGTAGGTGTTCTGGTAGTTCGTCACATTCACAGTGAAGCCGGTCTTTGTGGCAACTGGGGAGTCGAACAACGGAACCAAAGCTACTGAGGTTGCGGCAGTCGCGTTCACGCTTGCTGAGGTTGTTGTGTAACCAGACCTAGTTGCTGTCACCGTGATCGTCACGGTCTGACCACCATACAGGCCGACCACTGTGAATGGCAGAGTGGTTCCGCTAGCGGTTCCCAATCTGACAGCACCCGCACTCGAAGTAATCGAGTAGGTGTAAGCACTATTCCAGTTGGTAATGCTAGAACTTACTCCAGTAGCTATCTGAGCGGGTCTGCTCAGGCTAGGAGTAGCACCTTGTCGAATGTAGGTCAATCGGTAGGTGCTCGAAGTTCGACCATCGGCAGAGGTTGAAACAACTGTCACGAGGGTTGTCGCTGTGGTTGACAGTGTGATTGCCAACGAAGCAGAACCTGAAACCACTGGGGTTCCGTTTACGGTGATGGTCTCGGCTGCATCAGTTGCGGTTGGCGTAACCGTAACTGTAGTTGCCGTTGCTGCAACGGTGACCTGGTAGTTGGTTACGACTGAGCTGAAGCCCGGTGAGAACGTTCCAGTTGAGCTGGTTAGACGGCTCAATGTGCAAACCCAAGGAACCAACTCTCTGGTCTGACCATTTGCAAATACAACATTGGTGATGTCATAGGCATAGTCAACGCCAGTTGCGGTCGTCAAGGTGTATCCAGACAACGCTCCTGCTGGCAGGGTTCCGGTGATTCGAGCGATGGTCGCTGAATTCGGGTTGTAAGGAACCATCAGGGTGTTGTAGAAACCGGCTTTACCAGCTTCTGCAGCAAATGGAGTTGCTGGAACAGTCGATGCCACGGTGAACGTAGTTGCAGTTGCCGAGGTTACTGTTGCACCCTTCACATTGAATGCGCAGTTGTTCGATAAACCAGTCACATTCACAATGTCACCGCGGATAAAGCTGTTTGCGGCAGTGAATGTGATTGAGGTTCCGTTAGACATCGAACCAGTGACGTCAACGTTAGTGCCAACAATTTCTCTAACCTGAGTCAGATCGCTTGCTTGCAAGACTCCCGAGTCAAGGTATTTAGAAATTAGTGACATTGTCGAGTAACCACGACCGGTGGCACACTTTACGTCTGCACCGGTGTTGAACTCGACACCAGCTTTAGCCGCGTAGATACAGGTGTGAAGCTGCGCACTACCGTGCACTACGTTTTCACCGGCAACAATCTGAATCGAGTTGTTTCCGGCGCCACCGAACATGATGGTTCCGCCTGACCACTTGGTTGCTCCAGGGGTAACACTTGAGTACTTAGTCCAACCAGGGGTTCCCGAAAGAATCTGAGTGAGACCGCTGATGTTAGTTGGGGCATTGATCGGGAAGGTAGAGAACTTAACGGTTCCACTCACTGTTCCACTGTTTGGTGCAGTTAGGTCAACTGTTGTCGTCGTTACACCGTTCACTACAGCTACACCACCGGCACCAATCGTCACAGCCTGTTGTCCGATACCGGTACCGGTTACGAGCATTCCAGAAACGATATTCGTTACTGCGCCTGGCAGTGTGATGAACGTTGCTCCAGCGGTTCCTCTCGCGTTGGCGATTGAAACATCTGCGCCGATGGTTCCGATTAGCACATCGTTACCCGGACCACCAGAGATACCCTCAGCATCGGCGATGGCATCGGCAGGTGCATTCAGTACGTTCGGGTTCACACCACTGAGGTCAGCGAATGCGCTTGGTCGTGATGTGCCACCGTTGTCGTAGCGCTTTACACCTTCATAGTTAATCCAGTCGAAGCCGGCACCAGCAAGAATGGCATCTACGCCGTCACCGACGTTGATGATGTCGTCGCCGCCATTACCCCAGATTGAGTCTGCTTGAGCGCCACCGATGATCACATCGTTACCGCCGCGCACTGCATCGAATACACCTGCCAGCAAGAAGCTATCTCCGAATAAGAAGTCGAGCCCAGCTAGACCTTCGATCCAGTCGTTACCTTCACCACCCTGCAGAACAAGGTCGGTGTTTTTACCACCCTGAATCATGTCGTCGCCGGCTTCACCCATCATCGATGTGACTGGGCCGGTTGCGTTTGAGTTGTGGATGAAGTCCTGGCCGCTACCACCGTCAGCGATATCACCAAGCTGAGATTCACCGGCATTGATGTCGTCTGCACCAGGGCCGCCCTTTAGAAGGTCTTCACCGGCTCCACCGATCACGATGTCGTTTCCTCCGTAGGCGTCGATTGTGTCACCACCGGATAGACCACCAGAAAGAAGGTCGTTACCATTGGTTCCCTGGATACTGTCATCGCCAGCTCCACCACCGATACGCGCACCCAAAAATGATGAGATGTCAGCGAAAGCGGTGATGTTATCTAGGCCGCGGTGTAGCAGAACACCCATCGAGTCGATACGAAGAGTGCTCGCAGCGCATCGAAGCACGGTAGGAACCAAGCTAGTGACGTTGCTGAATGCGCAGTCAGAAACGCTGAATCCTGGTGACTGAACACCTACGATTCCAGAAGCCGAAGCTGACGGAATCTGTGCCGAAGCCGAAGGAGTGTTTCTTCGGATAATGTCGGTGAACTTCTGAGCAGGGATTTCTTCGCCGAGGTTGGTTCCAGCTAGACGTCCCAGGTAGTAGAAACGGTCACCGTTCTGAAGCTTCAACATTTGGTCTTCAAATACGTATTGGAAAGTTGGGCCGAGTACCGGAGGAATGATCGGCTGCTTGTATGGGTTTTCGGCTAGACCACCTACCCATAGATCAACATCGTTTATGCCGGTCTCGTGAGTTGCCCAGTAGCCTGCACCGTTAAGGAAGTCGACGGCGTTCAAGGCGTCGTGAGTCTCTGAGGCTTCAGCCTCTAGAACTGCCTGAGCCGCTGCACGTCGTTCGTCGTTGTTCGGCTCTCGCGTTACGACTGCCGCATCTGCTGTTTCAGTTGCAACAGCTGGGTTGATTGCCATTGCACGGTATGACATCAGGGCACCAGCATTTGAGAATGCAAGAGTTGCGCTTGGTGAGTTTGCCCAAGCCTTTGAAACTGTGAAGGTGGTTGAAGTCACCGAATCGACAACTGCAAAGTTTACGTTCAGGGTTGCAAATCCCGTTACGGTCACGATGTCACCGGCAACTATCTTCGAGGTGTCATTTGCCGTGTAGACAATTGTTGAACCGTTTGAGGTAGCTGAAGTCGGCGCAACGATTTCAACTGGTGCGTTGATAGTCGGGAACTTGCCATAGGCTGCCAAGAAGTTCACTTCTGAGGTGAAGTAACGCAGAGCATCGAAGTAGTCGTTCCAGTCGTGGTACGGAGTCAAGGTTCCACCGGTTTGTGAGCGGAACTGGTTGAGTGTTGGCAAACCAACATCGCGACCGCGAGTAATGTTCAAGGCCGCAAGGTCAAGTGGCAAGCCGAGCAAGTTATTGCGTACTGAGTCAGTAACGAACTCGTCAACTTCTTGGCCGCGCTGTGCGGTGAGGCCTTGAACTAGCATCGAGGTTTGTTGCCCAACGGTGTAGGTCCATGGGTTTGAACCAGGGTCGCTCACCTTGACAAGTGCAAGTGCACTGCCATCGGTTTCTGCTGTCTTCGAAGTTGTAGTTACAGTGCTGCCAACAGACGAGATCGAGGTTGCGCTCGCCGAAGCTCCGCCAGCGTAGTAACTGTTCACGGTGAACGTGCCAGCAGCACTGTCACGTGAGGCGACAATCGCATTTGCAACATTCAAGGCTGCGTTAGTCAGGTTTGTCACCGAGACAATTTGACCAACTAGCGGAGCAGTCTCACCGCTCTTGAGGGTGTAAGTAATGGATGATCCGGTTTGTGAAGCTGACAAAACCGTCATAGGTCGCTGCAGACGACCCTGTGATGGATTCGTAAAGCCGTCGATCAGGGAGACATCCTGATTGTTATTCGGGTCGTAGTACTGACCTGGGTTTGAACGAGGAATCGTCTCGGTAACCATAGAGTGACCAAGGCGGTAAACCGCAGACGCGAATTCAGCTGTGATGCCTGGATTGATGGTCTCGTCGTAGGCGAGGAAAACCGGCAAGCTTGGTGAAATACGGCGAACGAATTCGTCAAAGGCCATGTGCTGATATTCCATTTCCATCACGAAACGGGCAGCTTGGTAGAGACGCTCACCAGCATTTGCACCTGAGAATTCAGCCTTGAATGAGGCTGTGATAACAGGGTTGTTGTTCAGCTCATCAACAATGTCAGTCAAGACCGTGTTGTGCTCGCTGTGGAAGACAGCGTGTACTGCTTCAAGACCGATGTTTTCATTGATGCGGCCATCACCAGCAACCAGGTGAATCGCCAGTGACTCGTCATCGTAGTATCCATTTGGCTCGCTGCCAATGGCGTTAACAATGCCATCTGCATCTGGGGTGAGTGGCGAACCATTTCGTGCTGAAGGCACAGCGGTTGACATGGTGTCGTTGATGAAGTTGTGGCCAGAGCTAACTGCTACCCAAGAACTTCCAGTTCTGCCAGGCAAGGTGATTCCGCGAGCGGTGTTGTAAGTAGCAACCCCGGTGGTCAGCGGAGCAGAAGGGTTACCCGATGCCCAAACAAACTGGGTTCCATCGGTGTAAAGCATCTGTGGGAATCCGGTTGATGACGGAATGAACTTTCCGTACTGATCAGTTGCCATGACTGGCACGCTGCTTGCATCGTTGTCGGTCAACTTGAAACCGAGCAGCAATGTCTGAGCCTTGATGTCACGCCAGGTTGGCATTCCACCATTGGCACTTTCAGCAGAGCCGTTAGGGTGCGTCAGAGTTCCACCTATAAATAGGTTTCCAGCCCAAGCAGAAGGCAAGGTCGAGTAGCGCTCCTCAGTGCTCTCAAGCAGGCGACCGTTAGAACTTGGCACTCCGGTTCCCGCGGCAAATGAGTATTCGCGAACGAAGAAGTTCTGTGATGGGTGTGAACCATATGATTGGCTCTGGTCGATATATGGCGAAGTCGAGTTGATGCTTTCGCCGTTGGCGTCTGAACCACGGGTCAGAACCATGAAGTTCGTGTTTGCAGACGGCACATAAACTGGGTCGCTCTGATCAAGTGGAATCAAAACGGATGCACCAGCTTTAGGAATCAGGTCAAGACCGTGGTCGAAGAACTGACCGAACCAGGTGAACCAAGAGTCGTAGCCGGCTGACACGTTGTAGTCAGCGGTGATGTTCGGAATCTTGACCGATGTGCTGGTTTTTCCGGTAGTTGCGTTGATCGCATTCTCAGATTCGTATCCCGATTGACCATAAAGGATGCCATTAGCATCGGTACCAGCGGCGACTGCAGCTGGGTTATTGATTGACTGGTCAGAAATCAAGTTGCTGATAGTTCTTGGCTGAGGGTCTAGCACTGACTTGGCTGGGTCCTGATATGCCTTCTGAGAATCGTTTAAGTCGTATGGAGTAACTGGCTTGTTTGCGGCAGGAGCAAGACGAGTGAAGTATTCATCTGTGGCACCCCAGCCTGCGGTGTCGTTTGACATTGAAGGGAAGTTATAGCTTCCGGCCGGAGCAGTTTCAGCGAGTACGGTGGTGATGTTATTGCAGCGACCATCAACCTGGCGAATACCCCAAGAGTCAACGTTGGCAAAAACGTAAGAGTTTGACAGCGAAGTAGGCCCGTAAGTTGTAGTTGCAGCCGCAGTTACGTCATTCGCGGTAAGGCATCGGTTAGCACTTGTCACGTCGTAAGGGAAAATCGGGCTGGTACCAGCAGCACGCTGGTTCAAGTACCTGCCCGCCACAGTTGCGCCAGAAACCTGAGTTCTTGCGGCATGTGCTTCACCTATTTTGATCTGGTCAAGAATGTATTGCAGGTCGGTGTAGGTGATGTTCAAGTGACCAGAAGGCATGACCCACGGTTCACTTCGCGAAGGCCAAATCTGAAAACCCGGCACAGTTGCAGTATTTGCTGAACCGTCATCAGAAAGCGAAACAGTTCCGGTTTTTGCACCTGTTGGAATCTTGACTGTGTAGCTGTTCGCTGCCACTAGGGGAGTAGCAATCGCGCTTGCACCATTGAAGTCAACTGTGAGTGTCCCAGAGAATGGGCTGCTCGACACAATCGTTATCGAGTCACCGACTACACCCGCGAGTGGAACGGATTGACCAGTCGTGATGTCATTTACCGGTGTCGGGTTAGTCAATGTGACTGAGACCACAGCAGCTGAGGCTGCCAAGCTACCGAAGTTAGCCAGACCTAAAGCCAAAATGAAAGAAATAAAAAGAGCGAGTGCTTTTCTGAACTTGAACATGAATCCCCTGGTACTTGTCTCAATTGACTATTCACCAGTGGATACTTACCACTCTGTAACAGCCATTCTTCAAAGGCTAGTGGTTTATGGGGTAAAACGCTATAAATTCGACGATTGTCAACATGAAACTTAGGCAACGATTTGGAAACAGTAAAACTTCTAAATGTTCCACGTGCAGGGCAGCGAGACATTTAGTTTTTGACCTGCTTTAGTGCTTTGGGAATTCCAAGTGATGCTGCAACTTTCGAGCAACTTGCTGCCGAGACCAGACGGCCCTTTCTCATTTTGAGAAAAACTGTTATTGACTATATCCACAATTACAACTCGGTCGCCCGTACATATAGAAATGGTTACCTCGGTCGCCTTTCCGTGCCGAATCGCGTTTGAACACACCTCATTACATAGGTCGAAAATTATGGCGGCTGCAGCAAAGTCTTGCTGAAGTGTCAGGACAGTTCTCTCATCAACGGAATATTTGATATTTGCAATTCCAGCCCACAAATCAACCATCGCATCCAGAGTTTCATGAACTTTGCGGGCATTGATTGTTGAAGCCGAGAGTGAATTAGCCGAAAGCGTGATTCGATCGCGCAATTCTTGAATGACGGTATCGACTATTGCTTCTGGTTTCGAATGCTTGAGTCGGATAAGTGTTGCGTGAAGAGAGTTCTGAATGGGCCCGTGAAGCATGCGCGCAATTTCACCTCGGTTGTACCAAGCCAAAAGATTTGCTCTTGCGATTGCCCACTCAAGTTCAGCGTGGACTGCTCTTAGATTACGAGTCTGAGTTCTAAAGTCATTGCTTACAGCACTCGCCAGTGTCACACTCACGATCAGAGCCGCAAACGAAAAGAAACCAATGATCACGAAAAAATAGGGATCATTAGTTTCGGCCAAGCCGAAGTAGCTGGCGTAGGCAGCAGCAAAACTGGCGATTGCAGTCAAAATGAAAAAAACAAGATATTTCCCATAACCATGCATTTTCGGCTCAAGTTTTTTGAATAATGCAAACGCCATGTATAGCAAAGGGACTACGGTCAAGGCAGAAAACGAAATCGCCTTGAGCGCAGGTAGAAATCCGAAAAGCGCAAAGGCGGTTCCAGAGCCAGTTGCACAGATAATGATTGCAATCCAAGGCGAAGGTAACGAAGACGAAATGTCTAGATTTGAGAAACGCCCCCTCAAAGGGGCATCTCGCACCGAGTAGTCTCTCAGCTTCCAGGTTTCAAGTTCAGCAGCATGAGATTTGCTCAACGGTCGAACTTGACTATTAAGAATGGTCTGAATCTGCAATATTTGTTTCTCGCGTGGCACAAAAGTTAGTTGAGTAAGTTCGTCAACTATTTGCTTTACGACCTTGTTTACCTGTGAAAGAGAGGCCCCCTTTCTCTCGTTCTCGAGTTGCTGCAACACCTCGTTTAGGTGCAAGGTCTCGTTCTGCAAATTCCTAAGTGTAAGTCTCTGAATATGAAAATTTGTGGCGAGGTGAGTGCACAGTGCTATGGCTATGGTCATTAGCAAACTGTTTGTAAAGAGCCGACCCGGGAGGGCGAGACGGTTAGGTATGGCAAATGCATCCAGCAGAGTTGGAAGCGTCAAAGACCTAAAAAATCCACCGATGAAGAAGCTTGTGAACATTAGGGCAACCCTTGCAAATCCACCCGTATTTACTAGTTTTTGAAAAACCCAAATCACAACGAAAGCTGGGGCAACTGAAATAGCTGCGCACGCGATGCGCAGAACTAGATCACGGTTACCAATCTCGGTGGCACCAACCAAATGTAAAAAAACGCTAAAAAGAGCAGTAAGCAAAGCTACCGGCTTACTTATGCACATGACGCTAGTTGCCGAGACCAGAAGATTCTTCAGGTAGGTGCTTCTTTGTTTCATTTACGTTCCGGTGCTCCGGCAATTTCTACAAACTTTCGAACAGCCTCAACTCGCGGATGAATTTCCCCATCGAGTTCAATGCCTAAGTTGTCATAAACCAGGTTTAGCATCAGTTCTACTGCCCGCACACTAGTTTCTCTTCTAGATGCAATGGCTGCATTGCTGAATCCCTGTGCTACCAACCTCAGTACATCCATTTGAGCCTGGGTCAGGTTTCCGAGTGGACGCGATGTTTCTGCATCCTGTCTGAATTGTTGTTTACCCGCGATTACTTGTTCTATTGCTTCAATTACCGCCGCGCTATCGCCAATCAGGTCTTTTCTTATGAAGCCGCAGCCAGCAGGCAAATCAACTTTTGAGAATCCCGCAGTTCTTAAATCCGGATGCTTGGTGAGTAAAGTCAGTGCGATTCCCGGATATTTCTTGTCGAGAATGTAGGCGAGTTCTAACCCGCTAGCGCCAGCACCTAGGTTGATATCGAGGACTGCAACATCCGGATCAATTTTTGCGGCTAGCTTATTTGCCTTTATAGCTGTGTCAGCTATCGAAACCTCAAAACCTGCAGCTGTCAGAGACTCTGCTAGCAAGCTTGCGACAAGTGGCTCATCCTCGACTAGCAAAAGCTGGCGAACTCCCAATGCCACTTTGACCACCTTTTTTATCTACACCTATGTAAACCAGTAAAGCTAATCGAAAATCGGAATACTTCGTTTAAACGAAACTCAACGATACAAGAATATTGGGCAACTCTACGATTTTCGATAGTGGGGAAAGTGCGCCACAAACTGTCACACCTATCTAAAGGACATTCATGTTTAAGAAGCTCAGCGGCGTTGTTGCCGCGTTGGCCATTTCTGTAACAAGTTTCATTGCGCTTCCTGCGCACGCCACAACACCCAGTGCTCCGATCATCAACACAAATGGCGGCATCGTAAGCATTGAAGTCGACAACAATCAACTTGGTGGCGAAGACTGGATTTTTGCGAAGGTTACATCTGTGCCAGCTGGTATCAGCTGTGAGCCTGAACGTCGCCAGTGGTTCTGTGAAATCACCAGCGGTTACACTCCTGGTACAAAGTACAAGTTTCAGTTTGAAACAAAAACCATCGTTTCTGAAAACCCTGAAGTGCTTTCTGCTTGGTCAAACCCGAGCGCACTTTCACGCGAAATCACAATGCCAAACTGGTTGCCGACAATCTCAGATCTTCCAAGCATTGTTGGTTTCGCAGGTGTAGCTCTTGACCCGCAGGCAGCGCTTACACCAACTAACTTTGTTGGCACCCCAACTTATACGATTTCTCCGGCGCTTCCTGACGGTCTGACTATCAACTCTTCAACAGGTGTCATTTCAGGCACCCCTTTGGTGGTCAGTGCCGAAAAGAATTACACCATCACCGCAACTGGAATTATCAATAACGGGCTAGCTCAAGTACCTGGTTCTGCGAAGACTGTTGGCACACTTGAGGTGCAGGAAACTCTTGGCTTCGTCCCAACCCCGGTCGTAAATGGAACCACAAGCACTATTTACGCAAACAGCATTAACGCTGGGGGTTCAACATTCAAGCTCACAGGTAAATATCTAGCTGGTGTTTCAGAAGTCAAGATTGGCGGAACTTTAGCTACTAAAGTTTTGAACCGCGATGGCTCGCTGACCGTGACAATCCCGGCCGGAACCACTGGTCTAGCAACGGTAGTGCTTGGCTACAGTTCGCTTGAAGTGGCTTCAACGGTAACCGCAGGAAAGATCAACTATGTAGGTGCTACAAAAGTTGCTCAAACTCTGACTTTGTCAACCGGCGATGACAATTTCAACCTAAGTGAGGGAGCTCGCGCTTACTCAGCAAGTTCAACATTCGCTGACACAAATCCAACTTCGCTAACTGTTTCAGTTGTTGCTGCACCGGCTTCTGCTTGTGCACTTGCGAACGGAAAAATCCTGTTCTTTACTAACGCCAAGTGCACCATCACGGCGACCCAGGCTGGCGATGCTGGAATACTTGCAGCTACACCAGTGGTAAAGACGATTCACCCGAATGCTGTAGTTACCTCAATTGATCAGCTATACGCGCTCGACGCTGGCAAGAACAAGATGACAATCAAGGGTTCTGGTCTGACTTCAGTAACCAAGGTTTACCTTGGAACCACTGAAGTAATCGCGCCGAACTTAAAGCCAAGCGCAGACGGAAGTAGCCTGGTTGTTACTATTCCTGCTGCTACAGGGACTGCAAACGCCGGTCAGTCTGTCGATTTGAAGTATGACTATTCTGGTCACGTTGGTTCGGTAGACACCAACCACAACTTCACTTACGTGGGAACCACCAAGTGGTCTCAGGTTGTAACTGCACCAACTGTTAGCCTGCCAACCACTTTCACCACCACCCCAACTGTTCTAGATGGAGCAGCTACCAGGGATGCAGCTGCACTAGATGTATCGCTGACCTATAAGTCACTTACCCCTAAGGTCTGCTCGATTGTTAATGGAAGTTTGGTTTACCTGACTGCTGGTACCTGCACTTTCAGCACTTCTCAGACTGGTGGTCCAGCACTCGTTGCTTCGAAGGCAACCGCAAACACCAGTGTTGTAATTGCAAAAGCAAATCAAACTCTGACTGTGGCTAGTCCAACTCTGGATATCACCACCCAGACACCAGCAAACGTGGCAGCTACCCTTAGCTCAGCAGCAGCTGGCGTTTTGGTTGCCTACGCGTCTAGCGACGAAACCACCTGTACCGTTGACGGTGCTGGAGAAGTAACTGGTTACAAAGCCGGAAACTGCATCATCACTCTGACCCAGGCCGGAGATGCAAGGTTCAACGCAGTTGCAACCCCAGTAACTGTAGCCGTCACGGTAACCGTTGACGCAACACCTAACCCGACCGTGGCTGACACTGTAACTCTTAGTGAAAAGCAGAACATTGCGAACCGCGGGGCTGCCTCATTTGGTTACAACAACTCTGGGCTACTGTTTGCATGGGACAAAGCACGTGGAACGCTAAAGGCAAAAGCCTTTGACACCATGATTGGTTACATCCACGCGAAAATCACCTTCACTGTTGACTCAGTCGACTACAGCTGTGACGTGGTATTCGGTAACGCAAAGGCGATGCCAGTTAACACCCCAGCTAAGAAGACGGCAGCTCGAGCAGTTAAGGTCGCCGAAGCCAAGAGTGCATTCTGTGCTGATGCAAATACGATCACCTTGCCAGTTGGTGGGATCTTGACCTCAAACTTTGCGAAGGTCAAATCTGCTGCTAAAACCAAGGATCAAAAAACAGCTCAGGTAATCGCCGCCGGAAAGCTTAAGGGCTACACCGGTGACATCACCATCGAGGTAACCAAGTACCGTGCCTGGCCATCAACCTTGGCTGACCTTCGTGGTGACCTCAAGCAGGGTTCAATCATCTCTGCTACTCACACCATCACGACAGCAACTCTTCAGTAATAACGAAACTGCCCTCCGGTAATCACGGAGGGCAGTTTTCTTCACCCAATTCGCGAAACCCCAAATAAACAAAGAGGTCCAAAGTGTCTTCACTACGCACTCGCCTAGCAGCTGTTGTTACCAGCGCACTAATGATCAGCTCATCGTTTGCGCTTACAACGCCAGCTCAAGCTGCAGCCGCAACCCTGAATGTGACCAACTGTCTCGACTCAGGAGCAGGGTCACTGCGTGCCCAGATTGCTGCTGCTTCTGCTGGTGACACCATCAATCTTGATGCGACGACCATGGGTTGTACGCAAATTAGCTTGCTGACCGACCTGACCGTCGATAAAAACCTAACCATCACGGGTTCGACGAAGAACCTAAGTCTCACAACTATCACCGCAGATGCAACGATCCTTCCGCCAGCTCCATACACTTCAGCAGATGCCAAAGTATTGCCAGAAGTCACTATTACCCGTGGCGGTGGCAAGGTAGCTGGGAACGAAATTGTTGCTAATCAAGCTGGTGGTTGGGAGTGCCGCAACGCAAGCGTTCTTTGCGGTAACAGCAACTACGGCAAAGACGTAGCGCTACTAAATGTCGAGGCTTCCGTTAGCAACTTAAGTGTTCAAAACCTGATTTTCGATGGTGGAGCCGCACCGTATGTTTCTGGAGTCGGTGCTGGCTTCACGCCTTCTACCAAGGCTCTGATTTCGATAAAGGGTTTGAGCACTGAACCTGCAGGCGCTAGAAACATTACTTTCACCAATGACCAGGTGCAAAATGCCTACCGCACAGATGGTGGCTCTGCAGGTATCGAAGTTTTAGATGACAGTTCAGCGCTGAACTACGCAACCAACCTTACAATCTCTAAAGGTCTCCTGACCTACTTGAAGGCCGGTCTAACGTCAAACGGTGCGGCCTTGAACATCGCTAAGACCAACGTCACGTTGAATGTTGACCACACCACTTTTAATATGAATGCTGCCAGAGGGGGTAAAGGCGGCTCGATTTACATTAAAAGTGACCTTGCAAAGCACACCACTGCAACTTTCGTAAACGTCAACATCATGAATGGGCACGCTTCAAAAGCAGGTGCTGGTTTAGCCGTTGACGGAGTTGAGACCGTGAACATAACCGGCGCCAACATTTCGCGCAATGCGCTCTATCTACCCTGCGCGTTCGAGCAATTCAAATCTAACTGCGTGACCGGTGATCGCACTGACGCCACGAATGCTGAAAAAGGTGCTGCAATCTGGGCAATGGATGTCAAGAACCTGAACGTGAAGTTCGCTGCATTCTCAAACAACCAAACGGACAACTGGCAGATGATTGACCAGTACGGTGGAGCAATTTACGCCGACACCTCTAATCCAAGCAATGAGCAACACGTGGTAATAGACAGCAGTGCTTTCTATGCGAATGCTGCTCCGATTGGGTCTGGGGCATACTCGGCTATTGGCAAACTTCACGGTGCAGATATCGCTGTTCCAGCTGCCACTGATGTGCTAGTGAAGAACAGCTCATTTTTCTCTCCAGAAGGTGGTGGAACTACCCTCGGTTCGGATAGAACTGGTCTAGTTGGCATTTACACCGGTTCGCCTCTTACCAAGATCATTAACTCCGCTTTTATTGGAAATACCACCAACGCCGGTTTCTATGCATCACAGCAGGCGATTCCACTTTTTGAAAAAGCGAGTGCGTCGTCAGCTCAAATTTATCTAGCCGCATCTGTAGTAAGCCTTGACCAGCAGGGCGGTAACGCTTGTGGCTCAAATGACTGGGTCGTAGATCGCGGTGCAAACATTTTCATTTACGACGCATACAAGTGTGTGACAAACACTTTGGCTAACCTAGGCTCACAAACCCAGGGAGACTCGGCCAAATCGTCAACCTATGATGGTGGAGGCACCGATAGAACCACTTACGAGAGTGAACTTGGTGATTTAGGCGCTCAAAATACCTCATACATTTATGACTACTACTGGGACATGAAGTTTTGGAATGAGCGAATTGGCCGCTACAACAAGGTAGCTTTCGTGCCACCGCAGTTGAAAACCTACATCGCCTACAACTTCATGACAGGTGTTCGTACCTTCGGTTCAGTTACCAACTTCTACCCAGCTGATAAGACGTTCGTTCTTGGCCCAGATGGGACCACGCCAGAAACCTCACCAGCCTTGACCGGTAGAGGCCTGCCTAGACCATCAGATTCTCTTTCAGACGTAGGGCCAACCGAGTATTTAGAGCTTGCTTTTGAAATGAAGAACGAAAGTGGTCTAGTTCAGGGCTTCAGCATGACCACTTACAAGCCGACGAACACAGTTAGTTGGGGGGCAACTGGTACCGCAAAAGTTACGACCAACTACCTGCCTCTGCTGGCAAACCTGCAGGTCAACGTCGGAACCTACATCTACGACTTGACGAAGAGTTTTGATGGCTGCAATCAGGGAATTTTCCGTCTTTCAGATTTTGTAACTCCAAAATCGGCTAGTTCGACAACGTATTTCTGTAACCCTGCTGGCACTACTCAGCTAACCTTCTATGTAACCGATCGTGTTTACGATGCCTACTACACAATGGTGAAAAACGGCTCTGGCATGATGTGCGCAAGCAACTTGGGTAGAAACCTACTTCTTCTCGCAACAAGCTCGACTAGCGTAGTGGCAAGTTGGGACGGCGCAGCTGGGGCAACTAGTTACACCGTTCAAAATGCTGCTGGCACCAAGAGCTGTACTGCTACCGCACCAGCAACGACTTGCACGATTACAGGGCTTACAGACTCAGATTCGCCACTTTACTTGAGAACTACCACGGGTGGAACCCAGCAGTCTTTGGCTAGCTCACAGAGTTCAACAGCCTTCTACTCAACTTGGAGCGCACCATCAGTCGTTACTCCGCCTGATGTTCCAACAGCATCCGTGAGCGGATCGACCATTACGGTCACTGTTCCAAGCAAGACGAATGCTCAGTACTACGCCATGTACTCAGAACCTGCTGGCATGGTTTGCAAGTCTCGCTACCAAGTGAACACTTGTACCTTTACAACCGGCTATACCTCGGGAACTGGCTACACCTTCAAATACGCTTATTTGAACCTGGATGACTTCAAGTGGACTGCATTCAGCGGAGCTTCAAACAGTGTTGTTGGACCAGCTACCACTCCGGCAATTAGCCCTAGTAGCCAGACTTTGTCTGGTGTAGTTGGAACAGCTCTGACTGCATCTAGCGCGATTACTGCTTCGAGTATCACCGGTACCGTGACTTATGCGATTAGCCCCGCACTTCCTGCTGGTTTGACCATGAGCACTTCGACCGGTGTGATCAGCGGTACTCCTTCTGCTGTTTCAGCATCTAGGACATACACGATTACTGGTACAGGCTCGACAAGCGGTTCCGCAACAGCAACGGTAGTTCTAGCTGTAACAGCTGCTCCAGTTGCTAGTGTCTCACCGTCGGCTGCGACTCTAACTGGTGGCACTGGTATTGCGGTTACTCCGAACGCTTCTTTCAGCACCACCAACATCAGCGGCACTGTTACCTATGCACTTTCTGGTGGCAGTCTGCCTAACGGTTTAAGCTTCGACCCAACAACTGGTGTCATTAGCGGAACTCCGACTGTGGCGTTGGCTCGCAAGGTATTCACGGTTACCGCAACTGGTTCGGTAAGCGGTTCTGCTACTGCGACTATCGCAGTGACAATCGCCGCAACTCCTGGTTATGTGCCAACTCCTGACCCTACCGGCGATGGTACGACTGACTTCGGTAGCAGTGTTAATACTGGCGGTGGCAAGTTCACCATCACCGGAACAAACCTGGTCGGAGTTTCGACGGTAACTGTTGATGGGGTGCTTGCAGTCATCAAGAAGAACGCGGATGGTTCGATTACCGTGACTATTCCAGCCGGCACAACCGGAACCGCAAACGTAGTTTTGAACTATGGCGGAGGCTCATTTGCAGGAACTGTGACAGCTGGAACACTTGAGTACATCGGTGTTGCTAAGTTGAACCAGACGATCACCTTCTCATCTGGTGCTTCCACCTACACCCTGTCGGATCCGGTTCGTTCTTACACAGCTACCTCAGACTCTGGCCTTGCTGTGACAGTGACTTCAAAGACACCTGCTGTCTGTAACATCGCAAATGGCCTTGTGCTTTTCATTGCCAACGGAAAGTGTACGGTCACTGCGACTCAAGCTGGTGACCCAGGTACAAATGCGGCTACACCGGTAACCAACGACATTTATGTCGAGGTGCGATTCGTTTCAGCCGACCCACTTTACTCAGTGAATGCCGGTGGTTCGAAAATGACTATCAAGGGCACTGGTCTTCGTTCAGTAACCAAGGTTCTGTTCGGAACTATCGAAGTCGCGGGCACTGCTCTAAAGCCTTCGGCTGACGGTAGCAGCATGACCGTGACTATCCCGGCTAACCCAGATGGTCTGACAGCTTCGACTAAGACAGTTGACCTGACTTTGGATGTCAGCGGTTCGTCGATTGACACTCACCTGAACTTCACTTGGGTGGGTCCGGTCAAGGTTGCGCAAACTATTACCGCGCCAACTCAGCCGTCAAACGTGCCGACTAATGCAACCTACGGTGATGACCCAATCAACCTAAACGGTGCTTCAAACAACAGCACTATTGACCCGAGTAATCCACTTGCTGTGAACCTTACATACCGAGTGCTTACGCCAAGAGTCTGTGCTGTTGTGAACGGAGTCTTGCGTTACCTGACCTCTGGTACCTGTACCTTCACCACTGCCTCAGCTGCAAACGCTGGTCTGTTGGCTGGCCCTGCCAGTGCACCGGTCACTGTTGTGATTGCTAAGAAGAACCAGAGCATCACTTTGCAGTCAAGCTCAACGATGAATGTCACCACTGCTACTCCAGGTCAGATTGAGTTTGATCTAGATAGCTCAGATGACGGCATGGTGACCGATTTAAGTTCGGCTTCACCGTTGGTTTGTGATGTTGATGGCGACGGTGTGGTAACTGGCTACGCAGCTGGTACCTGTGTGATCACTTTGGCTCAAGCTGGTGACGCTCGTTACAACGCGGCCACCTCGGTGACTGTGACTGTCACTATATCGGTTGATAGCTCAACTGTGATTCCTGACGCAGAACCTACCGATGAAGATCTGAGTGATCCTCAGGGCATCGCCAACCTTGGCCCTAACACTTATGTTGCAAACAACTCAGGTTTGCTACTGGCTTGGGACAAAGCAAAGGGAATTTTGAAGGCTCAGGCTAAGGGTACTTTCATCGGTTACATCGATGCCAAGATGACCTTCACTGTTGATTCAGTTGAATACAGTTGCGAGATTGTCTTTGGTACTACCAAGGCTCTGCCTAGCAGAACTGCAGCTCAGAAAAAGGCTGCTGCTGCCAAGAAGACCTTTACCGCGAAGTATGCCTTCTGTGCAGACCCGAGCAAGCTTTCTGTACCAACTGGAAGCTTGACCACTGCTCAGTTTGCAAAGATCAAGGCTGTTGCAAAGACCAAGACTGAGAAGGCTGCTGAAGCACTGGCTGCCTCGAAGTTGAAGGGCTTCACCGGAACCATCCGTCTCGACATCATTCGCTACCGCGCTTGGTACACCACCATGGTGAACGTTCGCGGTAACGACAAGAAGGGCGCGAAGATTCCGTTCACCCACAAGATTCGTGCAGCTAGCCTGCAGTAATCTTTCAACCTTAGAAGTCCCTCTGATTATTCAGAGGGACTTCGCTTTTAAGGCATAGTCTGTAAACATGACCGAGCATGTATCGGCACTTGATTTATTCACTATCGGTATCGGGCCATCCAGTTCGCATACGGTTGGACCGATGCGAGCTGCTCTACTTTTTCGAGAAGCGCTAAGCCAGCCATCGGCTGATGTAAATGTCACACTTTACGGGTCGCTCGGTGCAACCGGCATCGGCCACGGCACTATAAATGCGATTCTTGCCGGGCTGCAAGGTATGCGACCAGAAACCTGTGACCCCGATGCAGTTCGGTCTCTAACTGAACTACCTCAAGTTCACTTCACGCTTGCACCCAGAGAAAGACTGAGCAAGCATTCGAACGCTATGAAGTTTGAATCCGGTGATCAAACCTGCATTTACTACTCTGTCGGAGGTGGCTTTGTTGAAACGGATGCCACGGTGACGAAGCCAGCTTGGAGTGTGCCATATCCATATCAGACGGCCGCTGAACTGCTCGACATTTGCGTGAGAGAAAAACTCTCGATTGCACAGGTTGGCATGGCAAACGAGCTTGCCCAGCGACCAGACAAAGACGTCGATGTCGAGTTAGAGAAAATCTGGCTGGCTATGAAGCGCTGCATCGAGGCGGGTCTTTCGACCTCAGGCGTGTTGCCAGGTTTCTTGAAAGTAGAGCGCCGAGCTGCTTCACTTTACCGGCACCTAGAAGCAAACGAGGGTGATCAATCGATGGATGCGCTGCAGGCATATGCCATCGCAGTGAACGAAGAGAATGCGGCCGGCAATCGGGTGGTCACTGCACCAACTAACGGAGCTGCAGGAATCATCCCTGCGGTGGCTTACTACGCGCTGAAGCATCGAGGAATATCTGATGCCAAGTTGGCCAGTGAGTACCTCATAACTGCGGCAACAATCGGTGGCCTATATAAGAGGAATGCGAGCATCTCGGGAGCCGAGGCTGGTTGCCAGGGCGAAGTAGGTTCTGCTTGCTCTATGGCCGCCGCCGGTCTAGCTCAAGTGCTAGGAGCAACAGCGAAGCAGGTTGAGAATGCCGCAGAAATTGCGATGGAACACAACCTCGGTTTGACCTGTGATCCGGTGGGCGGTTTCGTTCAGCTGCCCTGCATTGAGCGCAACGCCATTGCAGCCGGCACAGCGGTTGCGGCAGTGCGTCTTGCCTTGAACGGCAGCGGTAACCACAAGATTTCGCTAGACACGGTTATCGAGACGATGCGACAAACCGGCCAAGACATGTCGACCAAATACAAAGAAACTTCTACCGGAGGTTTAGCTGTGAATGTGGTTGAGTGCTAACTTCGCGCCTTTAGAAAACGTCTCAGGCTCAGCAATACCCCGCCGAGAACCGCGGGGATTCCGCCGCCAGGATGCACGCTCGCACCCACCCGATAGAGCCATGGTCGAAGTAGATTATGGTGCGCTGGAATTTTGAACGGGCCAGCTTGCCAGAGCGGTCTGGTTTCACCGTAAAGGGCTCCTTGGTAGGAACCCCATTCGCCGAAGTATTTCGGATCAAGCACGAGGTGGTCTTCAAATAGCAGGTCGATGCGTTTGCTGAGTTGCAACTTTTGGCTGATGCGTTCTAACTCAGTTCTAACCCACTCAGACTCGAGGTCGTAGTGCTGTCCATCAGCGGGTGCCGTGAGCAATACCGCAACGGTCGGTTTGGTGTTTGGGTATATTTCGTGAGCGCGATAGTAGTTCACGAAAGCCATGGTTTGCTTTGGAATTTCAGCGTTTGAAATTGCTCGGTACAGGTCTTCTGCGTCGTCAGGCATGATTACCGAGTGGGTGACGGTTTCAGTCGACAGTGGTTCTTTGAGCACAGCGTAGATTGCGACTCCCGAGCAAGATCGCTGTTTCGCCGGCTTGGGGTTTCTACCCATAAGCTTCGCCAGCACAGCAGGATCAACCGAGCTCACGACTAGGTCGCATTCATAGTTTTGCTCGGCGGTGGTGACCTTCTTCCGCTGAACTTTCGTGACCTGCTCACCGAGTTTGATTTCGGCGCCTGATGCCTTTGCAAGTTCAAAAAGCTTTTGCGTGATTTCGTTCACTCCGCCAACCGGCACGTGAATGCCCTGATTAGCCATCGAAGCCGTGACCGAGGCATATAGAGCCAGAGTTTTTTTCGGTGAGACACCCGCGTTCAGGGTGTGTATCTCGACAATCTCTTTCAATGGTTTCGGCATCCATTTGAGTGACTTTATATAAGAGGCGGTGGTGAGTTTGGTGCCGTAAACCCGGTTCATTTTCAGCAGTGCGGGTAGGGCTGTGAAAGACATGGGCTGGCTAGTTAGCATCGTCGAAATTGATGGCGTGAGAGCAGAATGTTGCTCAGAAAATCGCATCCAAGGTTCATGCCATTTGTGATTTGGCTTCACTGGCAGATCTGTCACTTGGTCTCTTAGAAAGTAACGGCCGACTTCGGCAAGTTTCACGAAGTCGAGGTTCTCAGTTTTAGTTGCTTTGCCGATTGCGTCGTAAGTGTCGAGGAACTTCTGCCAGACCTCAGGGAAAGTCACCAGCGCTGGGCCTGTGTCCATGCGTTGGCCGAGCAACTCGATTCGACGAGACTTGCCGCCGATCCAGTTGTTTCGCTCAAGCACGGTGACTTGATGACCAGCTTTCGCAAGCAAAGCAGCGCTCGCGAGACCTGAAAGACCAGCGCCGAGGATGACGACTTTCTTCACTTATATAAACCGAAGAAGATTCCAGCGGTCAATTGAATTCCGGCTACTGCACCGGCGATGTAAGGAAAGGCGATCGAATACTTGTAGACATCGTGGGCTTTGCTTGGGGTTGGCTCTTTCCAAACTGCTATCACTAGATAGCCAGCAATCGCTAGGTTTACGAGCGCGACCGGAATGTTCACCAGCGCAAAAAGCACGGTAGAAAGTGCCCACCAGAGACCGCTCCAAATTAGAGTGCCTCTAACTCCGAAATGCACCGCTGTGGTTTCAATGCCGGTGTCTGAATCCTGTGGAATGTCTTGGATTGCATCGTACGCGTGCTTCGCAATCGACCAGGCCATCAGAGCTGCGACTGCCATCCAGACCGGCTCTTTGCCAAGCGCGAGTGGAACAAAGGCGAGGGGGAAGGCGTAGTCGGTGTTTGAGAAACTGTCGAAATACGGGCGAGCTTTGAACCGAAGTGGTGGGGCCGAATAGAAAGTGAAGAACAAACTGTAGGCCACCATCCAAGCAGTGGCTGGCCACGGAAGGGTGAGTGCAAAGTAAACCAGAAACGGAATGTTAGTCGCGATAACGGCAACCCAAATTGGCTTTACTTCATTCGGGTAAATGTGTGCGCCCTCATAGCCACCTTTTCGGGCGTTGATGTTGTCTGTTTCTTGATCAAAGATGTCATTGATGCCGTAGATCAGCAGGTTGAATGGGAAAGTCACCCAGAGCAGAATTGGCAGCACGCGCCAATCCCAGAGAAAGCCAGCAAGCCACATTCCCATGACGGTGGTGCCTATGGTGTTCACCCAGAGCACTGGGCGGGAAATCACAATTAATCGACGCAACACATATTTAGCCTACGGCTCTTCGAGCCTGACAGGCTGCTTTAGTGCAGTTGACCGAGCACTACGTTCAGTCGCTGGTTCGACTCAATCTCTGCCTTTGATCTGCTCATGGCAATAGGCAGACGTCTGCGAAGCAGATCTTCTGGGGTTTGAACATCTTCATTTCGCAGAACGTAGTCGATTTCAGCAAAAGTTATGCCGAGGCCATCGAATACGCTGTCAGCTGATTCGGGCTGCGCTTCAATCAAATCAAGGATGCTGAGTGCTTCACTGCCGTGTCGGCGCCAAAGCGACTCGATGACCAGCTCAGCTTCAGAAGCGTTGGCAAGAACCGAGCTCGCTCTTTGAACAAACTTTGCTTTGGCTGCAGCTGATTCTTCTCCGAACCATTTCTGCGATTTATTCGATTTAGCCTTCACGCCTAGTTTCTCAACTTCAGCAATTACTTCTTCACCAACATTTAGGCAGTCGGTCAGTTTGCCACCGAATATCGAAATTGCTTTGCGCTTGGCATCTAGCTCGACTGCATGCTTTCGAGAAAGTTTGTGCCAGTCTGGCTCTGCAGCTCCGTTTGAGCTCGTGACTAGTGGGCGAACGCCGCAACGCTCAGCCAAAATGTCGTCTTTGGTGAGCGGTCGCTCTAGATTCATTTCTTTATTTATCTGGCGCAGCAGGAATTCGCGATCTTCTTCGGTGACCTCTTTGGTCTCATTTCCGACGCGAGTATCGGTGGTGCCAATCACGCTTCGGTCGTGCATTGGAATCACATAAAACATGCGACCCTGCTCATCCCAGAATGCAAGAACGTGGTCGGTCTTGTGAATTTTTGGTACGACCAGGTGCACACCCTTTGACAGCACCAGTTGTGATCTGGTTTTGAGTTCAAGCAGGTTTGAGAGCTGATTTGCGAAGGGCCCGGTTGCATTTATCAGCACTTTTGCTCTAGCGGTGCTAGCTTCACCGGTTAGTGTGCCTCGAATCTCAAGGTTCCAGAGCCCATCGAAACTTGCGCCTTCGAGTTGCTGGTAGTTGCGGCAATCTGCGCCTAGTTGCTTTGCCGTGCTGATGAACTCCCACACAAAGCGACTGTCGTTGTCAGGCAGGTACGCATCGAAGTATTCCAGCGCTGCTCGACCAGGTAGAAAAGCTGGTTCAATCTGTTGCGCGCGCATCGCCGAGAAAACCTTCGGAGGGTTTGTCGCGAACTTTCCAATTGTCCAGTACAAGGTGGTGCCAAGCAGACCTAAGAATTTTCCGAATGGCGCAGTTGGCCCGAGTGATGCCAGAAAACCGATTTGACGAATGCGGTTTGGGTATTCGCGAAGAAGTTCGTTGCGTGAAGCGCACAACTTATATACCAGTGAGAACTCGTAGCTCTGAAGGTACTTGATTCCACCCCAGACCAGGTTGCTAGATTCTTGCGATGTAGTAGAGGCGAAGTCATTCTTTTCGACCAATAGAACTTTGATCCCGCTCGCAGCTAAGCGCGCAGCCGACACCGCGCCGTTGATTCCGCCACCGATGATGGCCACATCGTATGTTTCAGAAATTGACTTAGACATTCCTAATACCACCTTGACATCTATTTCAGATATTCATAATCTAGCAATGAAGTAGTTTTTATTCTAGTATTGAATAAAAATACAGAGACGTTCAAAGGCGAGGTTCAAAATGAGTTTTCGAGATGTTAGTGATCCCACTGATCTGAAGCGCATCAAGCAGGTAATTGCGGCTGCGCCTGAACCTGAGCGTCTAGTTTCGCTCGACATCAAGCACATGGAAATCTCGTGGAGTGCCTCTGAACAGACCGTTCCGATTGCCGCCGAGTTGTTGGTTGCTGCCGGAGTTGAACCGGTTGGAGCCAGAGTTGTTTTGCTGACCGACGAGGTAGAAATTCTCAAAGGCCAGCTGAACTTCAAAAACGTAATCTTCGAAAAACTCTCAAAGTATTTCAATGTCACCTGGGTGAAGCTTGCTGCTGAGGGTGTCGTCAAGGTTGATGAAAAAACTCTAGAAACTGCTACTTCTGCAGTCGAGGGATTTGACCTGATCGTCGGTCTTGGTGGAGGCACAATAAGTGACATCGCAAAGGTCGCTAGCGATCGCCAGCATGGCATCCCGGTGATTTCAATTCAGACCGCAGCTTCGGTTGACGGCTATACCGACAATGTTTCTGTAGTGCTCAAAAACGGCGCGAAGCGAACAATCGATTCTCGCTGGCCAGACGCGGTAATCGCAGATCTCGAAGTTATCCAGAGCGCCCCGCTCGAACTCAACCTCGCCGGATTCGGCGAGGCACTATCACTCTTCACGGCACCAGCCGACTGGAAACTCGCGCACGAGGTAGGGCTCGACTCAAGTTTTCACGAGACACCGCGTGACCTGCTTCTCACCTTTGCAGGCAACCCAGCTCTCTGGGGCGTCGGTCTCTCTGACGGTCAGCTGGGTGCCGTGGAACAACTCACCAAGGTGCTTGCCATTCGAGGTATCGGAACCGGAATCGCTGGCACGACCGCTTGCCTTTCGGGCGTCGAACACTTGATCAGTCACATGCTAGACATGCGCGCAGTTGCCGATCACCAAAATGTTGGATTGCACGGCGCTCAGGTTGGTGTGGCATCTCTAGTGGGAGCAATGGCCTGGAAGTATCTTGCGGACAACATCGAAGACATTAACTTGCCAGAACAGGTAAATTCAGCTGCGGTTGAGACAGCTGTTCGCGATGCTTTCAGCCAAATCGATGCCACCGGAACTCTGACTGCCGAATGCATTAGCGATGTTCACAAAAAAGTTGCAAAGTTCAACGAAAACATTCAGCGCGCAAGTGAGCTACTCGCATCATTCAAATCGAACCCTGCTCGTCTAGCCGAATTGCTTCCTGACCCAGCAGCTCTTGCCGAAGGGCTGAAGAAGTCTGGTGCTGCAAGGTCAATTGATGAACTTGAAAACTGGATTGACCAGGACATCTGGACGTGGGCAGTTGCCAACTGCCACTTGATGCGTAATCGCTTCACTGTAGTTGACCTGCTCTATTTTGCTGGTCGCTGGAACGCAAGCGATGTTGCACAGGTGATCGAGATGGCAGACAACGCAGTTGAGCGAGTAAGACTGTGACAGCGCGACTAGTAATCTCGGTTGACTGCTCGACCACAGGCTCAAAAGCCGTGGTCTGGGACGAACATGGCAACGCGGTTGCTGAAGGTCGGCAAGAGATTGAGCTCAGCATCCCTCACGATGGCTGGGGAGAGCAAGACCCAGAGCACTGGTGGGATGCAACCAGCCGAGCGATTCGGGAGGCGGCTGAAAAAGTTGGGCCGCAAAACATCGCTGCGATTGGGATTACTCACCAGCGTGAAAGCTTTGTCTGTCTCGATGAAAATGGCAAAGCTATCAGACCAGCCATGCTTTGGCTCGATACTCGAGCTCATCAAGAGGTAAGACAATTCGGCACTAGCGAGGTTCACACTTCTACCGGTAAGCCAGCGAATCCGACACCGAGTTTCTACAAGCTCATGTGGTTAAAAACCAACGAACCAGAAGTTCTACCGAGCACCGCAATAATCGCAGACGTTCACACTTACCTGTCATTTCGTTTGACCGGCAAATATATTTCGCCGGCAGCCAGCGTTGACCCTATGGGTCTGCTCGATCTCAAGACCGCGACTTACAGCCAAGCAATCTTGGCTACCCTCGGGGTAAGCGAAAAGCAGCTGCCTGAGGTTTGCCAGTCTGGTGATGTAATCGGTCAGCTTACCGAAGAGGTAGCCGCCCAACTGGGCCTTGCTAGCTCTGTGGTTTTAGTTGCTGGTGGTGGCGATGGACAATGCGCTGGTTTAGGTGCAGGTGTGGTTGACGCCGGAATCGGATACCTGAATCTTGGCACCGGACTAATCGCAGGTGTGTACACCGAGGATTACCGACCTAGCTACGCCTACCGAGCCATGATGGGCACCATAGCTAACAGTGTGAACTACGAATTCTTTGTGGGTGCCGGAACTTACCTGGTGAACTGGTTCAAAAAGCATCAAAACCTGGGGGACTACGAGGGTAAGTCTGCAGAGCAATACTGGAACGATAAAGCTGCTACGGTGCCCATCGGAAGCTTGGGGCTCTTCACGCTGCCTTACTGGAACGGCGCGCTCACCCCTTATTGGGATCAGAATGCGCGCGGGGCAATTATTGGTTACTCGGGGATTCACGAAAACGAGCATCTCTTCCGCTCAATTCTTGAGGGCATCGCATTTGAACTTAGGGTCTGTCTCGAGTCAGCCTCGGCAACCCTGCGTGAGCCCCTCAGTTGCCTGATCGCCATGGGTGGAGGTGCGCGCTCGCCGCTTTGGTGTCAGATGCTCGCAGACATCCTGCGAATTCCAATCACGATTGCCAGGTCTGAAGAATCGACTTCGCTGGGCGCAGGAATGCTGGCGTTTGCAGCCATCGGCATTTACCCAGACGCACGTACCGCTGCTAAAGCAATGTCTGGCACCCGAGAGACCTATAGTCCAAATCTTGAAGCTGCCCTCGAGTATGACAAGTACTTTGAGATTTTCCGTGGTCTCTACCCAGCACTGAAACCTGTTTTTGCTTCGCTGGCCGAAGTAAACCAAAGCTAAGCGAGCGAACCTATGACTACCAGACCTGACTTCTTATATGACGCATACCTTTTTGACCTCGATGGCACCATCTATCTTGGTGAAGAGTTGCTGCCCGGTGCGCAAGAGTTGCTCGAACACCTACGCGAAAATGGTGTGCAACGCGTGTTCTTGAGTAACAACCCAACTAAAGACCCGAAGATGTACATCGAGAAATTGGCAAGGTTGGGAATCGAAGCCGAAGAGCACGAGATTCTGAACACCATTATTAGCACCGTTGACTGGCTGACTAAAAACCGTCCCGGTGCCAAGGTATTTCCAATTTCCGATGCTCCACTTATTAACGCTCTCAAAGCCGCTGGCATCGAAATTACCGAAGACCCTGCCGAGATTGACATCGTGATTGCGAGCTACGACCACGGCTTCAATTATTCAAAGTTGCAAATTGCCTTCGATGCAATCTGGAAGCACAAGCGGGCTGAACTAATCACCACTAATCCAGATCGGTTTTGCCCTTTCCCTAATGGTGAAGGCGAGCCGGATGCTGCCGGTGTAGTGGCAGCTATCGAAGCCACCACCGGTGCGACTTGTCAATACAACATGGGTAAACCAGATCAAATCATGATCGACATTGCACTCGGTCGAATCAACACGGCGAAAGACCGCGCCATCATGATCGGGGATCGCCCAACTACTGACATCCAGATGGCGATTAATGCTGGCATTCACTCGGCTCTAGTGCTCACCGGAGAGAGCCAAAACCTCGGCATGGCTGCTTACCAGCTTTCGGTGAAACCGACCTACATCCTTGACCGCATCGATCTTTTGATTCCAGAAAAAAATATTTCGCAAGTTGCTGTTGCAAATTAATCCAAGGTATGTAGAATAGGTAATCAAAGAGTGAATAATTATGATTCAACAAAAGGAAGCTAAGCCAATGGTGGATATCGATAAAGTCCAGCTGCTAGAGATGCAGCGCCGTATGCTGCGCATTCGCTACTTTGACGAGCGCGCATCGAAGATGGTCAAACATGGCCACATTCCCGGAACCGTGCACACCAGCATCGGCCAAGAAGCCCAGGTTGTTGGTGCAACCATGGCTCTCGGTGACAACGACTACATGACCGGTAATCACCGCAGTCACGGCCACCCGATTGGTAAAGGATCACCACTAGGCCCGCTTATGGCCGAGCTGGTTGGCAAGGCCACCGGTGTTTGCAAAGGCAAGGGTGGTTCACTTCACCTCGCTGACTTCAAAGTTGGCAGCCTCGGTGAATCGGGAATCGTGGGTTCTTCAATTCCTATCGCCGCTGGCGCAGCACTAAGTGCAAAGGTTCTCAAGAAGAACCACGTTTCACTCGCATTCTTTGGTGATGGCGCTGCGAACCAAGGAGTTCTCTACGAAGCCATGAACATGGCAGGCGTCTGGAAACTCCCAGTTATCTTCCTATGCGAAAACAACCAGTACGCACTTAGTACTCCGGCTCACACCGTAACCTCTGGTGTGATCGCTGACCGCGCTGCCGGCTTCGGTATCGCTGGTGTGCGTGTCGAAGACGGTCAGGACATCCTGAAAGTTTATGAAGCAGTTTCTGAAGCTGTCGACCGTGCACGTGTAGGTCTCGGCCCAACCCTGATTGAAGTCGTCACCTATCGCTTCAACGAACACTCAGAAGGTCTTCGTATTGGCACTGACTACCGCGACCCAGAAGAGCGTCAAGAGTGGTTGAAGAAAGACCCAATCGTGTTATTCCGCAACTACTTGGTAGAAGGCGGTTACTTCACCGAGCAAGAAATGGATGACCTACAGGCAGAGGTTCTCGCTGAGGTTGATGAAGCAGTTCGCTTCACCAACGAAAGCCCTTACCCAGACCCATCGGTAGCATTCGACGACCTATACACCAACAACGAGCAGGAGATCTTCGCATGAGCGTAATGAGCTTTCTAGGCGCAATCGGCGCAGCGCAGCGTGAAGCAATGGATGCTGACGACCGCGTAATCATCATCGGCGAAGATGTCGAAGCCAACGTTTACGGAACCACCGGTGGCGGCAAGAGTCGCGCTGACAAGGGTGACTTCTTGCAGATGTACGGTAACGACCGCATTCGTAACACTCCGATCAGCGAAGAGGGAATCGTGGGTATCGCTGCTGGCGCTGCGATGACCGGCCTTCGCCCAATCGTAGACCTCTCATACTCAAGCTTCTTGTACATGGCAATGGACCAGCTTGTGAATCAAGTTGCCAAGAACCGTTACATGTTCGGAGGCCAGGCTTCTATGCCAGTGGTGTTCCGCTCTGCAATGTTCTATGGGCTAAACACCGGCGCACACCACTCTGACCGTCCTTACCCGATGTTCATGAACGTGCCTGGACTAAAAATTGTGGTTCCGTCATCTCCTAGCGATGCTAAGGGTCTTCTGCGAACCGCGATCGATCTTGATGACCCAGTGATGACATTCGAAGCTTGCTTGCTTTGGGGTAGCAAAGAAGAAGTAAACGATGACGAATACCGCATTCCATTCGGCAAGGCCCGAATCGCTCGCGAGGGTACTGACGTCACCGTGGTTGCAATTTCAAGTTGCGTTCCTGAGTCTGTAGCCGCAGCTGAAGTTCTCGCAGCCGAAGGAATCTCTGTCGAGGTAATCGACCCAAGAACACTGGTTCCACTAGACACTCAGGCGATCCTTGAGTCAGTGGCCCGCACTGGTCGTCTAGTAGTTGCAGAACCTGCACACAAGACCTGCGGTGCTGCTGGTGAAATCAGCGCAATTGTTGCCGAAGAGATCTTCGACTCACTCAAGGCTCCGATTATTCGTGCTACTGCACCTGACATGCAGATTCCGTTTAGTCCTTCTCTTGAGAAGCAAATGTACCCGAACCGCGTGACCATCGCCGAAGCAATTCGACGCGTGGTTGGCGTTTCAAAGTAACGATTCAAAGCGCAAACAAAGGAGTAGAAATGCGTGTAGAAGTATTGCTCCCACAGTGGGGTATGGGGATGAGCGAAGGCTCAATCATCAAGTGGCTAAAGAATGTCGGCGATGTTGTCGCTGAAGACGAACCACTAGCCGAGGTTGAAGCCGAAAAGGTTGAAGAGGTTCTCGAATCTCCAGCTGCCGGCACGATCGTTGAAATCCTGGTTCAAGAAGGTGCTTCTGTCGAAGTTCGCAGCGTAGTAGCAATCATTGAAACGGCCTAAGCAAATGTTAGATGCAGTAACCGTAGGCGCGACTACCGTGCCAATCATTGATCCACTAGCTATTGTTCAACGTGCTCAAACTGGCGGCTATGCCGTTGGCGGGTTCAACATGCACAATCCAGAAACCACTCAGGCGCTGATCTTGGCGGCCGAAGCGGCAAATGCTCCGGTTTTCCTGCAGGTCGGTCGCGCAGTTGTTCCGCACATGGGTCTTGCCGAGGCTTTCTACATGACCAAGCGTGAGCTTGACAAGTCAGATATTGAAGCTTCGATTCACCTTGATCACGGTACATATGAAGAAGTATTCGAGGCTATCAAGCTCGGGTTCAACTCGATCATGTTTGATGGCTCACACCTTCCATTCGAAGAGAACATCCGTCAGACCAAGCACGTAGTTGAAGTTGCCCACTCCTTTGGTATTCCAGTAGAGGCAGAACTCGGAAGCATCCCTGATGCAGCTGAAAATATCAACTGGGCAGATCACTACACCAAGCCAGAAGAAGCAGAGCGATTCGTTGCTGAAACCGGCGTCGACCTGCTCGCTATTTCAGCTGGTGTCATGCACGGTGTGACGAGCATCAAACCTCAACCTCTGGCCATCGATCTGATCACCGAGATTAAGCAGCGCACTAATGTGCCACTGGTTCTTCACGGGGCTTCTGGTGTTCCAGCCGACGAGCTAAAGGCAGCCATCGCTGCTGGCGTTCACAAGCTGAACGCAGACACCGATCTTCGTCACGCTTTCCGTCGCGGACTTGAGAGTGTATTTGCTCAGGGTGACCGACAGCTCGAAGAAGCAATGCGCGAAGCTCGCACCCTGATGATTCAGGCCACAATCGCGAAGATGACCGAGTACGGTTGCGCCGGAAAGGCACTGAAGGTCAACTAATGAGTGAAGTAATTAACCGCGAAGGAACCAAGGTTCCTTTCCAGGGCATTAAACGAACCGCAGCCAGACACATGGTCAACGCCTGGCAGGCTCCGGTATTTCACCTAACCGTGGAAGTTGATATGACTGAAGCGGTTAAGGTCAAGCAGGTAGTACCTGGCGCTACCCTGACAGACCTGCTGGTCTCAGTTGCAGCTCAGGCACTCATTGCGGTTCCTGAACTAAACGTTCACGTTGAAGAAGACGGTGTGGTGCAGTTTGCGTCAGCTGGTGTCGGCATTGCCGTTGCTGCACCCCACGGTCTGACTGTTCCAGTGATTCATGAAGCCAACTCTCTCAGCCTGAGCGAGATTGCAGAGCGTCGTAAAGATGTTGTTGAGCGCGCCCGCACCGGCGCTCTAACTCGAGCAGATATCACTGGCGGAACCTTTACGATTTCCAACTTGGGAATGATGGGGGTTCGTCGATTCGACGCGATTGTAAACGTTCCACAGGCCGCCATTCTCGCGGTCGGATCAACCGAGCAGCGCTTGCGTCTAGTTGATGGTGAACCAACTTGGTTACCAATCGCTGAGTTCACGCTCACCTGCGACCACCGAGCAATCGATGGAGCACTCGGTGCAACTTTCTTGCAGAAGTTTGTTCAGCTTCTTGAGAGCCCACTCGCCAACTAGTTCCAGAGGTAAACATCATGGCTGACATTCAAAAATTCGACGCGGTTGTCTTGGGTGCCGGTCCGGGTGGCTATGTGGCTGCTATTCGCCTGGCTCAGCTCGGCAAGAGCGTGGCGCTAGTTGAAGAAAAGTACTGGGGCGGAGTTTGTCTGAATGTCGGTTGCATTCCAACCAAAGCACTTCTGAAAAACGCCGAAGTTGCCTACCTGCTTCGCGAAGAGGCAGCGCACTACGGAGTCACGGGTGAAACAACGATTGACTACTCATCTGCTTTCAACCGCAGTCGAGCAGTTAGCGAAGGTCGCGTAAAGGGAATTCACTACCTGACCAAGAAAAACGGCATTACCGAATTTGAAGGCAGAGGCACATTTCAGGATGCCAACACTCTTCAAGTTACCAAAACCGACGGAACCGAAGTCGTGCTGGAATTCACTCACGCCATCGTGGCCACTGGTGCGTCTGCAAGGTCGATTCCGGGCATCCCGTTCTCAAAGCGAGTAGTTAACTACGAAAGCCAGATTCTCGAAGCAGAGCTGCCGAAGTCAATCGTCATCGTTGGTGCCGGACCAATCGGCATCGAGTTTGCATTCGTGATGTCTGCCTACGGAACCGAGGTAACCATCGTCGAGGCACAGGATCGAATTCTGCCTCTCGAGGACGCAGACACCTCAAAAGAATTGGCGAAAGAACTTCGCAAGCGCAAGATTGTGGTTCACACCTCTGCAAAACTTCAGGCCATCAACGAGTCAACTGACTCGATTGAGGTTGAAGTTCTGCAGCTAAATGGCGAAGTTCAAACAGTCAGCGCCGAAAAGGCAATGATCGCCATTGGATTTGCCGCTAACGTCACTGGCTACGGTCTCGAGAACACCGGGGTCGAGTTGTCTCCTATCAAGTCGATTTCGGTTGACGGATTGCTTCGCACCAATGTGCCTAGCATTTTCGCTATCGGTGACGTTACCGGCAAAATGCAGTTAGCGCATGTTGCCGAACACCAAGGTGTTGTTGCGGCAGAAACCATCGCTGGGCTAAACCCAGAGCCGATCGAAGATTACCGAGTTATGCCTCGCGCAATTTTTACGCAGCCACAGGTTGCCAGTTTTGGCCCAACCGAAGAGCAAGCTCGTCAAGAGGCCGAGGCAACGGGCGCAGAATTGATAGTTTCAAAGTTCAACATGGTTGCAAACGGCAAGGCACACGCGATTGGTGTTCCAAGCGGTTATGTCAAGCTCATCGCCGATGCCGGCACCAGAAAGCTAATCGCAGCGCACCTCGTTGTTGCTGACGCAGCCGAGTTGCTCGCTGAATTAACTCTTGCCAACCGCGCCGGAATTACGATTGACGAACTAAACCACAACGTGCACATCCACCCTTCTCTAAGCGAAGGAATTCAAGAGGCAGTGCACGGTTTGGTTGGCGAGATGATCAATGCCTAGCAGCGTGCTTGAAGGGGATGCTACCTTTGAGGCTATGTCTCAAAGGCAAATGGACTATTCAGCGAAGATGCTGGCCGAGGTTGCTGAAAATCCAGTTTTCGGCGCACAGGTTCAGGTTTATGCTCCGCACAAGACCGTGGCATTTAGCAGACGCGAGAGCTTTATGCCAGGCTTCGAAGAAGCTCAGCAAGCAGCCCGAGATTTGGGCTACGAGCCAATAATTCGTAACACCGGTGGTCGTGCTGTTGCCTACGACCCTACCTCGCTGGTCTTTGACATTGCTCTTCCCGAACCCACTCTTCGATACACCAATGACTTCATCTTCAAAGAAGTGGGATCGGTGCTAGTGGCAATGCTTCGTGCTTTCAAGATTGATGCCAGACTCGGTGAGGTTCCAGGAGAATACTGCCCGGGCAAATTCAGCATCAATGCGCGCGATGAAGTCAAACTAATTGGCACTTCACAGCGCGCTATGCCAGGAGCCCGCTTGGTTAGCGGTTCTCTGCTACTTACCAACACCGATGAAACTCGCGAAGTGCTTACGCAAATCTATGCGGCCATGAATTTTGATTGGAATCCGGCTACCGTGGCATCCGTTGAAGATGAAATCGGCTCTGTCGATCAGGCAACTTTCAAGAGTGCCCTCACCCAGGAACTCAGAATTTTCGGCGAGCACCTGTTTCGCAAAGACTACTTTTAGTAGTTTTTAGTATTTTCTTGGCGGCAGCGATTGAGCCGCAACCACTGCATCTTTCCAGCCCTGCAAGAGCGACTGACGCTGATCTTCTGAAATCGAAGGCACAAACTCTCGATCGAGTTCCCAGCGTTCGCTAATTGATTCGAGACTCCACATGCCTACGGCAGCTCCAGCAATGTGCGCTGCGCCGAGAGCCGTGCGCTCAGGCTCGGTAGGTCTAAGCACCGGAACTCCCAGCACATCTGCCTGGAACTGGCAAAGCCAATTATTTCTGACAGCTCCGCCGTCGATTCTCAGGAATGGAATGTCGATTCCGCCCTCGCGCATTTTGTCAACGTTGTCAGCAGTCTGATAGGCCATAGCTTCGAGCCCAGCTCGCACTAAATGTCCTTTGGTGGTGTCTAGCTGCAAACCTAAGATTGCCCCTCGCACGTTGCCATCCCAGTGCGGGTCACAGAGCCCTGTGAAAGCAGGAACCATGTAGACGCCACCATTATCAGGTACCGACATGGCAAGTGCCTCGGCTTCTGCTGAGCTCTCTAGCAAACCAAGATTGTCACGCAACCAAGCGATGGTTTTTCCGCTGAAGAACACCACGCCTTCGGCTTCAAACTGAAGTTTCGAGTTCAAGGCCCACGCCACACTCGAACTGAGGCCATCCATGATCTCAGGTTTGTCGCCGACGTTAACCGTTAGAACACCCGCAGTGCCATAGGTGTTTTTGGCTTCGCCTCGATTGAGGCAGGCCTGACCGAATAAACCTGCTTGCTGGTCACCGAGAATGCTTCGAATTGGCACCGGGTGTTTCATTGGCCCAGGCAGAATGCCGGGTGCAACTTCACCGAACTGCTCGTCAGATTCAAGGATGGCCGGAAGCAGCGAGGTTGGAATCCCCAGCAGAGCTGCCAGTTCTAAGTCCCAGGCTGCTTGTTCAAGATTCAGAAGAGCGGTTCTCGATGCTGCGCTGAAATCAGTTGCGTGGCGGGTGCCACCTGTTAGTTTCCAGAGCAGCCAGCTGTCCATGGTACCTACTGCATAGCTACCGTCTGCGGCTCCTTCGCGAACCCCGTCGATGTTCTCTAGTAGCCAAGCAATCTTGCCAGCTGAAAAATACGAGTCATTTCGCACGCCAGTGCGGCTGCGAATCTCGCTGTCAAAACCCGATGCTGACCAACGTTTGACGATGTCGTCGGTTTGTTTTGAGCTCCACTTAATAGCGTTGTAGACCGGCAGACCAGTTCGGCGGTCCCAAACTACAATGCTCTCTCGGTGAGTTGTAATTCCAACCACGGCGATGTCTTCAGCAGTTACCTGAAGTTTTCGCATCGCTTGGTGAATCGCTTCGAGAGTCGCGTTCCACACTTCTTGGGGGTCAAGTTCAACCCATCCTGGATTCGGAAAAATGTCGTTGATTGCTACCGAGTAATCAGCTTTTGCTTCGCCGTTTTCATCAAAGAGCACCGCGCGCACACTAGACGAACCCTCATCCAGGGCTAGAACATATCTCGATTTCATCGTCATTCTCCGAGTCTTCAGGCTTAGAGCGCTGGCACTTTCAGGTGATCTAGCCACTCAACATATTCAGCGATGTTCTTTCGTTTTTCAACTGCTGACCAGCCAAGTAGCTCACCCAAAATATCGGCGGCCCGCTTGGTTGCCTCAAGGCCGTGCCCTGGTTCGAAGGCAAGCAGGATGCGACGAGCGAATACATCGGTCATGGTCTCAGCGAATTCTTCCCGAACTGCCAGAACCAACTCAGCAGCAATCGCAGCTGACTTAGGGTCGAAGCGTTCGGCGAGTTCTGGTTGCTTGGCTACTAGGTCAACGATCAGTCGAGCTCTTGAACCGTAGAGAGCAACTAGACGATCCACGGTTTCAGCTTGAAGTTTCGAGTTCGAAACTAGACTCTGCTTCAGGGCTGCGAAGTCGGTTTCTTGAGCGCCAGGGAACATAACGTTCTTAGTTTTGGTTGCAACCTTCTTGCCGAAGCTATTCTTCAAGATTAGATCGACCGCGTCTTCAGCAAGCTGACGATAGGTTGTCAACTTTCCGCCGATGATTGAATAGAAACCCGCAAGACCCTCAACTGCGTGGTCTTTGACGATGTGGCTTCGAGGCACTTTCCACTCAGATACCCCGGGGGCATATGGCAATGGGCGAACACCGCTGTAGGTGTAAAGAATGTCTGAGCGTTTGAGGTTAGCTCCCGGAATCAGGGTGTTAACCTCGCTGAGCAAGTACTCAACTTCTGAGTTATCAGCGCGAGCTGAATCAGGCTCTTCGTCATATTTAGTGTCGGTAGTTCCGATCAGGTAGCGGCCCATCCATGGGATGACCAGCACCAAACGACCGTCAGCCTGTGATTCGTAATAGACAACATCGCTTGGCGCCCCAGGGAACGAGTCAACAATGATGTGGCTTCCTTTGGTACCACCCATATAGCGTTCTTTTTCAAGTTGCTTCAGTGGCTCATTGACACGGTCAACCCAAGGGCCTCCAGCATTGAGAATCGCTTTGGCTTTCACGGTGTAAGTCTCGCCAGCAGAGTTTTGAAGTTTCACGCCCGTCATAGTTGCGCCTGAGACTTCAAAACCAACAGCCTTGGTGTGAATGTTTATGTCACAACCGGCTTGCTTTGCAGCTAGAGCAATTTCAACGCAGAGGCGCTCGGCGTATTCAACCTGTCCGTCGATAAACAGGGCAGCTCCTCCGAGGCCTTGCTGAGACATGCCTTTGAAACGGTCGGTTACTTTCGTTTTAGATGCAATGCGGTGGAACGAAACTGACTTGTCTAGAGAAAGGGCGTCGTAAGCCATCATTCCCATCCAAATCATCCAAGACGGACGGCGATTCTTTTTGTAGAAAGGCATGATCAGCCAAACTGGCTTGACTAGGTGAGGTGCAAGTTTGAAAAGACGCTCACGCTCTTTGAGCGATTCACGAACAAGGGCTAAGTCCATGTGCTCTAGGTAACGCAGGCCACCGTGAACCAAACGACCAGACCAAGCCGAGACACCTGCGCAGAGATCTGCCTGCTCAACCAGCAGGGTCTTGAGCCCACGCTCAGCTGAGTCACGTGCAATACCTAAACCATTGATACCCGCGCCGATTACCACAACGTCATACTCGGTTTGACGCGCCGGCGCCTTCTTTGAAACAGCCATTTGAAAATTATCCTCTGCTTTTGTCGCTTGAGTTTGAGGCTTCTCGATATCTTGAAGGATGGCCTCTTCTCTGAGATGTAATAACTATACAGGTAGCGAATGAACATTCCAACCGCCTGATTTATAACGTTTTGGGTCAACTTATAAAGTTTTTGTATTTTTATTCACAAAATGAAAGGGTATGCAGTAATCTGCAAACAGCACAGCGTCGTAATAGAGAGGAGGGCTAAATGGCAAATCTGATTGATCAGGATCAGCTTCGAACTGTTTCGCGCGTTGCCAGGCTCTACTACTCATACGACCTAAAGCAGACTCAAATCGCTAAAAAGCTAGAGATCTCACAAGCTAGAGTCTCTCGCCTACTCTCGATGGCAGACGATCTCGGTGTTGTTCGAACCATGTTTGTGGCTCCCAGAGGAATTCATCCAGACCTCGAGTTCGAGGTTGAAGATAAATACAAACTGCACCAGGTTCACATTGTCGACGGTCTAAGTGATCCGGCAGTAGAGCCATTCGAGCAACTTGGTCAGGCGGCTGCTGCCGTTCTCGAATCGATGCCGCTAGAAGATAAAAACATCGGATTCACGGCTTGGTCAAGATCGCTTCGTGAGACGGCCAAGTCTTTGGGGCGAGCTGCAAAGTATTCCAGCAGTAACGCTATCGAGTTGCTCGGCGATGTAGGTTCACCTCAGGTTCAACACGAAGCCACAATGGCTACCGAAACTTTTTCTAAGGCCATCGGAGCGCAACCAGTATTTCTGCGACTTCCCAGCGTAGTTTCATCAAGAGCGCTGTTGAACTCTCTGGTTGACAACGATGCTCACGCATCACTGGCCCTCAGCCTCATGGAAAGGCTAGATGTTGCACTACTGGGACTTGGTGGTGTCGATCTAGCCTCACCGCAGTACGCCGGCGCAAACTTCTTCAACGAAGAGCAATTGCGTGTCGCAATTGGTAAGGGTGCAGTCGGTCAGGTGAACCTTCGCTTCATCGATGCCAATGGTGAGCCAGTTAAAACCGAGCTGGATGATCTGGTGATTGGCATCAAGCGCGACCAGATTCTACAAACCGAAATTCGCATCGCTGCCGCAGCTGGAGTTTCGAAGTGGGCTGCAATCAAGGCAGCCGTAAAGGGCGGATGGATCAACGTGTTGGTGACCGACCGTTCTACCGCTGAATTTTTATTGCAATCCCACGCCTAAATCATTTCGCGCGCCATTGACAATAACCCCTAAAAACTGAATACTGAATAGAAAATCAAACGCTGAATCAAAATAATCCCTTTGGTAAGGCACAAGCAAAAAGAAAAGAAAGGAATCGCAATGAGCAACAAGTATGACGTGCAGCCTTTTAAGATTCACATTCCTGAGTCAGAGATTCAGGACATGATGGAGAGACTGCGCAAGACACGCTACCCAGTTGATTTCGGAAACGACGACTGGCGTTACGGATACAACACCGACTACCACAAGACCCTGGTCGACTACTGGATCAATGAGTATGACTGGCGCGATGTAGAAGCTCGCATGAACGAACTTCCTCACTTCAAAGTTGATTTGATGGGTGTTCCATTGCACTTCATTCACGTCAAGGGCAGCGGCAAGAACCCGATGCCTTTGCTGCTTCACCACGGTTGGCCATGGACCTTCTGGGATGTTCGCAAAGTGATCGAACCGTTCACTAACCCAGAGAAATTTGGCGGAGACCCAGAGGACTCATTCGATGTAGTTCTCATCTCGCTACCTGGTTACGGATTCTCATCTCCTCTTAAAGAGACTGGTTGGAACTGGTGGCACACCGCCGACCTTGAGAACACCTTGATGAAAGACGTTCTGGGTTACGAGAAGTACGCAACTGCTGGCGGTGACTGGGGTGCTCTAATTGCACAACAGCACGGTCACAAGTACGCCGATGATGTAATCGGTGTCTACACTCACTTCCCGGCACAAATGAGTCACTACCTGCCTAATCACCCTGACCAGCCACCAGGCGTTCCTTTCGACCCGATCCTCGGATTGCCGGCAGAAAGCAACTACACGGCTGAAGAAGCTGGTTGGTTCGAGCGCGGCAAGTTGTTCGTCGAGCGCGAGAGTGGTTACGGAGAAATCCAGTTGACTAAGCCTCAGACCCTAGGCGCTCTGGTAGCAGATTCACCAGCTGCACAGTTGGCTTGGATTACCGAGAAGCGGTACTTCTGGGGTCTGGCTGAACGTGGAACTGGCACCGCCAACTTCGAACGGGTCTGGCCAAAGGAAGACCTGATCACCACCGCATTGATTTACTACATCACTAACACCGGTGGAACTTCGTCTCGTTATTACTGGGAGTGCATCGGCAACCCATGGCAGCCGAGCCACACCAACTTCCCAGTGGTCACGGTTCCAACCGCGGTCAGCATCTATCCAGGTGAGATCTACAAGCCACCTATGGTTTGGACTGAGAAGTACTTCAACCTGCAGCAATACCGCGTTCACAACGATGGCGGTCACTTTGCTCCACTCGAAGTTCCTGAAATCTATGTCGATGACGTGAGGACGTTCTTTAAGAACTTCCGCTAACCGGCGCCAAATAAGACCCGCCTCTTGAAGTTCTTGAGGCGGGTTTTATTACAGGTTGGTAACAACTGAATAATTTTTCATTATTTGCTTGACCATTCACTCGAATGGGTGCTATCAATAACTTGAATGTTCATACGAGTTTCGAATGTTTATTCACTAAGCACCAAAAACAAGTAAAATCCCCTACTAATCAAGGAGTCAAAGATGTCTCTCAAAAGCATCCTCTCGAAGTCGGCTCGCACCATTGCGGGTTTGGCTTTGGCATCAACCCTTGCTCTAACCGGTTGTACCTCAACTACCGGTAGCAGCTCATCACAGCCGTTGAAGAAGGAAGACCTAGTTATGGTCGTTTCTGTCATCAACACCACCAACCCATACTTTGCAGCCAACATCTTGGGCGCTCAGGTTCTCGCAAAGAAGCTGGACATTCCACTAGAGATCGTTGACTCACAGGGTTCTTCACAGACCGAAATCTCGAAGATCCAGGCTATTTTGGCCAAGGGTAAGAAGGTCGTCATGTTCGTCAACACTGTTGCGAGCTCAGATGCACCAACCATCGTTAACGCAGTTAAGGCAGCCGGCGGCTTCGTCACCATCTGGTGGAACAAGCCAGACAGCCTAAACCCAGCTGATGTAGGCAACAACTTCGTTGCATTCCAGAAGCACTCTGGTCTTGACTCAGGTGCATGTACCGCAAACATGTTGAGCAAGGCTATCGGCGAAGAAGGTGGCATCATCGCTCTTCCAGGTGTTCAGGACAGCACCACCAGCGCAACCCGCGTTGCTGGTCTCTACCAGGAACTTGACAACAACCACCCAAACGTGAAGGTGCTTGAAGAGCGTCCATCAAACTGGGACCCACAGTTGGCTTACAAGAACTCAAAAGACCTGATTGCTAAGTACGGCGACCAGATCAAGGGTGTTTGGACTGCTGACGACGGCATGCAGATCGGTGCAATGCAGGCATTCAAGGAAGCCGGCTTGCTCGAGAAGGTTAAGTTCGTATCTGACGGTCTGTACCCAGAAACCGTAAAGGCCATCAAGGACAACGTTGGAAACGGCGCAATCGTTGGTGAAACCTACCACCGTGGATACATGGCTTCGGCAATCGGTCTTTACACCGCTTACCTAGCTGCCATTGGTGAGATCGACCCAAGCAAGCTTCCTGCAGAGAAGCGCGACAGCCTCTTCAAGATCAGCTGTGTTACCCCTGACAACATCGACGAGTTCCTAAAGTGGGACGACAACGTTGAAGGCTGGGTTGACAACCTAATCGCGAACGGTCCATGGGACACCGAGCCAGTACCACTGGTAGCTGGCGGCCCAGAAGTAATCCCAACCCGCAACAAGTAGTAGCTAGCTACTAACTGTGGCTAGTCGTTCTGGTCGCAACTTTCCTAAGAGGTTGCGACCAGAACGGTCCCCACTCAAGCAATCACAAAATCAAAGGAGATCCAAAATGACTAAGGTAGTCACCGGAGCTCAGGCGGTAGCGCCTTCTATCAAGAAGGTTGAGTTCAAGAAGACACCAATTGGTGTTTTTGTAACTCGCTACGCAGAAACCATAGCTCTCATCGGTGCGCTAGCAGTCTTGGTTCTGATTTTCTCGAATCTGAACCCGCGCTTCGCAACCATCGAAAACTTGCAAAACATTCTTAACCAGGCAGGCCTGCCGCTGATTATCGGCGTAGGTGCAACCCTGGTCATCCTTATCGGATCAATCGACCTTTCGGTCGAAGGCGTAATGAGCGCTGCCGGAATGGCATTCGTACTGCTCAGCGCAAACTCACGCGGCGGCACTGACTTTGGCTTCTGGGCTTTTGCCGTTGCCATCGGCATTGGCGCCACTCTAGGCTTCATCAACGGTGTTATTTTCACGAAGGTAAAGGTGCCTTCTTTTATCGTGACACTGGGTATGTGGTACGTCGGCCTCGGAATCGCAACCATCATGTTCGGAACCGACACCATGCCGTTCCTAACTGATGACAATCTTTCTACCTGGGCCTCGCAGCTCAACTTTGGAATCCCAAACAATTTCTTGCTGGCTACCTTGGTTGCAGTACTTGGCTCACTTTTGCTTCGCTTCACCTCGTTCGGTCGCGACACTTTAGCGGTTGGAAACAACGAAGAAATCGCCAAAGGTAACGGTCTGAAGGTAAGTCGAAACAAGATCACAGTATTCACTCTGGCCGGTGCCATCAGCGGCATCGCCGGAATCGTTGCCACCATTCAGCTTGGTGCGGTTAACCCAACCATCGCAGCCGGAAACCTGTTCATCACAATTCCAGCTGTAGTTATCGGCGGAACCTCGCTTGCTGGCGGCAAGGGCGGTATGTTCGGCACCATGCTCGGTGTTGTACTACTGACCACTCTCAACAACGGACTCATCCTCGCTGGAGTTAGCCCTAACTTCCAGTCGGCTGTTTCTGGCGCAATCCTAGTCGCGGCAATCGTCGCAACCGCATGGTCACAGCGTGACCGTCTAAGGATCTCAAAATGACAACAAAGCAAAACTCTCAGGTACCAGTGCTGGTACTCAATAATGTTGAGAAGTCTTTCGGCTCAAACCATGCTCTGAAGGGAATCTCATTCACCATCAACCCGGGTGAAGTTATCGGGCTTATCGGTGAAAACGGTGCTGGCAAATCAACTCTGCTCAAGATTCTGACTGGTATCTACCAGCCAGACGGCGGCGAGATCGAAGTCAACGGCAAAAAAGTCAAGTTCAGAAACCCTCGCGAGTCGGTGGCTTCGGGAATTGGTGTTGTTCACCAGGAGCAGTCACTTTTCACGAACCTAACCGTCGCAGAAAACATCGCCATGAACAGCGGTGCTGGCTCATCAGTCGCCAAGAAATTTGGTGTCTACCGCTGGGGCAAGATCTTCAAGCAAGCCGGAAAGACCCTTGAAACTATCGGCTCAAAGCTTGACCCGAAGTCAGTAGTTGGCACGCTCTCTTTCGTAGACCGACAGATGGTTGAAATCGCTCGCGCTATCAGCGTGAACGCGGGAGACCAGGGAACCCCACTTGTGATTCTTGATGAGCCAACCTCGGTTCTAGAGCGCCACGAGACTGAAGTTCTAGAACGAGAGATTCGCAAGATCAAGAGCTTTGGATCAGTCATTTTCGTTTCTCACCGCCTCGATGAAATCATGCGAAACTGCGATCGAATCATCGTGATGCGAAACGGTGAACTAGTGGCTGACCGCAAGTCAACCGAGGTCACTGAAAAAGAACTGTTCAAGCTCATGGTTGGTCGCGAGTCACACGGCGTTACTAACGAACGCAAGAGCAAAAGCGAACAGGATGCCCCGGCAATCGAACTGAAGGGACTCACTCGCAAGGGCAAGTTCACCGACGTGAGTTTCTCGGTAAAGCCTGGCTGCCTCACGGCTATCGTGGGGGCAACCGGATCTGGTCGCGAGGAAGTAGCTCGTGCACTCTTTGGTGCAGAGAAGATTGACTCGGGAACCGTGCTACTAAACGGCAAAGAGATCAAAAATGTCAGAATTCCAAGAGCCGTCAAATCTGGAGTGGCGTACGTTCCTTCGGAGCGCAAGGTTGAGGGAATGATTGGTGGCTTCACCGCTGCCGAGAACCTAACCCTGACTCACCCAGGCGCAGCAGCTATCGGACCATTTATCAAGCCAGGTTCTCGCAAGAAGGTGGCACAGGGCTGGTTCGACACTCTTGATGTTCGTCCGAATGACATTTCTCAAGAGCTAGGCCGCTTCTCTGGCGGAAACCAGCAAAAAGTAGTCATGGCCAAGTGGCTCAATGACCCAGAACTGCGCGTTCTGATTCTCGACCACCCACTGCGCGGACTTGATCCGGGTGCTGCCGAGACTGTGAACCAACAGATTAAGTTGGCCTGTGATAAGGGTGCTGCCGTGATTCTGCTGGCAGACACTCTCGAAGAAGCTCTTGAAATGGGAGACAACGTACTGGTGATGCGTGACGGCGAAGTAACCACTTCGTTTGATCTCGCGAAAGAGAACCCTTCAACCCGTGACCTACTAGAAAGGATGGTGTAAACATCATGACCGCTGCAATTCATACTCTTGACCCAAAGCGCGAACGCTCAGAGGCTTTTAGACGTAAGACTCAGCGCGCTTGGCAATCAATCGGGCCAGTGGTGGTATTCATCGCCATGTTTGCGCTAGTTTCAATCCTCACTCCTGCCTTTATCGGTAGCGGTGGTGTAACGATCGTGGCATCATCTGCTGCGCCAGTTCTTCTAGTGGCACTCGGTCAGGCGATGGTTCTAAATATCGGATCGATCGACCTTTCGAACGCAGCCATTACCGTGCTCGGAGCCATCCTGTTGGCCATGACTTTGACTTCGGTCGGAACCGTTGCACCGGTAATAGTTCTGCTCGCAGTGACTTTGTTCGGCGCATTGAATGGTTTGATTGTTGCGTTTACTCAGGTGCCTTCATTTGCACTGACCCTGGGTACCTTCGGTATCTTCCAGTCGGCTGCGCTAGTGGTGAGCGGTGCAACCACCGTTTATGTCAGCGCAAACGGCGAGGCAATCGCGGCGTTATACCAGTCTGGAATCGCAGGCTTGCCTCTAACCTTCATCATCGGTGTAGTGATCGCCATTTTGGCTTGGGCATTCCTGCGCTTCACCCGCGCAGGCTTGGCCATGACTGCCATTGGCAAGAACGAGAGTGGCGCGCTGTTCTCGGGTATCAGAACCCGCTGGTTGAAAGTTACTGCCTTCGCCCTCTCAGGTTTCATGTCTGGTCTCGCCGGAGTAACCATCATCGCTCAGGCTGGCTCAGCCTCTCCGATGGGTCTCGGTAGTGACCTGTTGCTGCCAGGTATCGCAGCCGCTATTGTTGGTGGCACATCGATTTCTGGAGGAGTAACTAACCCAGTGAATGTGGTTTTCGGCGCTCTAACAGTAGCTCTAGTGCCGATTGCCACCGCTGCCATCGGAGTTGACTCACAGGCTCAGAACCTGGTCTATGGAATCGTGATTGTCCTGACTGTGGCACTGACTCTATCCCGCTCTAAAAACGCGATTGTTAAGTAAGGAATACAAATGTCGCAAAGCATCTCTCCAGCTGTTGAGACCAAGAATGTGCTCAACCACCTTGAGCCAAGAGAAGTTCTAGGACTTTTCGAGGTACTAGCTAACATCCCTCGCGGCTCGGGCAACGAAGCTCAGGCAGCCGAATGGGTAGTAGCCTATGCAACCGAACTTGGTCTAGAAGCCAAGAAGGATGACCTGAACTGCGTGCTCGTCAAGAAGCCAGGCCAGCTTGGTCTTGAGAACGCTGCACCGCTGATTCTTCACGGACACCTAGACATGGTGTGCGAAAAGGCAGAGGGCGTTGACTTCGACTTCATCAATCAGCCGATTGACTTGCTAGTTGAAGGTGACTTCATCACCGCTAACGGAACCTCACTCGGCGCTGACAACGGCATTGGTGTTTCATACATTCTTGCTCTGCTAGCTTCAACCGATACTCCACACCCACCGCTAGAAGCTGTTCTAACTGCGATGGAAGAAAAGGGTAAGGTTGGTGCCGGCCAGTTCGATACCACCCAGCTAAAGGGCCGTCGCATGATCGACTTCAACTGGATCACCGACAAGGAAATCTTGGCAGGTTGTTCAGGAGATGTAACTTTCCACGTTGATATTCCTGCTGAGTACACCGAGTTGCCAGCAAGCCACTCTGTCGCATATAGCCTCAAGGTTCGCGGTCTAAACGGCGGTCACTGCGAGTTCGACATTCAGCTCGAGCGTGCAAACGCACTTCAGGTCTTGGCCCGCGCCATTGACGATCTACAGCGCAAGCTCGACATTCGCATCGATGCCCCATACGGCGGTGCTCAGAACAATGCAATTCCGATGGATGCCGAAGCAGTAGTTACTCTGGCTGCTGGCGACCAGGCTGAGGCGAAGGCAATAATTGCTCGTCTCGAGACTGCTCTGAAAGACGAGTACGACCTGTCTGACCCGAATGTTCGTCTCGAGTTCGACGCTACTTCACTACCGAGCCAGGTTTACTCGGATGCAGCCGGAAAGCGATTCTCAAGAGTCACCAGCCTGATTCCAAATGCAGTAATCACTTGGAACACTCACGTTCCAGGCCGTGTGGCTTCATCGAACAACCTCGGAACCGCTCGTCCGATTGAGAACGGTGTTCGACTTGCATCGACCATCACCGCTTCAATCACTTCTAAGAAGCATGAGATCCTGCAGCGCGTAGAGGCTCTGGCGGCCCTAGCCGGTGGTGGCGTTACCGTCGAAACCTTCGGCCTTGATGCTCCCGAGTTTCCTTACCGACCAGACTCAGAGCTCTTGGCGACTGCTACTCGGGTTTACCGCGAGGTAATGGGTTCTGAACCAAACGTTGAGGTCTCACAGTGTTCGCTTGAGCTTGGAATGTTTAGCAACCGAGTTCCGGTGGCTGACATCATCTCAATCGGCACCGAGTTACATGCTCTGCACTCACCAGCCGAGAAGGTCAACCACACTTCGGTGGCAAAGGTTTGGCCTCTGGTGAAGGCAGTTGTAGCCCAACTGGGCTAAAACTAAAAAATCATCCCGAGCTTGTGGTTGCGCTCGGGATGATTTTTTTATTTAAATGCGCTTTAGTTATCGAGCAGGTACTTTGCGGTCTCGGTGTCTGTTACCAGCACATCAACCCATTTGCCGCGAGCAACAGCCAAAGTAGCCTGGCGCTTCGAAGCTCCACCTGAGACACCAATTTTTAAGTCAATCTTGCGAAGTTGGTCTAGACCGATTCCGATCACGAGGTCGTCAAGTTCTGTAGCGACAGGCTCGCCATCCTCGTTGATAAATCTTAGGTTGATTTCACCAACCGCACCTGCCTTACGGGCAAGTTTGAACTGATCAGCGCTGAAGAAGTTTGATTGCTCATTGATGTGGGCAGAAGCCTCTGCTGGGCCAACACCAACCAGCGCAATATCGAGCTTGGCATATTCGCTGATAGCTTCACGGGCGTGAACGTCACCTTCAAGCAGGGCTTGTTTCATAAGCGGTGAGCTAACAACCCCGGGAACGCGAAGAAAAACCGGATTTGAATTGGTTAGTTTGGCAAAACTCTCGGTCGCGGTGGTTGCCAGGTGCTGAAGTGCAGGTTGACCTACGCCACCAAGCAACTCAACGATTTTCTCTGCGCTAACTCTTGGGAATGGCGCCAGTGAGTAAACGAAAGATCTAAGCGATCGGCTCCATGAGGTGAACCCAATTGATTTACCCTCGATAGGCATTAGATGAAAGACCGACGCGAGGGCCATGCCAAGAGATTCGGTAAGTTCATCATCATTTTCACCAACGGCATCAACAACGTGAACCTGTGAGAGCCCGAACTTTTCTTCGAGCTTGCGTTCTACGTCGCTAAATAGCCCTTGCGGAGGAAACACGATACGACGAACGATTCCCTGCTCTTCTGCAGCTGATAGCAGACGTGAAACCCTCGCCTGCGAAAGATTCAACTTCTTAGCGATTTCAGTCTGCACAAAACCCTTCGAGTGATAGAGGTGCGAGACCTTAGTCATCATTCTCAGGCTTTCTAGATTGCCCGAAATGTCTTCTGCCATGAAGCAGCCTTTCAGCTATTTGGTTCCCCTAGCAGTCAGTGTATACCGCTACTGATTATTTATTCTAAGGCTGCGCGACTGTCATGCTAACGATTGAGTAATGGTCGGCAAATTGATAGTTTGACCACATGGAAGATTTAGCAATCATCGTTTCACTCATGCTGCTCTCCGAAATCCTTTTCGGTTTGGCAGTGATCATCTTCGCAATCGTTTATCGCGTGAAGCGCAAGTTCGCCAACACAACTTTGGTGCTACTAGGTTTGCTAGCCCTAGAAACCGTTTGGGCAATCAGCCTCACCCCAGCTTTTGGATACCCAGCACTCGCCGCGCTGGTAATCGCGGTTGCGCTGCGCTTTATTCCGCTGAAGAAATAATTACTTCTTGAGCCGCAATGCGGTTGGCTTGAAAAGTATTTACCTTCTCGTCAGTTGCATAACCGATAGCAATTCCGTAAACCAGCTTGTAACCCTTAGGCACTTTAAACTCTTTGCGCACTGCGCTTCGCCACAGACCAACCGCACCTTGTGCACAGGTACCAAGGCCTTGAGCATGTGCGCTCAGCATCAGGTTTTCAGCGAATAAGCCAGCATCATTTGCTGCAAATACATCTAACTTCTTGTGGATAAAAACGAATAGCACGGTAGGTGCGTTGAAGAACTTGTAGTTCAATGCCCAGTGTTCGTCGCGGGCTTTTTTGTCGCCGCGAGCGACCCCTAGCAGCGAGTAAAGCTCTTTGCCGACTCGGCGGCTTCGAGGCAATAGTTCTTTGGGGTAAGCGTTGAGCATGTCGTAGTCGCTGATTGGCCATGCTTTCGGAGTAAAAGCGAACCGGATTTTTTGGATCAAGCCGCCACTGCGGGCACCAGCCAAAACCCACCAGCGACTGAGCATGTCTGCAGAGATTCGATCTCGCTGTTCGCCAGTTGCGACAGCAATCATGAATGGCCGAGTGTTACTCCATGAAGGGGCAGTCAAGCCGTCATTTATGAGCGACTCGATCAGCTTTGCATCGACGGGGGTTGAGGCGAAATCTCGAGTTGTGCGGCGGCTTGCTAGAAATGCGCTGAAGTCAGGGTATTTGCTCACGGTTCAAGGCTAGAGCACTTTAGGCGTGTTTTTTGCTCGCCAGGTACGAGCCGATAGCCACCAGCGGCAAGCCAATTGCCATGCCGATTGTGAATGCTTCGCTGCCGAAGAAAACTCCGGCGAGGATGGCTACCGCGGTATTCACGTAGGTGATCAGCGAACTTCGGCTGTAAGAGATTTCTTTCATCAGCGCGAAATAAAGCACGAACGCGATTGCCGAACAAACGATGCCGAGCACCAGAAGTGAAATCCAAGATTCGACCTTGGGAGAGGTGACTCCTGTTTCAAATGGATTCAGCATTGCGGGGATTGCATATAGAACCGCAGTGGTGGCCATCGCTAGAGCGAGGATTCCAACCGTGGGGACATCCGAAGCGTTTTTAGCTGCGACCGCTGGCGCAATCGCGTAACCGAAGGCAGCGCCGATGCAAGCCAGCACCCAGAGCACATCGAGTTGGTTTGCGAACGCATCTACCCCAACCAAAAGCCCGACACCGATAAAGCCAAACACTAGACCGAGAATGTTTTTCGGGTGTGCCGCCGACTTGTCACCGAGGTAAAAATAGCCAAGCGCCATAGCGAAGAATGGGGTGGTTGAAATCATTAGTCCGGCGAGGCCAGAGCTAACGTGACCG
>JBJTOA010000073.1:0-6529 GCA_046074285.1 Micrococcales bacterium
TTGACGTTTTCAACGCGGATGGTGTCGAAGAAAAGCCCCGGCTGAACATTTAGGCCGCCAGCAACCAATGCAGCCTCAAGAGCGCGAGCTTTAAGGTGAACGCTGGTGGCAATTGCTTTCAGGCGCTCTGGGCCGTGGTAGACCGCATACATTCCGGCCATCACAGCAAGCAAAACCTGCGCGGTGCAAATGTTTGAGGTTGCTCGCTCACGTCTGATGTGCTGTTCACGAGTTTGCAGGGTTAGGCGGTAAGCCGGGTTACCCGCAGCATCAACGCTCACGCCAACTAGACGGCCAGGCATCGAGCGCTCAAGGTCGGCGCGAACTGCTAGATAACCAGCGTGTGGCCCGCCGAAACCCATTGGTACACCAAAGCGCTGAGTGGTTCCCACGACAACATCGGCACCCATTTCGCCTGGCGGTTTCAACAGAGTTAGCGCAAGCAAATCTGCTGCCACCACGCTTACGGCAGAGTAAGCCTTGGCAGCTGCAATAACGGGTTCAAGGTCAATCACTTTTCCGCTTGCCGATGGGTACTGAGCAAGCACACCGAAGTACTCGCCCTGTAAACCACGAAGCGACTGCGCATCAAAATACTTGATTGTGATACCGAATGGTTCGGCCCGGTGCTCTAGCAAAGTTTTCGTCTGTGGGAAGGTCTCGTCATCAACGAAGAAAACGTTAGCTTCAGCACTCGAAGCTCGTCTGGCAATCATCATGGCTTCAACAGCAGCAGTGCTTTCGTCAAGCATCGAGGCGTTAGCCGTTTTCATTCCGGTTAGATCGCAAACCATAGTTTGAAAGTTGAGCAGCGCCTCTAGGCGCCCTTGGCTGATTTCAGGTTGGTAAGGCGTATAGGCGGTATACCAAGACGGGTTCTCAAGCACATTGCGGGAGATAACACCCGGGGTGTGAGTGCCGTAATAACCCAGGCCTATGAAGCTCTGTGTGATTCGATTCTTGCGCGCTATTTCGTGCAGCAACTCGAGCGCTTGTGGCTCGGTTACAGCTTCAGGCAGTTTGCTGTCACCATCGAATCGAATGGTCTGCGGCAGAGCAGCAGCCATCAGCTCTTCGAGGCTATCGAAACCGACGAATTTGAGCATTTCCTGCTGCTCGGCAGGGCTTGGCCCGATGTGTCGGTAGCGAAAATCTTCGAAAGCCTTTGGCATGATTAGTGCCCGATGTGCTTGTCGTAGGCCGCTGCATCCAATAGCTCTGGCAATTCAGCAAAACGCACTTTGATCAACCAGCCGGCACCGAACGGATCTTGGTTTACAAGTTCAGGGTTGGTCACCACTGCTTCATTGACCTCGATAACTTCACCGCTCAAAGGTGCGTAAAGCTCGCTAACAGATTTGGTCGACTCAATCTCGCCACACATCTTCTTGAAGGTGGTATTTGAACCGACATTCGGTAGGTCAACAAAAACTACATCGCCAAGTGCATCAGCTGCATACTTCGTGATTCCGACGGTGGCAACATCGCCATCGACAGAAACCCACTCGTGTTCTTCTGAGTACTTCAGGTTGCTCGGGTTACTCATTCATTTGCCTCTCTTATAGAACGGTAGTTTCACGACTTTCATTGGCAGCCGGGTTCCGCGAACATCGACTTCAAGTTTGGTTCCTTCACCTGAAAATTCTGGGCTGACATAACCCATCGCGATTGGGTAGCCCAGAGTCGGTGACAATACGCCTGAGGTGATGTGCCCGACCAGCTGTTCACCAGCGTAGATTTCGTATTCTGCTCTAGCTGCTCTTTTGCCTTCGCCAACCAGACCGACCAGACTTTTCGCCGTCACCAATTTTTGCAAGGATGCCTTGCCGACGAAGTCTTCTTCTCTGTCAAGTCGAACCACCCGTTGCATGCCTGCTTCAAATGGGTTGGTTTGTTCATCAAGTTCATGACCGAAGAGCGGCATCCCCGCTTCAATACGCAAGGTATCGCGACAGGCAAGACCGCAGACGGTAGCGCCTTTTGAAATCAGTAGGTTGAAAACTTCAACCGCACTTTCATTGGGAATCAAAAGTTCAAAGCCGTCTTCGCCGGTGTAGCCGGTGCGGCAAAAGTCGGTTGGGTGACCTGCGAGGTGACCGTTTGCGATGCTGTAGTAGGGGAGAGTGCTCAAATCAATGTCTACTAAGTCGGTTAGCAGCGCAATCGATTTCGGCCCCTGCACCGCAATCAGTGATAGTTCGTCGCTGCGATCTGCAACGCTCACGCTAAACCCATGGGCTCGTTTCGCCAGTGCCTCAGCAACTGCAGAGCGGTTGCCCGCGTTGGCGATAATCAAAAAGTCGTGCTCTGACTCCCGATAAACAATGAGGTCATCAATCACGCCGCCGGCTTCGTTGCAGAGCAGCGAATACTTGGCTCGCAGGTTCGTGATTTCACTTGCTCGGCCGACCAGGGCGAAATTCAAAAAGGCAGCTGCTTGCTCGCCAGAGACGAAGAATTCGGCCATGTGGCTGATGTCAAAGACGCCAACCGATTCACGCACCGCCTGATGCTCAGCCAAATCAGAGGTGTAGCGCACCGGCATTTGCCAGCCACCGAAGTCGGTAAAAGACGCACCAAGTTTGACGTGTTCGTCAAAAAGTGTGGTGGATGGCATAGCCCTAATTTAGCCCCAATTACAGGGCTGAATCCCCAAGCGAAATGCCGACATATTTAGCGATTTGCTCGACCACCATTTTGTGGTCTTCGCGCTGTGGCAAGCCAGAAACTGTCACCGATCCGATAACTCCGGTGCCAGCGACTTTGATCGGGAAAGACCCGCCGTGATGTGCAAAGTCACGAGTTTCTAACCCCATGAGCCCTGGCACGTTAGTGCCGAGCGCAACCTGTAGCGAGACGTTGTAGCTCGAAATGTGAAGCAGATTGACCAGATTGCGTTTGCGTCTTGCCCAGTCGCCGTTTGCGGGAGAGGTTCCAGGCATAGCGGTGAAGTAAATGATGGCGTCGCCGCGAGCGATTTCAATTGCCACGCTCTGGCCGCTCGCCTCAGCGACGGCACGAATTTGATTGCCCAACTTGAAGGCATCCGTCTCATCAAAACTCTTGAAAACCAGTAGTTCTTCTTGCTGTTTTACTTTGGCAAGTGATTCTTTGAGCTCTGCATCAGACATGCTCTAAAACTACTTGATTTCGACACATCGATCGGTGAGTCGGGCATATTCCATCTGATGTGTGATCAGGATTACTGCGCGATTTCCCTGACTAGCCAGCTGCAATAGGTCTTTTGTCAATGCGCTGGCAAGTTCTTGATCGAGGTTTGAAGTTGGCTCGTCAAGAATCAAGACTGGAAATTTTGCCAATAAGAGCCGAGCCATCGCCAATCGCTGAGCTTCGCCGCCTGAAATTAAGCTTCCCTTTTCACCGAGTTGAGTCGAAAGACCTTCCCGCTTCAAGAACATAGTTTCTAAACCGACTTGCCGTAAAGCATTCAATAACTCTTCGTCAGAGGCATCTGGTTTAGCTAAAAGCAAGTTTTGTCGAACGTCTCCTAGCAGGATGGTCGGCGATTGTTCTAAATAGCCGACGACTTTCGAGAGGTCAAATTCCAGTGAACTTTGTTGATTAACTAAATACTTACCTGAACTGATTCTCAGGTGACCGATCAAGGCCTTAGCGATTGTTGATTTTCCCGCCCCACTTTGCCCAAGTAGGGAAATTTTTTCACCCTGATGCAACTTGAAACTTACGCCAGCTACGGTTGCATTTTGCTTGGAAGGATAAGTGATGCTCACATCTTCAAACTCAAGCATTTCGAAGTTATCGACACCTTCAGTGCTCTCGCAAAGTTGAACTTCAAACGGAACAGGTCGGGTCAGTAATCCAGACGTGCGCTTGGCGGCCGCTCGGTAACGCAACCAGCTTGAACCAACAGGCAATATCGATTGAAAAGTATCGGAAACCGCAAGTGGTAGAAGTGCAACTACCGCGAGATTCACGCCCGCTAACTGGTGATTCGTAACGGCTATGGCTGCTAGCCAAGATGCTAAAACTGTAGTCAGGGCCGAGGTTAGAGCAAGCAGACTTTGCCCAACGCCCTGAGATACGGCTAGTTCCTTGGCTTTTTTGTCTGCTGCGGCTTCAAGAACATGCACTCGTGACTGAAGCTCTCCAAGCCATCCGTAGGCCTTCGCGATTGAATAGGCATCAATAAGTGCAAATGTCGCAGCCTGCAACGAAGACTTAGTCGCAGTCAAGGTGCTTGCTTGCTTGGCTGCAAGAGAAGTTGTTAGTGGTGCAATTGCAAAACCACTAAGCAGCACAGCAATAAGCATCACGAGTCCAGTTGCCGGAACTAAAAGTGTTGAAACTAGAGTGGCTAAAAATGCAACTGAAAATGATTGAACTAGTGGCGCAATGACTCGAGTCGGCAAATTTTGCAGCTCATCAACGTCTTCTACGATGGCGCTGATAGCACGACTATTTGCCGTTTTATCTAATCCTGCACTTGAAAAAGGTATCAAAGCTTTGAAAATTCTTGGCCTGATTTCTGCCTGAAGTCGAAGAGTTGAGTCGTGCAAGAGTATTCGCTCTGCGTACCGAAAGGTAGCTCGTCCAAGTGCAAAGCCACGCACCATCACAACTGCCACCATCAAGTACATGACAGGAGGTTGTTCAGCAGCTCTAGAGATCAACCAGCCTGAGGTTGCCAATAGACCTGCTGCAGAAACGGCTTGCAGCGCAGCGACAAAGATGCCTATTGCGAAATATTTATCTCGCGGGATCCCAAGCTTCATGGTTTAGTGCCAGCTAACTTAATCACATTGCCAGCATCAAACTGTTGATGTGAAATGACCAATAGAGTTTTGCCTGCATCAGCAAAAGTTTTCATCGAATCAATCACGATTTTTGCTCGTTTGGAATCTAGCGAAGATAGTGGCTCATCTAGCAACAGGTGATTCACTGATGGCACGGTCAAGGCACGATAAAAGGTGCGTGCCAAAGCAATGCGCTGAGATTGACCACCTGAAATAGCTTCCGAATTTTCGCCCACCATGGTTTCTAGGCGAAGGTCATCAAGTGCAGAAAACTGACAGGCTTTTTCGAGTAGTTGAAGATCAACTGGCTGATTGGGGCCGACAATGTTGGTTTGCACAGTGTCAGCAAGCAGTACATTACGCTGAGGCATCCAGGCACATTGGTCGTAACCTAAACTTTCAAGTTTTGCCGTAAGCAATGTGGTTTTGCCGGCACCAGAAGGCCCAGTCACCAGATTTATTTGGGATGCTCTAATTTGAATTTCACCGTTGTATCTTGAGGGTTTAGGCAAATCAATGGTGTCGAGAATTTCTTTACTGACAGCAATGCCGTCGGCAGCTGCGTGGAAATTCGCTCCAACCATTCTGATAGGCAGAAACGCTTCAGGCGCCAGCAAGAGAACGAATAAACCAGTTGAGAAGTCAAGCTCCCCATTAACTAATCGCAAACCAATGGATACCGCGATTAGTGCGACGGCAAGGCTCCCTATCAACTCGAGCGTGAATCCAGACAGAAAAGAAACGCGGAGTACTTTCATGGTTCGCTTGCGCAACTCAGTAGCCATTGACCCAACTATGCCAACCTGTGCCGAGGCGCGTCCAAATACTCTAAGGGTGGTCAAGCCTCGCAATACCTCGAGCAAGTGTTGACTTAATGTATGCAAAGCCTGTAACTGCTCACTCTGTGCGCTTCTAGTAACTAGACCGATAAAACTCATAAAAATCGGAATAAGAGGAATGGTTAATAGAAGGGTGAATCCGCTGACTGGATCAACCGCAAAAATGACCGCAGCAAGTACCGGAGTAATTATTGCCGTGTATGCCAACTGGGGAAGATACCGGCTGAAATAGTTGTCGAGTGCATCTAACCCGGTCGTGGCGATCGATGTAAGTTTTGCCGATTCTTGCTCAATCAGCCATGCAGATCCCAAACGATCGATTGCGGCTAGGTAACTTTTTCGAAGTTGAGTTTTTGTGGCAATAGCAGCTCGAGCGGAAAGATTCTCTTGAGCCCACAGCAAGCTAGCCTTCAATAACCCACACACCAGTGCCAGCCATAACATTTCGTCTGGAGCTTTTTCACCTTCAAATACCGTGGTGACGAAAGTCGCTAGCCCAAACGAAAATCCGATTGTGCCGAGCGTATTCAACGACGCAAGAGCGACCACACTGGTGATGTACCAGCGGGCCGCTCTCGCTTCGCGAATTAACCGTTTATCAAAGGGTTTAATGTGACCCTGCCGGAATTGACTTGCGACTTACGCGTTTGCGGAAGACCCAGTAGGTCCAGGTCTGGTAAGCCAGCACGAAAGGCAACATTATGCCAGCCACCCAAGTCATCACGCCAAGGGTGTAATCACTTGATCTAGCATTGTCAACCGTGAGGCTGAATGCCGGATCTGTGATAGATGGCAGCACGTTTGGGTAAAGCGATGCGAACAATGCTCCTACGGCTGTGACAATCGTCAGCACGAACAAAGTGAAAGCAATGCCGTCGCGTTTGGCCAGATTAGCTAGCTGGGCAAGAATCAAGC
>JBJTOA010000074.1:0-3277 GCA_046074285.1 Micrococcales bacterium
AGAAATGCGGCTATTGATAGAATTCGCGCTGAAGCGGCAGAAAAACTAAAAGCCGAGCAGATTGCTGCAGAAGAATTAGCAAGACTCGACGCTGAACGTGAAGCGGAACTGCGCCGCATTGAAAATGAGCGTGTTGAAGCTGAACGAGTTGAAACTGAACGAGTTGAAGCTGAACGAGTTGAAGCTGAGCGCATGGAAGCAGAACTTGTCGAAGCGGAAAAAACTGCGGCCGAGGAGCTCGCGCAATTGGAGGCGAGGCAAGCGGAAGAAGAGCCTGAGCCTGTTGCCGCTGCAGGGTTCGCTACAGGGAGTTTCGACATAGTTGAATCTGCGGAGCAAAGCGCAGATGATGATGTCGATGAGTTTGATTACTTGATGACTGATGGTGAACTACCTTTCGCACGTGAGCCAAACAGTGGTGTTATCGACAAGCCGCTATCCACAATCTCTCGCAGATCAAAGGCAATCTCACAACTATTTATTTGGGGTGGCCTAACGGTAGGTGTAGCCCCGTTATTGCTTGCCGCTTACGTTTCGCATTTGAAGAGTGTTGGCGATGGAATTCTTGCTGTTGCCTTGGGTCTAGTTTTTAGCTCGGCTATCATCTCGGTGGCAGCAATCGCAGGCAAGCGAAGTGGTTTGTCTACATTGATTCTGGCCAGAGCCGCTTTTGGGGTGCATGGCAACCTGGTCTCGGCTATCCCTTTGGTTGTCAGCAAATTAGTCTTCGGTGCGGTGGTGTTCTATCTGGCTATTGGTGCGTTCGACGGAACAATCGTTGGCTTACCATCACTAGCAACTGCTGCCTTTGCCGGCGCTTCATCAATTACCTGGCAGGTGGTTGGCCTAACTGCAGTGCTTTTGGTCTCTGGTGTACTTGCCTTCTTTGGCGGAAAAGTTCTTTACTGGGCACAGTTATCCAGCGCAGCGGTAGGTGCTCTAGCCGTGTTGGTCTTTATTGCTGTCACCGCGGGCGAATTGAAATTAGATCAGCTAAGCGTTTCAATCAGCTCTGATTTTGTTCAGTTGGTTTTTGTTTCAGCTGTCGTAGGAATTTTCTTTGGAGCGTTCTGGATCACGGCTGTCGCCGAATTCACTCGCAAAATTCCAATGCGTGAATCAGGCAAGAAAGTTTCCCTTTTCGTCGCTTTGGCTACAGGCGTGATTCCGCTTCTTATTGCAAGCTACGGTTTAGTTGCGCTCAAGTCGATTCTTCCGGCTGGGAAAATCGAGAATATCGTTTCACCACTTGATGAGGTTATGCACGTTCTTCCCGAATGGGCTGCCACTGCAATCCTGTATAGCACTGCATTGACCCTGGTTATTTGGGTCGCTTCTTGGATGTATGCAACCAGTGTTTCGTTTGCCTCTGTCGGGGCAAAGTTAAAGCCAGCAATAAGCCAGCCGGTAATTTTGGTCGTCTCCGTTGCCATTGCAACATTGCTAACCCCGTATTTCAATGCAAGTTTTTTTGCGGTCATAATCTTGGCTTGGGCCGGCGTGTTTGTGGGTGACGTCGCGCTCCGACGAATTGCCTATCACGAGGTGTCGCTTGCGAGAGATTACGGTTTTTATCGTGCGTGGAATTGGGTCAACATCGTTGGCTTCTTGCTTGCGACAATTGTCGGTTTCGGACTGGTTTCCAATGTCGAAGGCATATGGTCTTGGCTTGGCTTCATTAGTGATAATTACTCTTCAATGGGTATCTACATCGCCCCATTGATCGGATTCATCTTCCCAATATTGTTCGGCCGAAAGCGCATCAAAGCTCAAGAGCAAGAAGTTTTGAAGATCGAGTCTCGTCGGCACGATTTAGTCGACGTCGACGCTGAGTAAATTATGGCAAGAATAAGCGACATCATCGCGGCAGCTGAGTTACTTTGGCCAACTTCCGGCGCAGATGATTGGGATCGTCCAGGGCTAATTGCCGGATCGTTTCACCTGGATGTTTCTCGAGTATTGCTGACAGTGGATGTCACATCGGAAGTTATCGATGACGCCATTGCTGGAAATTTTGATTTGGTTTTTTCCCACCATCCCTTCCTACTTAGGGGAGTGACGACTATCGCTGAGAACACGGCCAAAGGAAATGTTCTAGCTAAGTCGATTCGCAACGACATTGCCCTTTTTGCTGCTCACACAAACGCCGACATTACATCGACAGGCGTATCGGCAACCCTCGCGGGTGCGATTGGTTTACCTCACGCAATTCCCCTGGTGAGTACTGGCCAAGATCTTGGACATGGTCGCATTGGTGTGTTGCCAGAATCTGTACCTCTGGTTGATTTTGCAAGGGCCGTTGCCGCGTCATTACCTGCGACTGCAGGCGGTGTTCAGGTTGCTGGTGACCCAGCACAGGCCATAAAAAAAGTTGCTTTGTGTGGTGGAGCTGGGGATTCATTCGCGGCGGCGGCACTGCAAGAAGGCGCGGATGTTTACATAACTTCAGATATGCGTCATCACCCTACTCAGGATGTACTTGAGAGTGCGGCAGCATTGGGTCGAAAATTCGCAGTCATCAACATTTCCCATTGGGCAGCGGAGTCTCTTTGGTTGAAAGTTGCTGCCAAAGAACTCGAAAAGGCCTTGCCCGGTGTTAAGTTTGAAGTTAGCGATCTAAGGACTGATCCTTGGGATTTCGCAGTAACTCAATAGATTAGGCAGATTTTATGAAGGCAAGTCAGCAGCAACAAGAAACCTTGCTGGAGCTCAGTCAAATCGATTTGCAAATCCGCCGCAATCAGATCGCAATAGACGCATTGGTTAATGGAAAAGATATCCAGGCGGCAAGGCAGGTTTTGCTCGAACTTTCGGAGAAACTACTCAACGAGAGAAACACACTAGACACCTTGGAAATCGACCTGGCACGAGCGGCTCAGGATCTAGCCTTGGTAGAAGATCGAATCAGTAAAGATAAAAACCGACTCGAACAGAGCAGTAATCAAAAAGACATTCAAGGCATTCAGCACGAATTAGTCTCACTAGACAAACGCAAAGATACCCTCGAAGACGCAGAACTTGAGTTGCTTGAAAGAGTTGAGGTTCAAAAGGCTCAACTTGCGGAGATTATCTCGACTAGAGACGCGGCGCAAAAGACCCTGGCATCTCTAGAGCAAAACCAAGAGGCTGAGCTTGCAAAGTTGAAATCAGGCGGCGCTTTGCTTTCGCAGGATCGTCAGCGAGCGATCGCAAACCTTCCAGACGAACTTGTTCAGCACTACGAAAAGTTAAAAGCACGCGGCTCTGGTGTGGGTAGGTTCAGTGGAATATCTTGTGG
>JBJTOA010000075.1:0-2951 GCA_046074285.1 Micrococcales bacterium
CCAAAACCCAGATGCCATCGAAGTTATGAAGCAACGCTTTAGCGATAAGTCGGTTCGCTTCGTTTCGAAATTCGAACTGAAGTAAGCAGAACCGCTACAACGGTTAGCAGCATAAACAGTGCTGTCAGGGCAATCGCCTGCGAATAGTTATCGGCACCAGGTTTGCCAAAAAGCCTGAAAAGCAAAATCGGCAGGGTGTCTTGATCGCCGTACGAAAGAAACGCACTAGCACCAAAGTCACCGAGAGCGATGATCGCAGCAAATCCCAGTGCAGCCTTTAGCGAAGAAGAGATTTGCGGAAGCTCAACAAACCTAAAGAGCTGAAATCTGGTTGAGCCGTCAACCTGAGCTTGCTCGAGTTGTGCAACATCGATTGAATTCAAAGCACCAGCCACCAGCCGAACCACCAGAGGAAGAGCAAGCACGGTTTCAGCGAGGGGAATAACCAGCCAGCTAGATCTGAAACTGCTGAACCCCACCAGATAGCCGAGCCCAACCAAAACCGTAGATACCGAAATGGGTGCCAGGTAAGCAAACCCGAGCAGTGACTTGAACCAACCCTTGGCATAGCGCAGTTGGTAACCAACGAAGGTTCCGAAGGTTGCGCAGAGCACCAAGACAACGAGTACGTTTCTAAAGGAATTTGCTAATGCCGCAAGCAGCTGAGGGGTCATTCCAATATTTGCATTTATGGAAATCGCGATTTGGAATACATTCCAAATTGGCCATGCCCATGCCAACAGCAGAGCAGCACCGATCAAGACTGCTGGCAGGTCACGAAGATCAAGGCGCTTCAGCGATGAACCTACCGAGTTACCGAAACCAAAGTCACCTTTTACTAAGCGATTAGACAGTGCGAAGAGAATCACGGTGAGCAGAAGCTGAACAGCTGCTAGCGCGGTAGCTGCCGGAAGGTCTAGGTAGCTAAACACCTTTTGGTAAATGGCTGTCTCAATGCTATTAACCAGGCCGTTGCCCATAAGCAGAACGGTAGTGAAGGCAGCGGAGCAGTAAGCGAAGGCGAGTACGAAACTTGAAACTATTGAAGTTCGTAGCTGAAAAACCGTGACCCTTATGAAGGTAGCAAATCTGCCTGCGCCATCTAGTTCTGCTGCATCTTCAACTTCGCTATCAAGTTCTAACCAGGCGCTGCCAACTGCGCGCGCCACGAGTGGAGCATTGATGTAAATATGCGCAAGCAGAATCGCGACAAGTACATTCGAAATTTGGAATGCACTGAATGCAATCGCTATCACCAGAACGGGCATCACGAATGGCACAGTAAACAGAGCGCGAACAACTTGTTGGCCAAAGAAGCGTTTGCGATATAGCAGGTAGGCGAATAGCAAACCGATAAACGTTGCGCCAAGTGCCGAGACGAGTGCCTGCCAAATCGTGAACCAGATGATTGAAAAAGTGTCTTCGGCAAAAAGAAAATCTAATGACCAGCCCTTGGCGAAGATTACAGCTAGAGGATAGTAGAACAGCACCGCCAGGAAACCCAGCGATGCTGCTCTACTAATGAACTTCATGATTAGCCGAATAGCGCGGTCACGGTTTTGATCCAGTTGTCTCGATCTTTACCAATGTTCAAGTTCTCACCGATGGTTGAATCAGCTGCGACTCCGAAGTTTGTCCAGTCGGCAGGAACACCCTTTGGGTAGAGAACCGATGGGTAAACATACATTGACTCAGCGATGCTGTTTTGGAATTCTTCACTCTTCAAAAAGTCGACAAGCTTCTGGGCATTGTTCGGATGCTTTGCGTTTGTCAGTACGCCAGCATATTCAAACTGTCTAAAGCACTTGTTCAACACGGCTGCAGTTTGTGGTTGCCCATCATCGCGAACCTCGTATGCCGGTGAGGTCGAGTAGCTCAAGACAATCGGGTATGAGCCTTTGCCGCTCGAACCGCTGAAATCGACAAAGTATGCGTCGTCCCATGATGCAGCCAATTTCACATCGTTGGCTTTGAGTTCTTGCCAGTACTGCTCATAGCCTGGGTCACCAAACTCGGCAACAGTGGTTGCTAAGAAAGCAAGACCAGGTGATGAGGTTGCAGGGTTCTCTAGCACGGTAAGCCCTTTGTACTCTGTCTTCACTAGGTCAGCCAAATCAGTTGGTGCAGCAATCGAGTGATCTCTGAACCAGTACTTGTCGTAGTTCAAACAGACATCGCCGAAGTCGACTTCTTCACTTGACTTGAGCACGCCTGCATCTTGCGCACGACTCAAGAATGTGTTGTCGATTCCGAAGTAAGCATCGGCCACCGGGTCATCCTTGGTAAGTACCAGTTTGTTGGTGAGTGAACCGGCATCACCCAGTTGCACGACAGTCAGCTTAAGACCAGTCTTCTTTTCAAATGATGCTTTGAGTTCATCGCTGATTACGAACGAGTCGTGAGTAGCAATAGTTACGGTGTTGTTTTCTGGTTGTGAGCAGCCAGTCAAGCCAGTTGCGGTGAATGCAACAGCAAAAGCAGCTGCGATGATTTTCTTGTTTAGCAAAAGTGCCCTTTCGAAAAAGTGGCACGGGTGGTGTGAGAAATGCCTCCCTGCGCTGGCATTACCCAGATCAGGTTCGACGGTCGAAAACTACGGAGTTTTCCTCTCAGTCTGGTGCAACCAAACTCCCGTGTTCTTCAATCGTAAGTTAAAAAACTCAATAAGGTGAAACTATGTCTCGGGGAAAACGCATGATTATTGCTGGTGGCTCAGGGTCACTCGGAATTGCGTTCGCTGACTTCTTTTCAAAGCAAGGTTATGAAATTGCGATTCTTACGAGACGCAAACGGGACCGTGTGGCCTTTGAGCAGATCATTTGGGATGGCAAGACTGCAAATCGAAGTTGGGGACAACAACTAAAAGGCGCAGTGTTGCTAAACCTTGCGGGTGAACTTGTTGACCGCATTCCCACTCAGAAAAACATAGAGCTGCTCACAAGCTCGAGAGT
>JBJTOA010000076.1:0-2371 GCA_046074285.1 Micrococcales bacterium
CATGATGGTCTCGCGAATGCCGAGGCCGGTAAGGCTCATGAGCAGACGGTCGATGCCCATTCCCATTCCGCCCGAAGGCGGCATGCCAAATTCAAGCGCCTTCAAGAAGTCTTCGTCGAGTTTCATGGCCTCAGGGTCGCCGGCTGCGGCGAGCTTAACCTGCTCAACAAAACGCTCGCGCTGAATGACTGGGTCAACGAGTTCTGAATAGCCGGTGGCTTGCTCGTAACCGCGAATGTAGAGGTCCCACTTCTCAACCACCCCAGACTTGCTGCGGTGGTTTCGGGTGAGCGGTGACGTATCGACCGGGAAGTCAATCACGAAGGTTGGGTTGACCAGGTTGGTCTTCACGAAGTGCTCCCAGAGTTCTTCAACGTATTTGCCGTGCAGCGGGTGATCGATTTCGATGCCAGCCTTGTCAGCAATCTGCTTGAGTTTAGCGATTGGAGTTTCAGGGGTGATGGTTTCACCGCAGGCAACGCTTAGGCTCTCAAACATCGAGATTCGAGGCCAGTCGCCTGAAAGGTCATTGATAGTTCCGTCGTCGAGGGTGACCTGGTGAGTGCCGAAGACATCCATGGCTGCATTTTGAATCAGCGCTTGAGTCAGGTCGGCGATGCTGCTGTAGTCGCCATATGCTTCATAAGCTTCGAGCATTGCAAACTCTGGTGAGTGAGTGCGGTCGGCGCCTTCGTTTCTGAAGTTGCGGTTGATTTCGAATACGCGATCGATGCCACCGACAACTGCGCGCTTCAAGAAGAGCTCTGGGGCGATGCGCAAAAACAGTTCGGTGTCGAAGGCGTTGCTGTGGGTTTTGAATGGGCGTGCCGATGCTCCACCGTGAATGGTTTGAAGCATCGGAGTTTCAACTTCGATGAAGTTGCGCTCGTCGAAAGTCTTGCGCATTGACTTCATAACCTGCGCGCGAATCTGAACAACTTCACGAGCCCGATCGCGAACGATTAGATCGATGTAACGGTGACGCACGCGGAATTCTTCGCCAAGTTCATTGTGCAGGTTTGGCATTGGGCGAATGGTCTTTGCCGCCATCTTCCAGCCGTTGACCAGAATGCTTAGCTCGCCGCGCTTTGAGGTGATGACCTCGCCCTCAACGAATAGGTGGTCGCCAAGGTCAACGAGTTCTTTATAAAGTTCAAGCTGCTCTTCGCCAACCTTGTCGAGGCTGAGCATGGCTTGGATGCGCTCACCCGAACCAGCTTGCAGAGTTGCAAAGCACAATTTACCCGTGTTGCGCTGGAACATTACGCGACCAGCTAGGGCGACGATATCGCCAGTTGCAACATCGATGTCAAGGCTCGGGTACTTGCTGCGCACCTCATCGATGGTGTGAGTGATCGGCAGCGCTACCGGGTAGGCATCGTTGATTTCGTTTAGACGCTCACGCTTGGCAAGACGAATTGCAATCTGTTCAGGAAGGTCTTCGCCTTCTGGGTTCAGATCTAGGTTCTCTTCGCTCATGTTTTCCTGCGTCAAAGTTTTAGGTGGTGGTTGTCGATCAAGCGCACTCCCCCGACAATCGCAGCCACAATCAACAGGGCATCGCCGTGATGGTTTGGGGTAACTGGTGTGAAGGTGTCTAGATCAACAAGTTCTAGATATTCAAGTTTAGTCTCGGGCTCGCCCTGAATAATCTCTCGCCCGATTTCTAGGGCATCCTGCCAGTTTTTACCGTCGCGAATCAAGTGATCAACGCTTGCCAGAGTGATTGCCAAAATCTCAGCAATATCGGTGTGCTCTGGGTTCAGGTAGCGGTTTCGACTGCTCATAGCCAAGCCACTTGGCTCTCGCTGAATCTCGACTGGCACTAGTTCAAGGTTTGGGTACTCTCGCTCAACGAGTTGGTTCACCAAGAAAAGCTGCTGAGCATCTTTCTCGCCGAACACAGCGTAATCGGGAGTCACTAGATCGAACAGCCTCGCAACCACGGTCAGCATTCCATCGAAGTGGCCGGGTCTGGCTTTGCCCTCAAAGGTTTCGCCGACTGGGCCAGCGTGATGAGTGATGTTTTGCCCGCTCGGGTAAACCGCTTCAACAGTGGGAGCAAAAACTAAGTTAGCTAAGCCCTCGAGTTTTTCGAGGTCTAGATCAAGGTTTCTCGGGTACTTATTGAAGTCTTCGTTCTTGCCGAACTGGGTTGGGTTTACGAAAATGCTGACCACAACAAACTCAGCACGATTTTTGGCAACCTCGACGAGTTTCAGGTGCCCATCGTGCAATGCACCCATGGTTGGCACGAAGGCAATCTTCTTGCGTTCGGTTCTGGCGAGCGCGATTAGCTCTTGCAAGGCCTCAGCCGTGGTGATTAGTTCAGTCATCGAGCAGATCTTTTGGTTCGATTGGTTGGTGCCCC
>JBJTOA010000077.1:0-4293 GCA_046074285.1 Micrococcales bacterium
AGAAACAAGATAAACGTTTCGGTACACGACCTAGTAGCTGCCGACGCTGTGAACTCAGCAGGTAACACCGCGGTCTTCATCGTTCGCGATGAGCAGCTTCTCGGTTTCATTGCAATCGTTGACACTCTGCGCGAAACTTCAAAGCAAGCCGTTGCTGCTCTGCAAGAGCAAGGCATCAAGGTTGCAATGCTTTCTGGTGATGCTCAAGGAGTAGCTCAATCAGTTGCAAAAGAACTAGGCATCGATGAGGTTTACGCCGAGGTTCTGCCTCACCAGAAGAATGAGATTGTCGCTCGCATCCAAGCTGAAAAGAAGACCGTGGTCATGGTTGGCGACGGTGTGAATGATGCACCTGCGCTTGCCCTAGCGGATGTTGGCATCGCGATCGGCGCTGGCACCGATGTGGCCATTGAATCGGCTGGCGTTGTTCTGGTTTCTAGCGACCCAGTAGCAGTTGGTGAAGCAATCAAGTTGAGCAAGCGAAGCTACTCAAAGATGGTACAGAACCTCTGGTGGGCTGCCGGCTATAACATCCTGGCAATTCCTCTGGCTGCTGGTGCAGGCGAATCGTTCGGCTTGGTGCTAACACCTGCGGTAGGAGCAGTGCTAATGTCGCTTTCAACAATCATTGTGGCGGCCAACGCGCAACTTCTCTGGCGTCGCAAATAACGCGAAGGAGCGCTCATGCCGATTGGCATCGTGATCAACCCAACCTCTGGTAAAGGTCACGGGAAGTCAGTTGGCGAAGCGGTTTTGCGCGAGCTCGATTCGCAGAAGATTGATTACATCAACCTCAGTGGTGAAAACCTGGCTCAAGCCAAGCAACACGTAAAAGCTGCGGTTTCAGCTAAAAAGATCAGTGGGCTTTTCGTTGTCGGTGGCGATGGCATGGTTCACATGGCGGTCAATGCCTGCGTGAATACTGACATTCCGGTCGGCGTGATTCCGGCAGGAACCGGCAACGACAGCGCTCGTGCCCTAGGTCTGCCTCACAAAGATGGCGTAGAAGCACTAAAAATCGGTCTAGCGAATCTGAAATCACCTCGCCGAATCGACACCATTCGGGCCACCAGTTCGATTGGCGAGTTTCACTGCTTTGCAACCCTTGCTGCAGGCTTTGACTCTCTAGTTGCGGGTCGTGCCAACAAGATGAAGTTCCCAAAAGGCCCGAGCCGCTATCAAATTGCGATGGTTCTAGAACTCATCAAGTTCAAAGGTTTGCGTTTCAAAGCAGAGGTTGATGGTGTGAAGCGTGAGATTGAGGCAGTGCTCTGCACCGCTGCCAACGCCCACGTTTACGGTGGCGGAATGCTCATTGTTCCCGATGCAAAACTCGACGACGGGATGCTCGATCTCTTCATAGTGAACCAACTGCCAAAACTTGAACTACTAAGACTTTTCCCAAGAGTTTTCACCGGCCAACACGTCACGCACCCGAAGGTTGAAATCGTTCGAGGCAAGAGCTTCAAGCTCGACTCGGGACCAATGCCGGTTTATGCCGAAGGCGAAGAGGTTGGCATCGGCCCAGTCACTGCAACGGTGAACCCAATGTCACTTTTGGTGTTTGCACCTGCTGCCTAACCTGTGGCAGAATAGACAGGTTGCTCTTCGGAGAAACACTAGGGTCCCATCGTTTAGCGGCCTAGGACACCGCCCTCTCACGGCGGCAGCAGGGGTTCAAATCCCCTTGGGATCACGCACTCGCACTTGATTGAATTTATTCTCAGGTGCGAGTTTCGCACTTAACCCCTAGTGGCTAAACCCTGTGCCTCATAAAAGATAAAAGCGTTGATAAATCTCCAGCATCAGCTTTCCGCAATGCCGAAATATACATTGTTCTTGCACTTGATGCCGTCTCGAGTTCTGTGCCACCGCCCCAGCTGAAGGCAGGTTGCCCAAGGGAAATCAGTAGCAAGTCAGCAAACATCCTAGACATTCGACCATTTCCATTTCGAAACGGATGGATTTGCACGAGCTTATGGTGGATTTCGCAAACAACTACATCAATCGCTGACGGAGTCATCTCAGCGACCCAGAGCCTTGCATTCTGCATGAGCGTGAAGACTGACTCGGAAATCAGTCGTGGCTCAATTCCTATTGAAGTTTCGACCGTTCGATAGGTGCCTGCCCAGTTCCAAACTCTTGAATACATATCGGCGTGCAGTTTCCTAACGAAGTGGTCGTCGAGAATTGTCTTTGCATCGAGCGGTGTGCGCAGATATTTTTCAGAAGCCACGAGGATATTTTGGGCTTCCGCCTGGTTGAGATCGTCACGAGTCGCAACCCATTTCGGCTTCAGCCCAAAGTAGTCTTCGTCTTTGAGTGGCGTAGAGCCTTCTGGTTCGCTGCCAAAAATGTCAATCGACACCTTAGGCTTCGACTTTCCAAAGCTCTCTTGACTGCGCTATTTCTGCCGCTTTTTGCTCTACGAGTTTGTTAAGAACATCGAGTTGCAGAGCCTGCTTTTCAAGACCCATAGTCAACTGCGTAGCGTTTAGTTTTTGTCTAGCCAACTTCAGAGCACGTTGATTGACGATCTCTTCAATTGCTTGACGCGGGATAAGAGCATAAACAACTTCACAGCCGAGCTCGTCGGCAGCCTTTTCGAGCGATTCCAGATTTATGGTCCCAGCGATTTCGCTTTTTTCTAGGCGATGAATAGTGGATGGGGTGACTTGCAACCTGTGTGCCAGATCTGCAGCAGACATCCCGAGTGACGTTCGCACGGTCTGAATCCAGCCGCCACGTGGCTTTGCAAGGATTTTTGCAGCACTTCGCAAGGCCGGTAACTTTGCGTCTAGCGAAATGCGCGCCTGTAAAGTTTGCTGAGTGAACACTGACTTCGCCATAAGATTTCCTTGCATTAGAATGCGTCTTTTTCTATTCAAATATTGCATTTGAATGCAAGTAAAGTCAAGGGTTCATCCCAGCGTAAAATCTAGGCGCTTACTTTGTTTTCCGATTGAGTGCCATGAGAAGCAACACGCCAACTACCGGTACGAAGGCCACAAAGTTGAGACCGGTATAACCAATCAAGCTAAGGATGCCACCAGCGAGCAGGCCGCCGATTGCGCCGGAAAGCGACATGAACGAGTCGCTGATACCTTGCACGTTGGCTTTTTCGTGAATCTGCAGAGACTTCGACAGCAGGGCAGAACCAGCGACGGTTGCAGCTGACCATCCGAGGCCAAGTAAGAAAAGCCCGATGGTGATTAGCACTCGATCATGAGAGCCAAGACCTGCGAACAAGAGCGCTGCGAAATAGGTGAACTGACCAATCAAAATCACACGGATGCTGCCGAGCTTGTCGACTAGCCAACCGAACAGTGGCGAGAAGGCGTACATGCCGGCAACGTGAAGGCTGATGGTGAAGCCGATAATGACCAGGCCGAATTCCATGCCTTCCATGTGAACCGGGGTCATCGACATTACACCGACCATGACCATGTGGCTGAGGGCAATCGCTAACACCGCAAAGAGCGCCGTGCGATTGCGCTTGAGAGTTTGAAAGCCAGACTTGAGCGAAACTTTGCGCTCGCTCTTGTCGAGTTCGCGGGCGACTTTTAGCGGGTCTGGTCGCAGGCCGAACCAGAAAACTGCGGTAGCGAGAATTTGGCCAAGCATGGTTAGCAGGAATGGGCCGGTGTATTGGGGAAGCCCGATGCCCTGCCCAATTTCATCGCCGACCGATAGCAGGTTAGGGCTGATCACAGAGCCGATTGTGGTTGCCCAAACCACCATCGAAAGATCGCGGCCAGCGCGGGTTGGGTTCGGCACATCGTTTGCGGTAAAGCGAGCTTGCAGGCCAGTTGCGCTCGCTGCTCCGAGCATGAAGATTCCGACCACGAGCAGCGGGAAAGACACCAAGGTTGCCGCCCAAATAATGGTTGCGGCACCTGAGATTGCTAATGCGGCGCCTGAAGCAAGAGCAACTCGGCGGCCAGCTTTGACTGCGATGCGCGAGAGGATAAGCGCCCAGACTGCGGCACCGAGAGTGTTGAAGGTTGCGCCGGCACCAGATGCGGCTGCCGTGCCCGCTATTTTCTCGCTGAGAAGGGCACCCATCGATACGGTTGCACCAAGACCAAAGCCACTAAGAGCTTGCCCGGTGATTAGAACCCGAATGGTTTTTCTCTGAAATTTGCTCAGTTGGGCTTGGTCCATACTCCTCAGCCTAACCTCTCGGTTGGTAAACTTAGATTTCGCGCAAATAGAGGTTTTTATGACAAATCAGCCGTTGACTTTGGCCGAAAAAGTTTGGAATGACCACCTGGTGGTCAAGGGCGAAAATGG
>JBJTOA010000078.1:0-3583 GCA_046074285.1 Micrococcales bacterium
CACCGTGAGCCTGCGCGGCAACGAGATGGAGTTCCTACTCGGTAGCTCAGAGATTATCGACGAAAACGACCCGAACCCGATTGACGTTTACAGCCCAGAGAGCCCGCTAGGCGCGGCCATCCTTGGTCACAAGGTTGGTGAGACGGTTTCTTATTACGCACCAAACGGTCGCGAGTTTGAAGTCGAAATTCTTGGCGTTCGCCACTTCGATTTCTAAACTTTTAGCTTTCGCGATCCTCATTTAGCTGTGGCTTCAATCCGGCATCTTTGAGGGCCTTCAAAACCTTCACGCGGTGCTCGTGACCGCCAGTCTCAACACTCAGGTTCAGCTCAACTTCTGAAATCTGCCAAGCGTTGCCCTGACGAGTGTGACGAACTTCAATCACGTTTCCGCCAGCTTCAGCAATCGCTTCAGCGGTCTTCACCAACTGACCTGGGCGGTCAGGCAACATCACAGAGATGTTGGTGTAACGCTCGGATGCCGCCAGACCGTGCTGGATCACCTTCTGCAAAAGCAGCGGGTCGATGTTGCCACCAGAAAGCAAAACCACTGTCTTGCCCTTGAGCTTCAGCGCGCCAGACATGATGGCTGCAACACCAACTGCACCAGCAGGTTCAACCACCTGCTTCGAGCGCTCCATGAGAGTCAGCATGGCCTTAGCAATTTCGTTATCGCTAACGGTCACCACTTTTTCAACGTGCTGCTTGATGAAGTCGAACGGCAACTTGCCCGGCTTTGAAACCGCGATGCCGTCGGCGATGGTTGGCGAGGTGTGAATCTCAACCAGCTTGCCTGCCTTCAGTGAGGGCGGGTAAGCAGCAGCGTGCTCTGATTGCACACCGTAAATCTTTACCTTGCGACCGCTAGCAGCGGCCTTGAGTTTAACCGCGGTTGCAACGCCGGCTGCCAGACCGCCGCCACCGATGGCAACCACGATGTTCTGAACATCAGGCACCTGCTCGAGAATCTCTAGACCAACGGTACCCTGACCGACGATGATGTCTAGGTTGTCAAAAGGCGCGATGAAAACAGCCTTTTGCTCAGCGGCGAAATCTTGGGCTGCCTTGAGTGCCTCAGCGAAGTTTGCGCCGATCAAAACAACTTCTGCGCCATAGTGACGAGTGGCTTGAACCTTCGGCAGCGATGCACCGGCGGGCATGAAGATGGTTGCCTTGATGCCAAGTTTGGTGGCTGCCAGAGCAACACCCTGTGCGTGGTTTCCTGCTGAAGCGGCAACCACACCGGCCTTGCGTTCATCCTTGCTGAGTTTGCTCATGCGGTTATAAGCGCCACGCAACTTATATGCACCAGTGCGCTGCAGGTTTTCGGCCTTCAACTCAACCTCAGAACCGAGCACCTCGGTTAGGTAGTTCGAGCGAAGCACAGGAGTTTCAATCGCAATCTGACCCACAATCTCGCGAGCAGCCTCAAAGGCCTCGAGAGTCAGCTGATGGGTCTCAGACGCAGACATGATTACTCCTTTTTCCCTATTCTTAGAAGTCTAGTTTGCGAAAGGTAATCGATGCTCGAGTTAAGTGCCCACGAAGCACGCATGCTCGCACTCGAAGGCGTTGGGCTTCGCACAAAATTCGAAACAGTCGAACAGGTCATCAACCATCTGGGCCTTCTACAAATCGACACGGTGAATGTCTTCGAACGCGCTCACTACCTGCCGCTATTTTCAAGACTCGGCAAGTTCGATAAACAAGAGCTGACCAACCTCATCAACCAAACCAAGGTCGTTGAATACTGGGCTCACGAAGCAAGTTTTATTCCTACCGATCGCCTGAGTCTTTATAAATACCGCATGGATGCCAGCCGCAACGGCGACCGCAAATCGAGTTGGGCCGACTGGTATCGCGAGAACCATGAACTTGTCGATTTCATCAAGAACGAGATTGCCAAAAACGGCCCTATGACCGTGAGTCAAATCGAGCACGACCAGAACAAACGCCGAGGCAACTGGTGGGGCTGGAGCCCGGTGAAGACCGCCCTCGAATACCTTTTCATGGTTGGCGATCTCACCAGCGCACCGAGACAGGGATTCTCAAGAACCTATGCCCTGCCAGAACAAGTGCTGCCAATAAAGATTCTCGAACAACTGAAGACGCAAGACCCGCATCAAGCTCAACTTGATCTGCTTATGCATGGCGCAAACACCCTGGCGATTGCAACTGCTAAAGACATCGTCGATTACCATCGGCAGCCACTCACCCAGAGCAAACCGAAACTTCAAGAGCTACTTGATCAGGGCAAGCTCATCGAAGTTAAGGTCGAAGGCTGGAAAGACCTCGCCTACCTAACACCGACCTCAAAGCAAAAACTTGAAAACGCTAAAGAAGACGCCGACCGTAATCCAACCACGATACTCAGCCCGTTTGACCCTCTGGTCTGGAACCGCGATCGAGCCAAGCGACTTTTTGATTTTGAATATCTGATTGAGATTTACACCCCGCAACCAAAACGCATTTACGGCTATTACACCCTGCCGATTCTTCACAATCGCAAACTTATTGGTCGCATAGACCTCAAGAGCAACCGCCAGACAAGCACTCTCGAAGTTAAAACCGCCTGGGCTGAACCTTGGCTCAGCGAAGCGCAACTAAAAAGTGCCGGCAAAGCGCTGAGTAAAACCCTTAGAGAAGCGAAAAGCTGGCAAGGCCTAGAGAATATCACCAACGAAAAAGTTGGAACCCTAAGCGACTATTTAGAACTTTGAACCGATAGAGCGCAAGCGCTGAATGCGCTCGGGAATCGGTGGGTGGGTTGAAAATACTCGTTCTACCAAACCAGGTTTGATTGGGTCGTTGATATACATGTGCGCCATCGAAGTTGAAGCTCGACGCATTGGTCGACCATACTCCCCCAGCTTTTGCAGAGCAGAAGCCAAGCCATCTGGGTAGCGGGTGATTTCGGCACCGGTTGCATCTGCCAGGTATTCGCGCTGGCGCGAAACCGCAGCTGCAACGATTGGGCCAATCAGCGCGGCGACAATCCAAGCGATTAGACCAACCACCATCATGATCAAGCCAAAGCCATCGTCTTTGCTGTTGCGATTGTTACCCGAGAAAAATGCCGCACGAAGAGCCATATCGGCCAAAATGCCAACCGCAGAAACCAAACCGAAGACAATCGTTGAAACTCGAATATCGTAGTTCTTTACGTGACCCATCTCGTGCGCCATAACGCCTTCAAGCTCAGAGTCATTCATGATGTCGAGCAAGCCGGTGGTCGCCGCAACAATCGCATTCTTCGGGTCGCGCCCGGTGGCAAATGCATTCGGTGCCGGGTCGTTGATTACATAAACCTTTGGCATTGGCATGCCTTGCGAAATCGAGATATTCTCAACAGTTCGCCAAAGTCTCGGGTTATCGCTCTTTTGAATCTCGATGGCCCCAGACATCATCACGGCAAGTGAACTCGCAGCGAAGTACTGAAACAGCGTATATATTCCTACGAAACCGATGATGAATAGCGCCGAAGAACCGTTACCGCTGGCATAACCCCACCAAAGCGAAATACCTGCAATGAGCCCAACGAAAAGGCCAATGATGATGAAGGTATTGCGCTTATTAGCCGCAA